>CACGBM010000020.1 GCA_902571315.1 Rhodospirillaceae bacterium
ATACAAAAAATTATCTTTTGCCATATTTCTAAAGTTTTGGTGTATGTCAATTAAATTTTCCCTTTTTTTTCTATATTTAAAAGTACATAAAAATGCATTGGTAGTCATACCTCGTCTGTATTCTGTATTTTTTTTGTCTAAAGTAATTTCTACATTCCAATCATCTCCTATATGACGTATTATTTGATTAATTAATGATCCTTTATTAAAATCATCATGTCCTTCAAATACTGCATTCGTTAAAAAATATCTAATTGTATCTTCTTCTAATATTTTAAAGCTACCATTAGGTTTATCATTTTTTGCTTTGATAGTAGCTCTAGCGCTAGGTATATTTCCTCTACCATGAACATATGTTAACAATTTTAAAAATCTATTTCTAATCACTCTTGCATTTTGAATGTTCCTTTTAGTATAATCTTCTCTATATGTTCGCGTATTAAATTTTTGGTTTTTAGTCGCTTGATAAAAAAAATTTTCTGCTCCTTCAGTATTAAACTGTTCAACACCTAAATAATATAATGCATTTTCACCAAATCGATCTTTAACTGCTTCATGAATTTGTCCTCTAATAGTTCTTGGATACCATGCTTCTGTCTTAATCTCTGATACGTTAAAACCTTTTAAAATATCACTTCCAACTATTCCTAGAAGTTTTAGTTGATCAATAGTTGATAAAAGTATTAAGCCATTAATAGTAGTACCATCTTTTTTAAAGTTTCTAGTCATAAACATAAAATTTTTGTATTATTATAAACAAATAAAATACTTTTGTAAGCAATGATAAATTTGTAAAAGGAATACTTATGAATAAAGATATAAATTCGGTTGCAGTTTTGGGTTCAGGAACAATGGGTGCTGGTATTGCTGCGTTGGCTGCAGATAATAATTGTAAAGTTCTCTTATTAGACATATCTGAAGATGCCGTTAAAAAGGGTAAAGAAAGAATAATTAATGAAAAAAAACCACTACTTTCTGATTTAAAAAACATAAATAATGTTGAAATAGGAACCTTTGAAAATGATTTTCATAAAATAAAAAACTATGACTGGATATGTGAAGTAGTAGTAGAAGAAATTAATATTAAAAGAGATATTTTTAAAAAAATTGAAGAACACAGAAATGCTAATGCAATAGTAAGTTCAAATACATCTGGTATTCCTTTAAAAGATATTACAAAAGATATGACTGAAGAATTATTAAAAAATGTTTGCATTACACATTTTTTTAATCCAGTAGAGGTGATGAAACTATGTGAATTAATTCCTGGTGAAAAAACCAATAAAGAAATTATAAATAAACTAAGTATATTCTTATCAAAAGTTTTTAATAAAGGAGTGGTATATGGAAAGGATACTGTAAACTTTATTGGAAATAGGATTGGCTGTTTTTTTATGTTAAAAGGCTTACATGAAGGAAAAATTGCAAGGTCAAAAGGTATTTCATTAGAAGAAATAGACTCATTACTCTCAAAACCTATTGGTCTTCCTCCTACTGGTCTATATGGTTTAATAGATTTAATAGGTTTAGATGTTATGCACTCTGTTGGAAAAAACCTAGCAACTAACCTTCCAGATAATGATGCTGGGTTGCCGTTCACTAAACTACCAAGTGAGGAACAAAATCTATTTAATAATAAACAATTAGGAAGAAAAACAGGAGGAGGTTTTTATAGAATAAAAAAATTGGATAATGGTAAAAAGGTTAAAGAAACTTTCGACCTAGATAATGGTGAATGGAACACTTTTAAAAAAATACAAATTGAAAAAGATTTGAATATAATATTAGAAGATAGTGATTTAGGAAATCTAGTATGGAATGTAATGGGATCGACATTATTGTATGCGGCTGATCTTATTCCAGAAATAGCAGATGATATTTTAAATATTGATAGAGCTATGCGTTGGGGTTTTGCATGGCAAATGGGACCATTTGAAATTATTGATAAACTAGGACCAAAGAATGTAATAAAGAAATGTTTAGATAAAAATCAAGAGTTGCCAAAAATGCTACAAGCACTAGAAAAGTCAGGTAATGAGTTTTTCTATAATGAAAATATGTATTTAGATTTAGATGGAATTTACAAAGAAATTTCTAATTAGCAATGGATTATAATAACCTATCAACTGAAGAGTTAGAAAAAAATTTTAATCCAAGAGAAAGTGTAGAAAATTTCAGTCATTACTTAGAAGATAGCTTATTAAAATCAAAAGATGTGAAAAAGCAAACTCATATTTATGAAAATATAGCATATGGGAAAGGACCATTACAAAAATTAGATATATTTGGTAAAAATAATAAAGAGGATCTTAAACCTTTACATATATTCATTCATGGCGGTTATTGGCGAGCATTAGATAAAGATTATCATGCTCATATGTCTGTTCCATTTAATAAAAATAATATTTTATTTTTTAATATTAATTATGACTTATGTCCAAAAGTGACTTTAAGTGATATATGTGACCAAGCTATAGAAGGGATTATATGGATTTTTAATAATTCTAAAAACTATGGAGGTAATAATAAAAAAATTTCCATTTCTGGACATTCTGCTGGAGCACACTTAGTTTCTTACTTGCTAAGTATAGATTGGAGTAAGTATGATTTACCTAAAAAAATCTTTCAGGGCGCAGCACTAATTAGTGGTATATATAATTTAAAAATTGTACAAAAAATAAGTGTAAATAAAGAGTTAAATTTATCTAATAAAGAAGTTCAAGAAAAAACTACTTTAAATAAACTACCCACTTTTAAAATACCCTTATTTATATCATATGGCGAAAATGAGCCAGAAGGTTGGAAACATCAAAGTATAAGTTATTGTGATTTTTTAACTAAAAACGATTACAAGTATAAAGTAATTGCAAGTAAAGGAGACAACCACTTTACTTTAATTGATACACTTGCAAATGAAAATAGCAATATCTGCAAAGAAATTATTAAGTTATCTAAATAACTATGCTGTACGATGTAAAGACAACAAGAAAATTAGAAAAAAAAATTATAAGTCAAAATAATACTGAACTTTCACTAATGTTCAAAGCTGGAACTGCTATATTTAATCACATAAATGAATTAAATAAGAAAGATTTAATTATACTCATTGGCCCAGGCAACAATGGAGGAGATGGATATGCTTTAGCCATTCAAGCCTTTTTAAATAATTATAATATAAATTGTATAGAATTAATTGAAAGTAAAGGAACCTCAAAACAATTAAAGTTATTAGCAAAAAACCTTGGTATTAAAATAAAAAAAAAACTGCCAAATAAAAAGTTAGTAAGTAAAGGATCAATCATTATAGACTCAATATTAGGTATAGGCTTATCAAGAGAGCCTGAAGGTTCAATTTTAGAGGCAATCAAATGGACAAATAGCTTTAAAAATAAAGCATTTATTATATCAATTGATATACCTTCAGGCTTAAATGCTTCAAATGGAGAGACCTTTAATAATGTAGTTAATGCTGATCAAACTATTATGTGTTTAACACAAAAACAAGGTTGTTATACAGGGAAAGGACCAATGTATTGTGGTGATATTTTTTTTCAGGATCTTGGCTTTAAAAATATAGAAAAAATTTCTAAAGGAACTTCATATTTATTAAATGGATTTGAATATAAGCAATTAAAAAGAAATAGAATTTCTCATAAGGGAACTTTTGGAAATTTACTTATTGTGGGTGGGTATGATGGTATGGAAGGAGCAGCAAATTTATCTGGTTTGGCAGCGCTAAGGACTGGGGTAGGAAAAGTTTATATTTTAAATAATTCAAAAAAAAAAAATAATGAAATAATTTTTATTAAAAATAGTTTAATAGAATTAAAAAAAATATTGCCAAAAATAAGTGCTATTGTTATGGGGCCTGGCTTAGGTAAAAACGCTGATGAGGTCTTAAGGTATTTATGGAAAACAAATAAACCAATAGTTCTTGATGCGGATGGCTTAAACTGGTTGTCAAAAAATTTTAATAAAAAAAGAACCTCAGAAACTATTTATACACCTCATCATGGAGAAGCAAGAACTTTATTAAACTGTGAATTTTCAGACAGATTTAAGGCAATAAAAAAACTTAAAAAAAAATATGGTGGAACTTGGATATTAAAAGGAGCTGGAACAATTATATTAAGGAAAGAAATTTTTATAAATAATTTTTCTAATAGTATATTATCAACTGCAGGTACTGGAGATGTCCTATCAGGAATAGTTGGAGGTATGTTATGCCAGAAGATAAAGAAACCAGAAATAAAAGCAGTTCAAATTCATACAAACTGTGCTAAGAATATTTTAAATAAAAACCATAAAACATTAATAGCCTCTGATTTAATTAAAGAAATTAGTAAATGTATATGATTATTAATTAATTTTAATTAAAAAATTTTTTACTTTTTTTAAAACTAAACTTTCGAACTCAAGATGGGGAGAATGTTTACAATTATCAATTAATACTTTTTCAAAGATATTTTTAACATTTTTTTCTAGAGCTTCTATATGGTATAAAGACCCATATTGATCATTTAATCCTTGTATCGCTAAAACAGGAACCTTAATATTTTGAATATATTTTTCAATATTCCATTCTTTAAAGTTATTTGATAACCAAATTGCACACCATTCATTAAAAGAACTATCAACATTTTTATGATACTTTTCTAACTTTGATTTCAAGTTTGTTGATGACCAACTTTCAAATAATTTTTTTATTTCTTTAGTAGTTATTTCTTCAACCATTACATGAGGAGCCTCTAGAATTAAGGATTGTAATGGTAGGTTTGATCCTGCATATATAATAGAAATAGATGCTCCATCTGAGTGACCAAATAAGACTGGCTCTTTATCACAATAATTTTCAATAATATTTTTAAGATAAATTAAGGCTTCATCATGCATAAAGTTAATTTCTCTTTTGCCTTCAATTGGGGAGGAGTTACCCATACCAATCCTTGAATAAACTAAAATATCTCTTTGTAGAAATTTTGATAAAACTTCAGGAAAATTTTTCCATAATGCCACACTACCTAAACCTTCATGTAATAATACCAAAGGTGATAAACTAGTTTTATTTTCTGATTTTATTAATACAAATTCTATTTTTTTATCTTTTACTAAACAGAATTCATTAATAATTTTCATTTTTCTATTCTTAATTTATATCTCTGTATTTTTCCAGTAGCAGTTTTCGGTAAACTAGATACAAACTCATACCATCGAGGATATTTAAATGGAGTAAGTATTTTTTTAACATGTGCAGTTAATTCTTTTTCTAAATTTGTCGCATTGTTATTGTCATTAAGAACAACAAAGGCTTTTGGTTTTAACAGTTCATCTTTATCTTTTTTTCCTACAACAGCAGCTTCTAAAACATACTTATGACTTTGTAAAGCCTCCTCTATTTCAAAAGGAGAAACGTATTGACCAGAAACTTTCATCATATCATCTGAGCGTCCACAATATTTGTAAATACCATTGGCATCTTTAGTATATTTATCTCCCGTTTTAACCCAATCACCTATGAAAGTAGCTTCTGTTTTCTCTGGTTTGTTCCAATAAGAAATTGCGGAGGTAGGTCCTTTTACCTCTAGCTCTCCAATTTCATTCATATCAGCTTCACTATTATCCTCTTTCATTAACCTTACTTCATAACCAGGCACGGGTTTTCCAGATGAGCCAGGTGTAATTAAATCTATGTAATTAGAAATAAAAATATGAAGCATTTCTGTAGAGCCTATTCCATCTAAAACGTTAGACCCAATTGTTTTACTCCATTTATTACATAAATGCTCTGGCAAAGCCTCTCCAGCTGATACAGATAGTCTAAGAGATTTAAAGTCTTCAGTTTTTAAATTGGAGTTCAACATTGCTGCATAAAGTGTGGGAACTCCAAAAAAAATAGTTACATTATTATGCTTTATTTTGTTATTTACTATCTCTACTGTTGGCCTATCTTTTGACAAAATACTAGTACCTCCAATGCTTAAAGGAAAGGTTAATGCATTTCCTAATCCATATGCAAAAAAAAGTTTTGCTGCTGAAAAGAAAATATCTTCACTAGTAATTTTGAGTATTTTTTTAGCATAATATGTTGAAGTATTCTTTAAGCTTTTATGAATATGAATTGTTCCTTTAGGTTTCCCTGTAGATCCTGAAGAGTATAGCCAAAAGCATTCAGAACTTTCAAAGGTTTGAGATGGATTTAAGTTATATTCATTTGAATTTATTAAAAAACTTAAATCATATACTTTATTATTATTTGTTGTTACCTTCTCACCTTCTTCAGAAATAATAAGAGTTTCATTATCCAATGAATTTTTGATTTCTATAAATACTTCTAGTAAATCTTTAGAACAAATAACTGCCTTTGCCTGTGAATCTCTTAACATGTACTCTAAATCTTGTTTAGGAAGCATAGTATTAACACATATTGGAATAATATTTGACCAAATTGAACCAAGAAAAGTTATAGGAAAATTAATGCAATCAAACATACATATAATTATTCGATCTTTTTCTTTTAATCCTAATTTAAAAATTTGATTGGAAAAGCTTTTTACTTTTTT
The DNA here is from genome assembly GCA_902571315.1 of Rhodospirillaceae bacterium. Taxonomy (GTDB): domain Bacteria; phylum Pseudomonadota; class Alphaproteobacteria; order TMED109; family TMED109; genus TMED131. Next base: position 6,561 of record CACGBM010000020.1, read on the forward strand.
GCTCAGATTAGAATAGTTTATAGTTTGGTCATCATCTATAAATGCTATTTTATCAGGTATTTTGATTGAATTTTTATGAATAAGGTCGTAGGCCGCATTAAATTCTTTATTATCTTCTTGCTTCATTAGTTATAAAAGCTCAAATATTTTTTCTTTAAACCAATTAACCGCTTCCTCTTCAGGCAAAGAACCATCTGATGCATCATGATAAAACGGTTCCCCTATCCTGTTGGCTTTTAACTCTAAAAATAAATGATCAAATTTTTTTCCACCATAAGCGAAAGTATCTTTATATGTCATATCACCTAATCCAAAAACAGCATATTTAATATGCTCTAAGCTTATGTTACTAGACTTTAAGTTATTATAAAAGTTTTTACTGCCATCTGGCACATCTCCTTGCCCATATGTAGAGGAAACAATTAAAATGGGTGCATTTATATTCTCTAAATTTTTAGGTTCTAAAGCATCCATTTCAACTATATTTGTATTGATTCCCTCAGTTTTACAGAAGTCTTCTATTTCATCGGCAACCATCAAAGCAGTCCCAGTCATTGTTGCTACATAAATATTAAGATTTTTTGTCATAAAATAATAAATTGTTTTTTATTATTATATGCATTATAGTTCATAAATCAATAGTTAGTAAATATGACTACAATGCCAAATTATAAAAAAAACTTTACTCTAAACTCATCATTAAAGATTGAAAAGGAAAAAAAACTTCTAGCAAATATAGGCCTGATTATAAAGAAAATTAGAATTCAAAGAGGTATTACAAGAGATATATTAGCAATAAAATCAAAAATATCTTTACGTTATTTAGCTAAATTAGAATCGGGTAATGGCAACCCTACTATCTCTGTATTAAAGAATATTGCATATGCTTTAAATATTACATTTAAAGAGCTAATCTTTACAGAAAATAGTGAAAATAAAAAGAACTTAGTTAAAAATAAAATTGACCAGTATAATAATGTTCAACTTAAAGAAATATTATTATTTTTAAATAAATTTGATAAAGAACAGCCAAAGAAAATAAATAAAAATAAAATAGCGTTAATAGGCTTAAGAGGCGCTGGTAAAACTACTTTAGGCTCTATGTTTAGTGAAGAATTCAATATGCCATTATATGAAATTACAAATGAAATTGAAAAAGAATCCGGCATGAAAATTAATGAAATAATGGAACTAGGTGGTCAAAGCATGTACAGAAGATTAGAGTATAATGCTATATTTAACCTATCAAAAAAAAATAAAAAACTTATCATACTTACTGGTGGAAGTATGGTTTCAGAAAAACAAACTTTTGATTTTGTATTAAATAATTTTTTTACAATTTGGATTAAAGCTACGCCTAAAGAACATATGGAAAGAGTCATTAAACAAGGGGATTTAAGGCCTATGGCCTCTAACCCAAAAGCGATGGATGATTTAAATAATATTCTTAAAGAAAGAAAAAATTTATACAGTCAAGCAGATGTTATATTAAATACTAAAGATAAAAATCCTGGTACATCATATAAGGATTTGAAATACCTAATAAAAAATTAATACTTTTAATAAATAAATTTATGTACTATATTACATATATGAAAAATGAAATAGTGACATTTGATAGAGATCCCAATAACTATAAACACTGGGAGCAATTAATTGAAGGTAGTAGAGCGACTATTTTTCTTGATGTAGCCGAAAATGAAGGCATCCGGCCTGGATATGAGTTAAAACTTAACTCTTATGATTTAGGAGTAGATATTGAATTAAACGATTTAATTCAAAGAATAAGATTCGAACAACCTCAGGTCAAGGTTGTTGTGATAACCTCAAAGCAGGAAAAAAACTTCTCTGCTGGAGCAAACATATATATGTTAGGTATGTCTGAACATTCCTGGAAAGTTAATTTTTGTAAGTTTACGAATGAAACTAGAAATGGATTTGAGGACTCAAGTAATTCTGGTTCTTTAAAGTTTATTGCTGCAGTTAATGGTATTTGTGCAGGTGGTGGATATGAGGTAGCTCTTGCATGCGATGAAATTCTATTAGTTGATGATCGTTCAAGCACCGTTAGCCTTCCAGAAGTTCCATTGTTAGGAGTTTTACCTGGAACAGGAGGACTAACAAGATTAACAGATAAACGTAAAGTTAGAAAAGATATAGCTGATATATTTTGTACAAATGCCGATGGCGTAAGGGGAAAAAAAGCACTAGATTGGAATTTAGTAGATTATATTGCTCCGCCTTCTAAATTTAATAGTCTTATTGATGAAAGAGTATCGTTTTTAGAAAGTAAGGTTAAACTTCGCAATGGTAGTAGTGGAATTACTCTAAACAATATTAAAAGAACTATTACTGATAAAAATATTAATTATGAAACTATATCTTGTATTTTGAATAAAAACAGTAGAGTAGCTGAAATTAAAATACATGGACCAGAAGAAAATGAAATTATTGCAATTAATGAATTAGTAGAAAAAGGCTCAGAATATTGGGTTTTAAAATTTGTTAGAGAATTAGATGATTTAATATTAATGTTAAGAGCTAATGAACTTGAAACTGGTGTTATAACTATACATTCCGAAGGCTCATCAACAGTTATACAAAAACTTACTAATTTACTAGAAGAAAATAAAGATAATTGGCTAGTGAACGAAATCATTGGTTTTATGAGAAGAACATTTTCAAGACTTGATATTTCATCAAGAACAATATTTACAATTGTTGATAATAAAAGTTGTTTTGCTGGCTTTTTATCAGAGCTTCTTTTTTGCGCTGATCGTACTTACATGATAAATAATGCTTTATTAAATGAAAATAAAAGCGGGCCATTTATAAGTTTAAGTAAATTAAATTTTAAAAGTCTTGAGATGGTAAATGGCCAAACTAGGTTACAAACAAGATTTAATAATGATGATATTAAATTAAGTAAACTTCATGACTTATGTGACAAAAAACTAAATGCTGAAGAGGCCTTTAATCATGAACTAATAACTGTTATTCCTGATGATTTAGATTGGAATGATGAAATTAGATTAAGTATAGAAGAAAGAGTGTCTTTTTCACCAGATGCACTTACTGGATTAGAAGCTAATTTAAGGTTTCCAGGTAAAGAATCTTGTGAAACAAAAATATTCGGTAGACTATCTGCCTGGCAGAACTGGATATTTAATAGACCTAACGCATCAAGTGATGAAGGAGCATTAAAATTATTTGGAACAGGCAGTAAAGCTAAATTTGACAACAAGAGGGTGTAACTTATGAGTAATCTAAATTATCAAGAAAAAATTCCTAACAATGTAGACTTAAGCAATGACTTGTCCTTGCAAAGAGCCTTAGAACATTGGCAACCAAAATTTAAATCTTGGTGGAATGATATGGGGCCAGATGGTTTTCAATCTTATGATGTGTATTTAAGAACAGCAGTTTCAGTTGATGCAGCAGGATGGGCTTCTTATGGAAAAGTTAAGATGCCTGAATATAGATGGGGAATATTTTTAGCTGACCAAGTTAAAGATAAAAAAATACATTTTGGTGATAATATTGGTAAACCTGTTTGGCAACAAGTTCCTGGAGATTACAGATCTGTATTAAGAAGATTAATTGTTACTCAGGGTGATACTGAACCTGCCTCCGTTGAACAGCAAAGAATGCTTGGTAAAACTTGTCCATCATTATTTGATTTAAGAAACTTATTCCAAGTTAATGTTGAAGAAGGTAGACATTTGTGGGCAATGGTTTATCTATTACATGCTTATTTTGGAAGAGATGGTAGAGAAGAAGCTGAATCTCTATTAGAAAGAAATTCAGGTGATCAAGATAACCCAAGAATTTTAGGTACTTTTAATGAGCCTATTTCAGACTGGGTAAGTTTTTTCATGTTTACTTACTTTACCGATAGAGATGGAAAGTATCAATTAAAATCATTGGCTGAAAGTAGCTTTGATCCTTTAGCAAGGACCTGCCAGTTTATGCTTACTGAGGAAGCTCATCATATGCAAGTTGGGGAGTCTGGTATTACTAGAATGATAGAAAGAACATTAGAAAAAATGAAAGAATTAAAAACAGACTCTGTAGATAATATAAGAAATGCTGGAGCTGTAGATTTAGTAACAATTCAAAAATATATTAACTTTTGGTTTTCTTCTTCTTTAGATCTATTTGGATCAGAAATATCGACTAATGCTGCAACTGCATTTGCTAATGGATTAAAGGGAAGACCTGATGAGTTTAGATATAATGATCATAGCGAAAAAAATACATTATTTGATATAGAAGCATTTGAAAATGGCAAATTAATAAATAAAAAAGTACCAATGCGTAATGCTATGAATGAAATAACAAGACAGGCATACGTAGATGATTGCAACATAGGTATCAAAAGATGGAATAGATTAATTAAAAAATATGGATACGAAGAATATAGTTTAGCACTACCTTCTACAAAATTCAGAAGAAATATTGGTGTTTGGGCAAATTTGTCAATTAATCCTAAAGGTGAATTTATAAATCAAGATATTTATAACAGGAAACTTGCTAGTTGGTTACCTTCAGAAAATGATAAAAAGTTTATAAATAGCTTAATGATCCAGGAATTAGATCCAAGCAAAACTGCTAGTTGGATAACTAAACCTAGAAGAGGGATAAATAATCAAGAAATTGATTACAATTATGTAGATTTAAATTAGTATTTAAAAACAATTACTTAGGTATTATTATTTATACCAATTATAGCTTTTGTTTCTAGAAAATCTTCTATACCATGTTCACCCCATTCTCTTCCGTTTCCAGACATTTTATAACCACCAAACGGTAAAGACTGATCAACAGGAGCATAATTTATATGCACCATTCCAGTACGTAACTTACTAGCAAACTGTTTAGCTTTAGTAGTATCATTAGAAGAAATATATCCTGAAAGTCCATAAATACTATCGTTAGCTATATCTATTGCTTCTTCTTCTGAATGATAACCAATAATACTTAACACTGGACCAAATATTTCTTCTTTAGAAATTGTCATGTCCTTTGTCACATTAGCAAATATTGTAGGACTAATAAAATAGCCCTTCTCATTATCTTTAATAGTTTCTTCTCTGTCTGTAACTAAGGTTGCCCCCTCTTCTATTCCTCTACTAATATATTCTTTAACTTTTAAAAACTGATTTTTATTAACTACTGGACCCATACTTATATTTTCATCTTGAGGGTTACCAACTTTAAGTTTTAAAACAGTTTCTTTAGATATATTTATGGCTTCGTCCATCTTATCAGCAGGTATTAACATTCTGGTAGGAGCATTGCAAGATTGCCCAGTATTATTCATGCAATGGAATATACCTTTAGATACTGCCTTTGCAAAATCTACATCATCTAAAATAATATTAGCAGATTTTCCTCCTAATTCCTGTGTAACCCTTTTTACAGTATCAGCAGAGTTCTTGGCTACAGATACACCTGCTCTAGTTGATCCAGTAAAAGACATCATATCTATACCAAGATGTTTGCTCATACTTACACCTAATTCACTTCCATTCCCATTAATTAAATTAAAGATACCATCAGGCAGTTTAGCATCTTCAATAATTTCTGCGAAAATAATAGCGCTTAATGGAGCCTCTTCACTGGGTTTAAGTATCATTGTGCATCCTGCAGCCAATGCAGGAGCAACCTTACAAGCAATTTGGTTAAGTGGCCAATTCCATGGTGTTATTAAACCACAAACGCCTACTGGTTCTTTTTGAACTATTGAAGAATTTACCACTTTTTCAAAACTAAAATTTTCTAAAATCTTTTTAGCTTGCATAAAATGGCCAAGACCAGATGGAACTTGTGCTTTTTCTGATAATGTTTTAGGCGCACCCATTTCAATTGTTACAGCATTGGATAAATCATCCATTCTTTTTTTATATGATGATATTATTCTTTCTAAAATATTTAATCTGTCTTCTTTAGAAGATTTACTATAATTAATAAATGCATCTCTAGCTGCAGCAACAGCAGTATCAAGATCTGATTGATTACCTAAGCTTATATCACAAATGACTTCCTCAGTAGCCGGATTAATAACTGATAAGGTCTCATTAGAATTAGGCTCTACCCATTTTCCATTTATAAAAAATTTGTTGATATTATTCATATTATTTTTATTTTTCTATATTAACATAATTTTTTTTTAAAAAAATATTAAACTGAGAAAGAATGCAAAATTTTATCTATTCCTTTTTTTAAACTTTCAATACCCTCTCCAGTTTTAGCAGATATCAAAAAAGTATTTTTTTTATTTTTAAAAAAGTTTTTACTCTCAGCATTACTTACATCCACTTTATTTATCACTTCTATCATAGGGGGACCTTCAATTGTATTAGGAATAATATTTAATTGTTTTAAAACATTCAAAACATCAGTTTTTTGTTCTTCATGATTGCTTATACTAATGTCTCTAACGTGAATTAATAAATCAGCTTTAGTAACCTCATCCAAAGTGCTTTTAAAAGCTTCAACTAATAAAGTAGGTAGATCAGATATAAAGCCCACAGTATCATTTATATATGCTTTTTTTGTTAGAGGTAAATAAAAATAAGAAATCTTTGTATCTAAAGTTTCAAATAACTTATTTTTTGCACTTACCTTTAATTTAGTTAAGGAGTTGAATAGTGTAGACTTACCCGCATTAGTGTAACCTAGCAGAGAAACAACTGGCACTCTTTTTTTCTGTCTATTATTGTATTGAATTTCTCTAGTTTTTTTTGCTTTTAAAATTAAAAACTTTAATTGCTTTATTCTTTTATTAATCATCCTCTTATCTAACTCTATTTGAGACTCACCTGGTCCACCTAAAAAACCAAAACCTCCTCTTTGCCTTTCTAAGTGTGTCCAACTTCTAACTAATCTACTTTTCTGCCAACTCAAATGAGCTAATTCAACTTGTATTCTACCTATTTTAGAAAAAGCACGTTCTCCAAAAATTTCCAATATTAAACTAGTTTTATCTAAAATTTTTATTTTATATATCTTTTCTAAATTTCTTTGTTGTATAGGAGAAATATCAATTGCAAAAATAAGAATACTATCATTACCTTTAAAATTAAAATCATTAAAAAGTTCTAAAAAGTAGTTTACCTTTCCTTTTCTCATTAAAGCTCTAGGGTCCGGTTTATTGAGTTTAAAATACTCTTTATGAATAACATCTAAATAAATAGCCTCTGCTAAGTTACAAGTTTCTATTAATTTATTCTCTATTAAATTTTTATCTAGATTTTCTAAGACAGGATATATTACTATCGCTTTTTTCATAATTAATTTAGTATAATAACATTTATACATAAAAGGAGTAATCATATGCTTAAAAAAATTTTTATTTTTTTAATTCTTTTTAACTTTAGCTTCATAACTTTTGGCCAAGATAATAGTATCCAAATGAAGCCCGTTATTAATCTAAAAATTGCAAAAATTATGGCTGATGCTTGTGAAAGCCATCAAGAGAAAACAGGTTATAGACCTGTTAATATTGCAATAGTTGACTCTGGCGGAGATTTAGTTTTATTTAGAAGACAGAATAATTCATTTTTATTAAGTATAGATATCGCTATTGCAAAAGCTAACTCCTCTGCAGGCATTCCGGTGCCTACCAGAACAATTCAAGATATTGTTTATGGAAAAGATGGCAAACCTGGAAGAGTACCTGGACTAGCACATTCAGAAAACATAGTTGCTTTCCCTGGAGGATTACCCATAAAAACTAAAAATGGTATACTTTTAGGAGCTATTGGAGTTAGTGGAGCTACAGGAGATGAAGATGAGCAATGTGCTAATGCTGCTTTATTAGCAGTAGATGAATATTTGTAATTAAAATGCAATGAAAAAGATTTTTATACAACTTTGTTCTTTAATTACATTTATTTTTTTATATTCTATAAGCACTAATGCGATAATATTTGAATGTGAAAATGGTTATTCATATAAGATAGATAGATATAATAATCATAGTGAGTTTTATTTTAAAAAAATTGATTCTAACTGGCAACCAATAAAAAACGTAAAAGAAATTAATAATAAAATTGAATATTTTTTACCAAACTCAACATATCTAGCTTGTAGTGATAAAGAGTTAAATGTCTGTAAATATAAAACATTAATTACTTTTAACTCAGCTACTCAAGTAGCAGATGTTCGAGAGATTATTATTTCCGACTGCTTTATTGGGACTATGGGGTGCAACAAATATGAAAGAGGGCTCGAATTAAATCTAAGAAGATGCCAGATTAAAAATGAGCCATCTGCTCCAAATTAGAGCAAGATTGCTATTACAAGAACTACCCTTGAACAAATAATAATAAATTTATTACATTTATAATAGCCTAGCGCTGTTTTGATTTAAAAATAATTTCTTTTATTTCTAAGCTTTTTTTAAAGCTTGCAAAACTTTTTCAGGCGTTATCGGTAGTGAACGGATTCTAATACCACTTATATTGTGAATAGCATTAGCAATAGCAGGCCCAATAGCTGTCATAGCTGCCTCACCAGCACCTACAGGATAATGTCCATTCTCTATAATTATTGGCTCTATTTCAGGTGCCTGATTAATTCTCATAGGTGTCCAGGTATCAAAGTTAGTTTGTTCTATTGATCCATTTTTCATAGTAATATTTTCATAGAGTACCTGAGAAATTCCATATAATGCTGAGCCCTCTATTTGAGCTTTGATATTTCTTGGGTTAATAGCTGTACCGACGTCCATTGCTATAGTAAGCTTCTTTGGCGTAATTATTCCATTTTTTTTATTTAGATGAATTTCCGCGATACATGCTGTCCATCCAGGGGACTGTCTTTCCTGAGAAGAAACAACAGAAATACCAACTCCATGATCTTTAGGTAAAGTTTTAACACCATATCCAGATTTACCTGCAGCTACAAGCAAAGCATTACGAAGTCTATTTGACCCTCCATAACTTACGCCTTTTATACCTTTATTAATACCTAC
>CACGBM010000021.1 GCA_902571315.1 Rhodospirillaceae bacterium
AAGAATTTAAAAAAAATTAAATCTAATTATAATAATGCTTCAGATAGTTATTATTTATTAGAGGAAATTGACTCTTTTTACTCTAATCTTAGTTTGTTATCTAGTGAAAATAATTTAAAAATTAAAAAAGTTGATAAGAAAATATTAGAGCCACAAGAAACTAACAATAAAAAAAATAATTCTACAAATCTATTAAAAACTTTTGAAGTGTATTATTCTGTACAAGGTAAATTTTCAGATTATCTAAAACTAAGAGAAGATTTATCTAATAATAATAAAGTTGTAGTTTATAAAGAGGAAATAATATCTAAGGATAGTTTTTTAAGAAATAATGTTATTATAAATGCAACATTGAATGTACCTGCAGTTGAAAAATTAAATAAGGATAATTAAAATATGTTAATAACTTTTATGAAAAATACTATTTTTACTAGTTTAACTATGATGTTATTAAATACTTTATTGGCCCAAAATATAGAAAATGATCCATTTCAAGAACTAGAAGCACCAACAAGAAAAAATGATCCAGTTCAAAGACCTTCAAGTGAACCTATAAGAAAAAAAAGTGGAAAAATTATTTTAAATCCTTTGACTTACTTAGCTGCAGATGAATATCAATTAAAAGGCATTTTTATTGGACAAAACAAGGAAAACTCATTTGCGGTTGTCAGTACAGATGATATTCAAGATCAGGTAATAACTTTTGGAGATAGACTCGGTAAAGAAGGTTATATTTTATATCATATAGATAAAGACAAAATTGTTGTGGGATATAATAATTTAAAAACAGATAAAGATAGTAAAAGTATTTATTTAGTCGATTAAAATGACCATTAATTTAATAGTTAAAAATATATTAAAATCAGAAAAACCTTCAGATATACATATTAGAGCAGGGTATTGTCCTCATATCAGATTAAATGGAATAATTACCCAAGCTGGACCTAATGTGGTTAAAAAAGATATTATAGATAAATTTTTAAAAGAAAATTTGGATAAAAGTATGCTCGATGACTTACATACTATTGGTTCTGTAGACTTTGCAGCAGAAATAGATAAAGAAAGACTAAGAATAAATGCATTCAATTCATTAGCAGGCCCATCTTTAGTAATGAGAATTATACCAAATGAGTTACCAAAAAGCATATTGTTGCCAAATGCGATTATGGAATTAAGCTCATTAACAAAAGGACTTGTTCTTGTGACTGGTCCTACAGGATCGGGAAAGTCTACTACGCAGGCTATATTATTGGATATAATAAATGAAGCTTATAATCACAATATTATTACAATAGAAGATCCTATTGAGTTTGTACATAAAGATAAAAAAAGTATTATCTCTCAAAGACAAGTAGGCAATCATACTGATAATTTTAGTTCAGCACTAAAAGCTGCACTTAGAGAAGATCCTGATGTAATATTAATGGGAGAGCTAAGAGATATGGAAACTATTTCTTTAGCTTTAACGGCTGCTGAAACAGGACATTTAGTAATGGGAACTTTGCATACTAATACAGCACCATCATCAGTAAGTAGAATTATTGATGTTTTTCCAGCTGTCCAACAAGATCAAGTAAGAGCACAATTGGCAGACTCTCTTGCTGCAGTGGTAACACAAAAATTATTGACGTCAGCTGATGGTAATTCCAGACATGCGGCTTTTGAAATAATGCTAAATAATTTAGCTATAGCAAATTTAATAAGAGATAGTAAGATCCACCAAATTCATAATATTATGCAAACTAGTTCTGCCCAGGGAATGGTGTTAATGGAGGCATCTATCAATAAGTTAAAAAGTGAAGGTAAAATTAGGTAATAATAATATATCAAATATATTTATTATAATTGCTGCTAATATTAAAAATGAACCAAAAGGAACCTTCTTCTGAAGATTAAAAGCTTTTTTTCTCATACTAAAAAAGTGATAACAAATTCCTAAAATAGAACCAAAAGCAATAACCGGTAGCATCAAGTTAATACCCAATATAAATCCCAAAACCCCAGCTAAATAGGGATCCCCAGATCCCATTCCTTCAACGTCCTTTACTTGTTTATAAAGAAAACTTACTATAAAAAGAAAAATGAATCCTAGGAACATAGCTGTAGAATAATTAAAAAAAAAATCTGTATAAGATAAACCTAATATAAAATATTTTAATAAAGTAAGTAAAAATAAAATCAATAAGACTCTCATATCTATTACCATCTTTTCCCAATCTAAATAAAATAAGTAAGCTAATATAACTATAGAAAGTACTTCAATTGATTTAGCGTACGGATTTAATTGAATAGAAATAAAATAATACAGAGGCAGTAATAATGTTAAAAATATTTCAAAATATAAATATTTATAAGGAATATTTTTTTTTTTGCATTGACACTTTCCTTTTAATGTAATGTAGGAAATTATTGGTAACAGTTCTTTTAAACTTAATTCTTTATCACAAAAATTACATTTTGATCTATCAAAAGTAAGAGATTTATTGCGTTCAACAGCACAACAAATATAGCTAGCTATTGCTCCTCCAGAGACCATTAAAAGAAATAAGAAAATAATATTTATGTCCATAGTTTATATTTTTTAAATTTCTAATATAATAATATTAATGAGTTTCGTAAAAAATAAAAGCAAAGGGTTTACCTTATTAGAATTACTAATAGTAATTGGAATAATTGGTTTTATAAGCACCATTTCTATTTTTTCAATGCGTACTTGGAGTGATACTAAATATCTGGATAAGACAGTCGTCAGTTTTAAAAACCTTTTAAAAGGGGCAAGAGCTGAAGCTATAGCAAAAAACAAAAGATTTAAATTTACTTTTTCAAATATTTCAAATGGTTTAGAAATTAGTTATTATGAAGAAGAATATCCCTCAGGACTAACAAATTGTTCCGAAGGAAACTGGAAAGTTAATAACACTTTTTCAGGTCAAAACATTAAAAATAAAGGTAAAGTTCTTGCATTGGTATGTGAAAATAATAATTGCAGTAATAAATTAAGTGAAGTCTGTTTCAACCCTTCTGGTTCAGCAAACAATAAGATTATTGAGTTTCAACTAAACAATGATAACAATAAGAAAAGGAAGTTAGAAATTTATGCAGCTACTGGATACCTAGAAGTAAGTAAATTTATCAATGGAGAATGGAAGGTTGAATAAAAATAAATACTTTAGTGGTTTTAGCCTAATTGAGGCATTGGTGACAGTAGTTATTTTTAGTCTAACATTTATTGCATTTATGTCATTTTCATCATATGGAGTTAAAGTCACCCAAAGTTCTCAAGAAAGAACAAATGCTAATCTTATTGCAAATATGATATTAGAGGATATTCAAATTGATATAGATAATATTGATGCTTATAATAACTTTAATCTTAATACTAATGAAACGCTTGATAAATCAGGTAATAAATATAAATGGAAATCTGCAATATCAACTAATCTAATTACTCCAACTAGTAATGATACAAGAAAAATTATTGTTAGTAATATAAAGATAAATAATCAAGATAAAAAGCTAGTAGAAGTTAATATAAAAAGTTTAAATGGATCAATAAATATAAATGTTACAAAAGTTTATTAATAAAAAAAGAGGTTTTACTTTAATAGAGTTATTAGTAGCAATTGCTGTAGCTTCTATAGTAATTATAGGAAGCTATATGTCGGTGAATCAATTTACTAAACAACAAAATGTTTCTTCAACTTATTTAGATATATCGCAAGATGCGAGAATGGTACTTGAGATGTTAAAAAGAGATATCAGAATGGCAGGATATAAGGATTATCAGACCAGTCATGGTGATATTTTAGATAAATTAATTATAGCTGATAATGGAGAGGATTGTTGTGATAAATTAGATATTATTTATGACAAAAACAGTTCATTAAGAATAAGAAGAACCTATGAAGTTGAAGAAAAGAATAATATTAAGAGATTAGTGCTGACTGAATATAGTTGTCCAAACAATGAACAGTGCACATCTATAGGAAGCAATTGGTCTTTAGTATCTGATAAAGCTCCAATAATTAAAGATATTAAAAATATTCAATTTTTAAAAAATAGCTCTGGTGGGGAAGCTCTATATTTATGGTCAGAAGTTAAAATTGATAATTCAACTTTATATAGTCTGGACCTTTCAACAGGTATAACAAAGCCTTTATTTGAGTTACCTTGCTGTGAAGGAGGTGAAAAGGGTACAGGACTTACTTATGATAAAAGTACTAAGATATTATATTTTTGGAAAAATAAGAAAATATATAAAATTAATGCTCTAACAGGAGTGTCTATTTCTGAATTTGATGCTGTTGAAGGTGATTATGGTAGTAATATTATATTTGGAGATAATAAGATTTACATATGGAAAAGTAATCAAATTTATAAATACAATGCAGAGACAGGGCAACTTGAAGCAACTTACTCAACAGAATTTAATTACAATAATAATGAATGGAAACCTTACTCTCATAATGGATCTGGTCAAAGGTTAGCTTACGGAAATGGAGAAATTTATATATGGTTTGATCAGCAATGGTTGGCTACTTTTAATGCTTCTAATGGTACATTTAAAAATCTTAAAAATACATTACAGTCTTACAATCTTATAGAAGCAGTATCAGGAAGTTCAGCTAGGTCTAGCTGTAGATATTCTCTTTTACATTATGACACTGGATTGCATATCATGGGTATGGTGGCAGGTAGAGGCAATACTTCTGAATCAAGATTAAACTCTAGTTCTATAGGAAGTTTTCAGCCAAAAGATTGTGGAAGCGAAAGGGGTTGTCAGGGATATGTGGGTCTTCAGTGTGGTAGCAGTATAGCAAAAGGAAAAAATAACATCATATACATTTGGCATGGGGATGAAGTATATCCTTATACTGGAGCTAATAAAGGCTTATCTTGTGACAGTATTTCTTCTAAATATAAAGATTGTAGAAGCCCAGGAATTCTTACTTATAGAGCTTCAGTTTATCCAGATCCTGAAAGTAATTGGAGAAGAGATGTATCTCCAGCAAGAGGCAGTAATATGATTTATATTGAAGATACTTCTGACCCTAATACTTATAATACTAATATTAAGATAGATCTTACTATTTCTAAATTAAAATCTTTTAATGAACAGAATATTGAAAAAACTTTTACTAGTTCTGTTACAGTAAGAAATTTTTAATGCAAAAATCAGGCTTCTCATTAGTTACTGTACTTTTTTTAATAGTTGGTATTTCAGTAACATTAGGCGGTGTAGCTTTTAATTTTGTTACAGAAGGAAAATTACAAAGCAGTAACACTAATAATAATAATAGTTTAACTGCAGCTGAAATAGGATTAGAAACAGCAAAAATGTGGCTTACAGATAAAATAAATAATTCAACAATACCTACTGAAACTAAAAATATAAATGCAGATCAAGGAGCACCACAATATTGTTTAAAAGGTTTTAAAATTAAAGATATAAATACCATTGATAATAAAAATCAAAAATTAAGTAATTTAGTAAATTCTAATTACAATATTTATTCAAACATTAGTTTTGAATATTTTTTAGAAAATATTACTAGGTCTTTTTTAACTTCATCTTCTGATACTAAAACTGATGAAAAATTCTTATATTTATATTTACTAAATAATCAAAGAGGACAATTAAGAGTAAATAATAAAATAACAGGATTACCGTCAACAGAACATCCTAGAGTGAATGATGGATCTGCAGGTTGGCAATTTAATACAAATAATGAAAGTCAATTTTTTATTGATGGAAATTATTTATATTTACTAAATACTCAAACAGGACAATTAAGAGTATACAATAAAATCACAGGATTACCATCAAGTGAACATCCTAGAGTGAATGATGGATCTGCAGGATGGAAATTTAGAACAGATAATTAAAGTCATTTTTTTATTGATGAAAATTATTTATATTTACTAAATACTCAAAGGGGACAATTAAGAGTATACAATAAAATCACAGGATTACCATCAAGTGAACATCCTAGAGTGAATGATGGATCTGCAGGATGGCAATTTAGTACAAATAATGAAAGTAAACTTTTTATTGATGAAAGTTATGTATATTTAATAAATACACAAGATGGGCAGCTGAGAGTTTATAATAAAATCACAGGATTACCTTCAACTGAACATCCTAGAGTGAATGATGGATCTGCGGGATGGTCATTTAGAACAGATAATGAAAGTCAGTTTTTTATTGATGAAAGTTATGTATATTTATTAAATACTCAAACCGGGCAGCTGAGAGTTTATAATAAAATAACAGGATTGCCATCAACTGAACATCCTAGAGTGAATGATGGATCAGCAGGATGGTCATTTAGGACAGATATTAGGAGTCATTTTTTTATTGAAAGTGCTTTAGATAATTATGAAAGTTGGAGTTATTATTCTATTTACGTTTGTGGGTACGGATTAAATAACTCTATTAAACGTATACAAAGTATAATATCTGTAGAAACTACAAATAAGACTATTAAACAGATTTCTTGGAGAGAAGTGTTTTGAATTCAAGAAAAAAAGGGTTCTCTCTAGTAACAGTACTATTCTTAATAGTAGGTATATCTATAACATTAGGCGGAGTAGCTTTTAATTTTGTGACAGAAGGAAAATTACAAAAAAGTAATGATGATAGCAATCATAGCTTATATGCAGCAGAGGTAGGAGTAGAAAGTGCAAAAATGTGGTTACAAGATAAATTAAAAAATTCGAATATACCAACTGATATAAAAAAAATTGACTCTAATTTGGGAGCGCCACAATTTTGTCTTAAAGGATTTAATGTAAATGAGATAAGCTCAATTCATACAGATAACAACACCTTAAAAGAAGTTGTAAATTCAAATGAACCAAAGCATAATTCAATAAGTTATAATTACTATATTACCAATATATCAGACTCTTACAATGCTAGTTTAGGATATATTATTGATAATAATATCTATTATATGACTGATGATAATCACGTTAATGTAATTAACAAACTTACAGGCTCTCCTGCAGGCACACCATATTCAGATACGACTAGAAGAGGTGATCCTGCATCTGGATATAGAGCTTGGCATTCAGTAGCAGGAAGTGATATAGAAATTGACGGTGACTATTTATATTATCTGACAGATGATAATTATATTAATGTGGTAGATAAAATTACAGGTGTAACTGCTAGATCGTCAAATAATTTATTTAATGATACGTCTCGAAGAGGTGATCCTGCTTCTGGATTTAGGGCAGAACAAAGTGTGGCAGGGAGTGATATAGAAATCGATGGAAATAATTTATATTATGTTACTAGACAAGGTTATATATCAGTTGTGAATAAGATTACTGGGGTACCGGTAACTAATTTCCCTAGTATTACATTATCTGGAGATAATCTTAGAGGCTTTAAATTACCTAGAAGTCCAGGAGGAGGAAGTTTTACTATTTATGGTGATTATATTTTCTATTTAACATATGATGGTGGCGTCAGTGTAGTAGATAAATTAAATGGTAATATAGCTCCATCTCCATATCCAGATTTTACTAAGTATGGAGACCAAGCTTCAGGATATGCTCTGCATGAGGCACAATACAATCAAGATAACTGTTGTTTTACAAATAAACCGGGAATAGATTTTTTTATAGATAATGATTACCTCTATTATGATGATCAAAATAGTTTTATTGGAGTAGTAAACAAAGTAAATGGAATCCAAGCTGATACGAAGTTATTTACAACATACGGCAAAAATAGTAAGAATTCAGGTTTTAAAGCTTGGCACGATTATGTAGGAGGAGGTAGTAGTATTAAAATTGATGGTGATCATCTATATTACATTACAGATGATAATTATTTTAATATAGTGCATAAAAATAATGGTAACACACTTAATAATATTTTCCCTGATACAACAAGAAGAGGAATTAAATCAACTGGCTTTAGAGCTTGGCATAGTATTTCAGGAAGCAATTTCATAATAAATTCTTCGGATGATAAAACACTAGATTATTATCAAATATTTTCATGTGGTATAGGACTTAACAATTCTATAAAAAGAATTTTAAGCATATTTTCAGTTGATGTTTCAGGAAAAAACCTTAGACAAATTTCATGGAAAGAATTATTTTGACTTGGTATGAAAAAAATTAAAAAAAAAATAGATTTACATTAGTTGAACTTTTGGTAGTAGTTGCAATACTTGGAGTTTTAGCAGCAACAGGTATCATTGCATTTGGTGGGTATACGAGTGCTGCAAAGAAAGCTGCTGCTGAAGCAAACTATACCAATATAGAAAAAAGACTTTCTACAGTTATTATTAGTTGTATGTCAGGAATGGAAATTTCTTTAGGTCTTTTTCAGAATAGAAGTCCTAATACTTGGACATGTACATCTCAATTTTTAAATGCCGATCAATTAGCTTGGAATACTTATTTAGAAGTAAAAGATAAAATTAAGAATCCTTATAATTCTGGTTCAACTAGTTCAGTAGATTGGAGTAATGGAGCATGTCCTCCAACTAACCTAGAGGTTGGTCAAATCAGGATTGGTTACGCTCATAAAAATAATTATTGTGGCATGGCAGGTAACACTGCATGTATTAAGGTGAATATAGGAGATACAGATAATGACGGAAATGATAACTATTTAGAAAAAGAATTTAACTTATGTGAATATTAGTAAACTTTTTCTATTAAATAATAATTATTAGTATCTTCTTCTTTTGCTTTTTCTTTATTCTCTTCACTATCTTCTGTAGTTATTTCTGAGTATTTATCTATTTCAGATTGAGAAACAGTATATTCATGAGAAGTTATTATATCACCCTTATAGATTTCACCATTACATAAAGATTTAAATGTAATATGAACATTGGTATTAAAATTTCCATTAATGTCCTCATTTAACTTTTCATAATATCCCCATACATTAGTAGCTCCATTAATGTTAGGGTCTCCTTTGGCTTGATAAAAACCTCTTGAAGAATAACAGTTAGCTATAGTTGCATTACAATCTGGTTTATACGGATTTATATATCTTTCACCCCACTGAACAGCAATTGTTTGTGAATGATGAGCTATATTTCCTCTACAACTTGAATACCAAGGGTTATGTCTAGATAGTTTTGTTATATGTCCATAAGGAGGGACATCATAAGTCTGATCACCTCTGCCAGGTTCTGCATGAGGTTGTATGCCTAATCTACATTGCTGCATTTCTACTTCAAACCATTTGACTACAAAGTTATGTTTGCTAATACAGGCAGTATCTTTTGCTGAATTTAAAAAACTTTTATATGTAAAAATACCAAACACAGTTAGTATAGATATAATTAAAATAACTACTAATAATTCTACCATAGTGAATGCAAATTTGAACATGATGCAATTCTATCTTAAAAATTAAATATACAAAATAATTTTTAAGACTTTTAGTTATGGTTTTATAAGAGTAATATAATTGAAGTATATACATTGAATTGATAAGCTTATGAAATAATGCTTATATAAATCATATAGATTTTTATCTCATGTTTAAATTAAATTTAATTAAAAAAGGATTTACTTTAGTTGAGTTACTAGTGGTAGTGGCTATATTAGGAGTGCTTACTGCGGTAGGAATTACAACTTTTTCTGGTTTTATCAATAAGAGTAAAATCAATGCATCTAAGGCAAATCATAAACAAGTTTTTAATCTAGTGACAGCCAAATCGATGCAGTGTACTTTAGGAGAAGAAAGTGTAAAATACTTAGATATAAATGGAGACCCTCAAGAAGCAAGTTGTCCTATAAGTATAGATGCTTTTGTGAATATTATGAATCAAAATTTATATTCACTAAATATAAATAGCCCATACTGGGGGACTAATCCTCCATTTGGTTCATGGTGTAAAATAAATGTTACTAATTGTTTTCCTCCTGGGTATTTGGACGGCTGTCCTGATGATATACGAATGACTGGTAAAATGGCAATTTATAAATCAAGCGAAACAGATATTTCAGTATGTACAAATGTAGGAATAGAAAATAATACTGCCGTATTATTACTAGAAAAAATTTCTTATGAATAAAATAAGTTTAATTTTATAAGACCTCAATGTTAGACAACTAGAAAAAACCAAGGTTTTTTTGATAATTTGTGAGCAGAACAGGAAAGTCATAATCCCAAGGTCGCAAGTTCAAATCTTGCCACCGCCACCACAAAACCACAGTCACCTCGACTTACATAGTTTCTAAAAAAATAAAAAATAATTCTCTTCTTCTTTACACTTCTTTACACTAAAAAACCGGCACGAAATATAAGGACAGCAGAGAAGATTTTTTATATAATAAACACATGAAACACTTACTCACCATATTCAGTTTATTGTTTACTTCAGTCGGTTGGATTACAGATTGTAAGGAACTTTATATTAATAAAATATTAAAAGAATAAAAAAAAATAAAAATTACTATTCTTCAACTTTTTTTGTATAACTATTAATTGCTTGAATTATTTTATCTGAAATTCCGCTCGCTGTACCTTTCCATATAAAATTACCACCGTCATGAACATTTTTCCCTAATTGTAAATATGCTCCTGTCATTATAATTCCTTTTAGTTCGGCAAAAGGACCATTTCCTCCTACCCATTGCCAGGTATTTATTGATGCTCCAGTAAAGTCACCATCATTTTCTCTGTAATGTTTAACTTTTGTAGGCACAACTTTAAAGTAACCCACATGACCATACTTATCATTTATTACATTCATTATATGTTCTCTTTGAACTCCATCAACTGTTTCAACAATACCATCAGCGGTTCCATAAAGTATCATTGAGGTATTAGAAGTACATTGAAATTGATTAGAATAAATCAAAAAATTATTTTTTTCATCAATCTTTATGAACCTTGGAAATTTGTCTACACCAGAACAATTCAGTATAAAATCAGCAGCAAATATTTTGGTTGTTAATAAAAAACAAAAAAGTGATTTAATTAAAATATTCATTTTTTACTCCTTGCAAGTATATTATAGTTGATATAAGTCTTTTTATCATTTTTTGTAGATATTAACTTATTCCCTGCTCAAGATTTGACAAATACCGCTCCAGATTTAATTAATTAATAAAATATTATCCCCTAAATCTTACTCCCTTTTCTCACCGCCTCATAAAAAAACCCTAGATTTCTAAATGATTCTGGAAAGAGTAGGGGCATCATAATCTCAAAGTCGCAAGTTCAAATCTTTCCACCGTCACCGCAAACTCACAGTTACTAATATTCAATAATTATAGAATAAAGACTTACATTTTCTTAGGTTATTTAACCTTAAAAAATACCCTTTCACAGAGTGTATTGTATGAAGGCGAGTTTGATAAATAAACTAAAAATTAGTTAAGGTTATATTTATCTAAAAAATATATATTGATAATGACTATCACTCTCATATATAATTGAAATATATTTTTTGAGATTTAATATGTTTATAGCGATGAATAGATTTAAGATAGTTAAAGGTAGAGAAACGGACTTCGAAAAAATCTGGAAAGAAAGAGACTCGCATCTTGAAGGAGTAGAAGGATTCAAAGAATTTCATTTAGTTAAAGGAAACTCCCAAGACTCTTATACCTTGTATGCCTCACATAGTGTGTGGGCATCAGAAGATGCCTTTTTAAAGTGGACTAAATCTGAGGCATTTCGCTTGGCACATAAAGGAGCAGGACAACATAGTGATGTTTACATCGGGCATCCTGTATTTGAGGGGTTTAAAGTTGTTATATAATTTATGAAATTTATAATTTGTTTATTCTTAATTTTGATTGCTATTAAGTTAAACAGTAAAGATTACATTATCAAAGATACTGCCACAGTTGAAATAATTGAAAATATAAAACTATAAGATAACAGCGAATATTCAATTATATCGATAATTGGACATTGGAAAGATAATTTAGGTAGTTTTGGCAGTAGCAAATGTTATGGAAGTTTAGAGAGAAAAAATAATATTATGCTAGTTTTAGATACAGTCTGTGAAAAAGAGTCGGCAAGGGGTAAAATATTCACTAGAGGAGGAAGAAAAGACTCAAATACAGAAGCAGGCATTGGATACATAAATATTATCGATGCTACAAAAGATTATTTAGAATTAATGGATGTTAGTTGCAAGTACGCTGTATCATACTTTAAAAAAAACATTCAATACACCACGAAGTGCAATTTAGATGATAATGCTTTTAATAAAATAATTAAAAAAATTAATAAATAATTTAAAAAAGAGGTTTATATATGAAAATTAATATTGTGTTACTTGTAACTTTATTTTTTTCTTTATTCAAAATAGTAGATGCTAATGAATACAAAATAGAAATGTATTTTAGTAATAAATTTTCAACTATTAATTTTCCAGATAATAATAAATTCATAGATATAGATACATCAGCAGTGTGGAAAGATACAAATGGTGATTATGGAAGCACCAAATGCTTTGGTAGGATTTTGGAGGATAAAAAAATCGGGTCAAGTTTAGATATATTTTGCGAAGCAATAAATCAGAATAAAAAAAAATTTTGGTTTAGGATGGAAAGAAAATCTGATCAAACAGATGCTGGAATTGGAACAACTACTTATTTATATGGGGAAGGAAAATATAAAAATTTTGTTGATAAAAAATGTATATATGCCTCTAAGGTTTTTGGACCTAATGCAATAGTAAATCAAAAATGTAATATCAATTAAAATAATAAAGAGAAAAAATATGAAATTATTTATAACTAGTATTTGAATACTATTTTTTTTAAAAGAAGCATACTAAATTATGGAAATTCAATATTAATTATGAATAATAAAATTTCTGCACAAGATTTGGAAAATAAGGTAAAAAATATTTACGAAAAAATGATTTAAACTAATGAAAAAACATTATCCTAAAAACAAACTTACTCATGAACTAGAATTGCCTATAAAATCAAACCTAGTGCGAAAATATTGGATTAAATCTAAATAGTAATTAAAATAAAAAAGTAAATGAAACACTTATTCATCATAATCACTTTATTACTTACTTCAGTCAGTTCTAGTAAAGATGTTGATTGGAATGATTTAATAAAAAGAGATGGACTGTGGTATGAGAAGTTCACTAATGAACCATTTACTGGAAACTCAACAGGACTAAAACAAGGTAAAGTTAAAGACGGTAAAAAAGATGGTGAATGGTTATACTATTCTGTGAATGGTCAGTTATATCTTAAAAATACTTACAAAGACGGTAAAAAAGATGGTGAAAGGTTAAAGTATTATGATAATGGTCAGTTAATGGAAAAAGGTAATTATAAAGAAGGTAAAAAAATTGGTGAATGGTTAGAGTATTATAAAAACGGCATGTTATATAGGAATGGTAATTACAAAGACGGTAAAAGAAATGGACTGAAGACTGATTGGCATATAAATGGGAGAAAGGAGTCTGAAGGAAACTGGAAGAATGATAAACAAGAAGGACTTTTGATTGCGTGGTACGAAAATGGGCAAAAGAGAACTGAAATAAACTACAAGAATGGTAAGAAAGAAGAACTGCAGACTAGATGGTATGAAAATGGAAAGAAGAGGTCTGAAGTAAACTACAAGAATGGTAAACAAGATGGATTAGTGATTGAATGGCATAAAAACGGGCAAAAGAGGTTTGAAGGAAACTGGGTGGATGGAAAGGTTGATGGAGTGGTGACTTTTTGGGATAAAGAAGGAGAGGTTACTAAAACTGATACATACAAAGACGGTAAACTAGTAGAAGTTATTAAACTTTAAAATATGAAACACTTGCTCATCATATTCGGTTTGTATTTTCTTTAAATTAATATTGTGTGTTGTTATTTAAAACCAGGGAGGAGATAAATTAACAACACATAAGTTAATATATTTATTTTTATATCAAAAAAAATGACAACTAGATTTACTATTTTAGGAAGTCAAAATACTAATAGTATAATTTTTAACTAGTCAATTATGGGAGTCATTGGAAGTGAAATTGTCTCAGGATATTTACATGCAGCGCCAGTTCCTATATCTACTAAATAACCTATACCACCACCAAGTACAAGGTTTCCTGCAGTAGATCCCTTATGATTAAATGCAATAACTCCTTTTATTTCATTATATCCTTTCTTTCTACATATGTAATTCAAATCATCACAAGACTGACCAATAATTAACATTCCTGGTGAATTTACAACATATCTACCTTTTCCATTAAATAATTCACATGTAGCATCCTCAACATCTCCTGTGTTGACAGATATTGATTGTGATTTCTCAGAAAAAATTGATGCACATGAAGATAAACCTAACGTCAAAAGTAAAACTGTATTTTTAAATATCAAGAATTTCATTGAATTTTAATTAAGTTAATTTGCTGATACATTATATTAACTAGTAAGTGAATAAGAAATGTAAATATAAATTAATATTTCAGAAGAATTAAATTGATATCATCATATTAAACTACATTTATGAGCAACTGTATGAATCGTATTTATTTTGATTATTTATAAAAAAAGGGTACTTATAATCCCAAGGTCCTAAGTTCAAATCTTGCTACCGCTACCAAAAATGCCCAGTCAATAAGGGTTTTCATAGGTCAAAAAAATAAAAAATAAATTTCTTTCTCTTTACACCTCTTTACTCCAAAAAATCGGCACGAAATATAAGGACAGCAGAGAAGTTTTTTATATACTGAGAGTATGAAACACTTACTTATCATATTCAGTTTATTATTTACTTCAGTTAGTTGGAGTAAAGAAGCTGACTACAATAATTTAGTGGAAAGAGATGGTTTGTTATACGAGAAATTCACTGATGTGCCTTTTACTGGAAAAGCAGTTGGTATTAGACAAGGTAAAATAAAAAATGGTAAAAGAGAAGGTGAATGGTTTCTGTACTTTGTTGACGGAAATTTACTGGGTAATAATAATTATAAAGATGGTAAAAAAGCTGGTGAATGGTTAGAGTATCATGAGAATGGTCGGTTAAAAATAAAAAGAAATTATAAAGACGGTAAACTAGAAGGAGAATCTTTATGGTATCATAAAAATGGTCAGTTAGAATCAAAAGGTAATTTCAAAGACGACGAAAAAGAAGGTGAATGGTTACATTATCGCAGTAATGGTAAATTATGGCGAAAGTATTATTATAAAGAAGGTAAAAAAGATGGTAAATGGACGTGGTATGATACATATGGTAACTTAGTAAGAACTGAATTATATTGAAATATATAAAGATGTTGAACTAATAGAAACTATTAAACGTTGAGTCAAAAATGTTTACACAAAAAATTATTTAAACCATATGTTCTTTTCATTAAAAGATTTACACTCATATTTACACTAACTAAAAAAAACCTAGTTTTATGTTATGATTCGGGTTGAACAGGGAAATCATAATACCAAGATCGCAAGTTCAAATCTTGCCATCGCCACAACAAACCTAT
>CACGBM010000022.1 GCA_902571315.1 Rhodospirillaceae bacterium
TAGGCGCCCCCCAAGTGGCTTATAGAGAAACCATTACTTCTGAAGCTGATGTGGACTATACCCATAAAAAACAGTCAGGAGGAGCAGGTCAATTTGCTAGGGTTAAGATGATAGTTAAAAAAGGTGAGCCTGGATGTGGGTTAGAGTTTATCAATAAAGTAGTAGGTGGAAACATTCCTAAGGAGTATATTCCAGGAGTTCAAAAGGGTATTGAAAGTGCTATGCAAAATGGTGTTGTTGCAGGTTATCCAGTTATTGATATTAGTGTGACATTGTATGACGGAGCTTTTCATGATGTCGACTCAAGTGTGATGGCTTTTGAAATTGCTGGTAGATCTGCATTTAAAGATGCTCTTTCCAAATCTAAACCTAAACTATTAGAGCCAATGATGAAGGTTGAGGTGGTAACACCAGAAGATTTTGTAGGAGATGTAATAGGTGATTTAAATAGTAGAAGAGGTCAAGTTCAAGGAATGGAACCCCAAGGTAACGCTACATTAGTTAAGGCCAACGTTCCATTAGCCACAATGTTTGGGTATGTGAACAATTTAAGATCGATGACACAAGGAAGGGCAGTCTATACTATGCAATTTGATAAATATGAATTGGTGCCAGCGATGGTAGAGGAAGAACTTAAGTCAAAACTTGCTAGTTAATAATGGATTTATAAATATTGATAACGGAGAAAAAAAATGGCAAAAGAAAAATTTGAGAGAACCAAACCACATGTTAATGTAGGTACTATCGGCCACGTTGATCATGGTAAAACTACTTTGACAGCAGCTATAACCAAAACCTTAGCTGAAACTGGAGGAGCAACTAGTATAGCTTACGATGAAATTGACAAGGCTCCAGAGGAAAAGGAAAGAGGTATTACAATTAATACAGCGCACGTGGAGTACGAAACAGAAGGCAGGCACTATGCTCATGTTGATTGTCCTGGACATGCCGATTATGTAAAAAATATGATAATGGACGGAGGTATTCTTGTTGTTTCAGCAGCTGATGGACCTATGCCTCAAACTAGGGAACATATTCTATTAGCTAGACAGGTAGGTGTTCCAGCACTGGTAGTTTTCCTTAACAAAGTAGATCAAGTTGATGATCCAGAATTATTAGAGTTGGTTGAAATGGAAGTTAGAGAGTTATTGTCAAAGTATGAATTTCCGGGCGATGATATTCCAATTATTAAGGGTTCAGCCTTAAAGGCCTTAGAAGGCGATAGCTCGGATATTGGAGCGCCAGCTATCATGAAACTTATGGAGGAAGTCGATAAATATGTTCCTCAACCAGAAAGACCAGTTGACCAACCTTTTTTAATGCCTATTGAAGATGTTTTTTCTATTTCTGGAAGAGGTACAGTAGTAACAGGTAGAGTAGAGTCTGGAGTTATTAATGTAAATGATGATATTGAAATCATTGGTATTAAAGATACTACTAAAACTGTATGTACCGGTGTAGAAATGTTTAGAAAACTTCTTGACAGAGGTGAAGCAGGAGACAATATTGGAGCACTTTTGAGAGGTATAAATAGAGAAGATGTTGAAAGAGGTCAAGTACTAGCGGCTCCTGGTTCTATTAAACCACATACTAAATTTAAAGCTGAAACTTATGTGCTTACAAAAGAAGAAGGAGGAAGACATACTCCATTTTTTGGAAACTATAGACCACAATTTTATTTTAGAACTACAGATGTTACAGGAACAATAGAGCTGCCAAGTGGAACAGAGATGATTATGCCAGGAGATAATATAAGTTTGACAGTTAATTTAATCTCTCCTATTGCTATGGCCAAGGGTTTAAAGTTTGCTATAAGAGAAGGCGGAAAAACTGTTGGGGCTGGAGTTGTTTCAGAAATAATTGAGTAGTTGTTTAATGGCGGGACATCAAAATATAAGAATAAGACTAAAGGCCTTTGATCACAGGGTTCTTGACAATTCTGCTCATGAAATTGTCAATACAGCCAAGAGAACAGGGGCAGATGTAAGAGGGCCTATACCTTTACCTACTAGAATCGAAAGATTTACTGTAAATAGGTCTCCGCACGTAGACAAAAAATCAAGAGAACAGTTTGAAATTAGAACATTTAAAAGACTCTTGGACATTGTAAGTCCAACCCCTCAGACAGTAGATGCATTAATGAAGTTAGATCTTGCTGCAGGGGTAGATGTGGAGATTAAATTATGAGAACAGGAGTTTTGGCCAGAAAGCTAGGCATGACTAGGGTTTATAATGCAAGTAGAGAGCATAATAGCGTTACTGTGCTTAAAGTTCCATATAGTGTAGTAATAGGTCATAGAAAGACTGAGGTTGACGGTTACAACGCTTTAATATTAGGTTTTGAGAAGGTCAATTCAAAATATTTAAAAAAACCTCAAAAAGAACTTTTTTCTAAAATAAAACAGGAGTCGCTTAAAAAAATTAAAGAATTTAGAATATCAGAAGAAAATTTTGTGGATAAAGGCAAAAGTATAATTAGTTCTCATTTTGTTGTGGGACAATATGTTGATGTTCGATCTGACTCAATAGGAAAAGGTTTTGCTGGAGCTATGAAAAGACACAATTTTGCAGGATTAAGAGCTAGTCATGGAGTTTCCATATCTCATAGAAGCCATGGCTCAACAGGAAATAGTCAAGATCCGGGTAGAGTCTGGAAAGGAAAAAAAATGGCTGGTCAAATGGGAAATAAAAAAGTAACTATACAAAGTTTGGAAGTAGTTTCAATAGATGAAGAAAGGAGTTTAGTATTAGTTAAAGGTGGAGTACCAGGATCTATTGGAGGTTGGGTAGAAATTTCTGATGCAAAGAAAAAGAGTCTTCCTGCGAATGTTCCATATCCTGCTGGTGTAAAAGATTCCTTAAAAAATATTCCTAATGAAAGTATAAAAACAAAAGAAGCTGAGAATTTAGAAAAAAAAGAGAAATCAGAAGTTCATGAAACAAAAGATCTAGAACAAAGTACCAAAATTTCCACTAAAAGTAATGAAAAAGATATTAAGTAATGAGCAAAGTTATAAAACATAAAATCATAGATTTAAACAATAAATCCAAAGAGGACATAGATCTACCTTCTTTTATTTTTTCTGCTGTTATAAAAAAGGAAATAGTAGCTAAGGTAATAAACTGGCAGCTCTCTAATAAAAGACAGGGTAGTCATAAAGTTAAGGAGAGAAATGAGATAGTTGGATCTAATGCTAAAATATACAGACAAAAAGGTACAGGAAGAGCAAGACATGGCTCAAAAAAGGTTGTCCAATTTAAAGGAGGAGGAGTTGTTCATGGACCTAAAGTAAGATCTCATAATAAAAAAATTCCTTCAAAATTAAAAAAACAAGCTATTAGAATTTTGCTTTCTTCAAAGCTAAAGGATGGCAAATTTAAAATAGTAGATAAATTAGAATTAAAAAATATAAAAACTAAAGAGGTTAAGGGTAAGTTTGATAAATTAGGAATTAAATCAGCGACATTTATTGAAGCTGGAGATATTAATAAAAACTTCTTACTTTCGACCAGAAATTTAAGAAATATTGACCTTTTATCAGTCAATGGTCTTAATGCTTACCAGATAATAAAAAGAGAAGATTTAGTAGTATCTTTATCAGCAGTAAAGGAAGTGGTTAAAAGGTTCGGTAATGAATAATTTATACAATACTATTCTATCTCCAATAATTACTGAGAAGGCTACAAAGATCTCTGAAAATAATCAGTTTGTTTTTAAAGTAAAAATAAGTAGTAACAAAAAAGAGATAAAAGAAGCGGTAGAGAAGTTATTCAAAGTAAAGATTAAGAATATCAAAACAATAAAGATAAAAGGAAAAAATAAAGTATTCAAGGGAACTAAAGGAAAGAGATCAGATTATAAAAAAGCTGTGATTTGTTTAAAGAAGGGCGAAAACATTGATTATAGTGGAGGTATTAGCTGATGACCTTGAAAACCTTTAACCCAACAACTCCGTCAAGAAGAGCCCTAGTGCTAGTAGATAAGTCTGAAGTTTATAAAGGAAAACCTTTAAAAAAACTTACAAAAGGTCTTTCAAAATCTGGAGGTAGAAATAATAGAGGAAGAATTACGGTTTGGTGGAGGGGAGGAGGCCATAAAAGAAGTTATAGAATAATAGATTTTAAAAGGCAAAAAGACGGTATTGATGCTAAAGTTATTAGAATAGAATACGATCCTAATAGATCATGTTTCATAGCATTGATTAAGTATGAAGACGGAGAATTTAGCTATGTACTAGCTCCTCAGAAACTTAAAATACAGAGTACTATAATCTCTGGAGAGAATGTTGATATTAAAGTTGGTAATTGTTTACCTCTGAAAAACATTCCTACTGGAACTTTGGTTCATAATGTTGAGATTAAGCCGCTTAAGGGTGGCCAGATAGCAAGATCTGCTGGAGCTAATGTTCAATTAGTCAGTAAAGATAAGGACTACGCCATGCTGAAACTTGCTTCTGGAGAACAAAGGTTAGTTCCAATTAACTGTAGAGCAACTATAGGAGTTGTATCTAACCCAGATCATCAAAATTGTAACTCAGGTAAAGCCGGAAGAAGTAGATGGTTAGGTAAAAGGCCTCATGTTAGAGGAGTAGTGATGAACCCTGTTGATCATCCGCATGGAGGCGGAGAGGGGAGGACTTCTGGTGGAAGAAATCCAGTCACTCCATGGGGCGTTCCTACTAAAGGGAAGAGAACTAGAAATAATAAAAGAACAGACAAGTTAATATTGAAAAGAAGGAATAGTAGATAGAGAATGGTTAGGTCAGTATGGAAAGGTCCTTTTGTTGATGGGCATTTAATTAAAAAAGTTCAAGTGCATTTAAAAGAAAGCAGCAGTAAACCTATTAAAACTTGGTCTAGAAGATCAACTATATTGCCCCAATTTGTTGGAATAACTTTTAATGTATATAATGGAAAAAAATTTATTCCGGTGCTTGTTTCAGAAGAAATGGTTGGTCAAAAACTTGGAGAATATGCTCCTACAAGGACTTATTATGGTCATACAGCTGACAAGAAAGCTAAAAAATAATGGTAGATAAAACAGATAATAAAAAACAAGCCTATGCAAAAGCCAAAAGTATTCGCACCAGTGGACAAAAGCTAAACTTAGTTGCTAAATCAATTAGGGGATGTAATATTAAAGTTGCTATAGATCAATTAACTTTCTCAAAAAAAAGAGTATCAAGAGAAGTGCTTAAAGTTTTAAATTCTGCTATAGCTAATGCAGAAAATAACTTTGGTTTAGATATAGACAAATTAGTTGTTTCTGAAGCATATGTCGGAAAATCAATTGTTATGAAAAGAATGAGAGCTAGAGCTAGAGGCAGGGCGGCCCGTATTTTAAAACCATTTAGTAAGTTGACTATTCTATTAAAAGAAATTGAGGAAGGTAAATAATGGGACAAAAAGTTAATCCAATTGTAATGAGGCTTAGCGTAAACAAAGATTGGAGTTCAAAATGGTATGCAAAAGGAAGAGAGTTTGCTGATTTATTACATGAAGATCTAAAAATAAGAAAATATATAACCAAAGAGCTTAAAACTGCAGCTATTAGTAAAGTAGTTATTGAAAGACCTGCAAAAAAAGCAATAATAACTATTCATACTGCAAGACCTGGAGTCGTAATAGGAAAGAAAGGTACTGATATAGAAAAGATAAAATCTAAAGTTTCTAAGCTTACTTCTGGAGAAGTGCAACTGAATATAGTTGAGGTAAGAAAGCCAGAAATAGACGCTCAATTGATTGCTGATAATATAGCTGAACAATTAGAAAGAAGAGCTTCTTTTAGAAGAACTATGAAGAGAGCAATTCAATCTGCTTTAAGACTAGGAGCTAAAGGTATTAAGATTGTATCTGGCGGAAGATTAGGTGGAGCGGAGATTGCTAGAATTGAATGGTATAGAGAAGGAAGAGTGCCTCTGCATTCTCTGAGGGCAAATATAGGTTACGGAGTTTCTACTTCTCATACAGCATATGGTACTATAGGTATTAAAGTTTGGGTTTATACAGGTGAAGAAAGTTCTGATCAACAAAATCTAACTGAGCACACTAACAAAGAAAAAATTAATAAAGAGAAGTAAAAATGTTATCACCAAAAAGAACAAAATATAGAAAAGCACATAAAGGTAGAATTCATGGTAATGCCAAGGGTGGTACTACACTTAATTTTGGAGCTTATGGTTTAAAAGCAATGCAGCCTGATCGAATAACAGCTAGACAAATTGAAGCTGCTAGAAGAGCTATAACTAGGCATATCAAAAGACAAGGTAGAGTTTGGATCAGAGTTTTTCCAGATGTTCCAGTATCTCAAAAACCTACAGAAGTTAGAATGGGTAAAGGAAAAGGTACGCCCGAGTATTGGGCATGTAGAATCAAACCTGGAAGAATACTATTTGAATTAGATGGTATAGACGAGGCTTTGGCTAAAAGAGCATTTGAATTAGGTGCGGCTAAACTTCCAATTTCAACTAAATTCATTACAAGAGGAATAAAGCTTTAATGCCTAAATCAGAATTACAGAATAAAACACTTGACGAGCTAGAAACTATGTTAAAAACTTATATGAAAGAAAGAATGAACCTGCGATTCCAAAAGTCTATGGGCCAATTAGAGAAGCCTTCAAGGTTTAAAGTTGTAAGAAAAGAAATAGCTAGAATAAACACTTTTTTAAATTTAAAAAGGAAAAAAGAAAATGCCTAAAAGAATTCTTAATGGAATCATATGTAAAGCAACTAATAAAAAAACTGTAGTTGTAGAGGTTGAAAGGACTTTTAAACACCCAATTTATAAGAAATATATTAAAAGGTCTAAAAAATATCATGCACATGATGAGACAGATGCCTTGAAAGTAGGAGATAAAGTAATGATTGAAGAAACTAGACCGATATCAAAATTAAAAACATGGAAAGTGATTAATAATGAGTCAAGATCATGATACATAATGAAACTAATTTAGAAGTAGCTGATAATTCAGGAGCGAGAAGAGTGCAATGCATTAAGGTGCTAGGCGGATCAAAAAGAAAATTTGCTAGTGTTGGTGATGTTATTGTAGTATCTGTAAAAGAGGCTATTCCTAAAGGAAAAGTCTCAAAAGGTGATGTACATCAAGCAGTAATTGTTAGAACTGCTAAAGAGATTAGGAGAAACGACGGGAGTGCTATAAGATTTGATAAAAATGCAGCCGTTCTAATTAATAAGCAGTTGGAACCAATTGGTACGAGAATTTTTGGTCCAGTAACAAGAGAACTGAGAGCAAAAAAGTTTATGAAGATTATTTCACTTGCTCCTGAGGTTTTATAATGAAAGCTAAAATAAAAATAAGAAAAGGAGATAAGGTAATTGTTACTGTTGGAAAAAGTAAAGGAACTGTCGGAGAAGTTCTCAAAGTCCAACCTACTGAAAACAAAGTTTTAGTTAGAGGTGCTAATATGGTTAAAAAGCACACAAAACCTTCTCAAAACTCAGCTGGTGGTATCATAGAAAAAGAAGCTATGATTAATATATCAAATATTGCTTATTATGACGAAAAAAAACAAAAACCTTCTAAAATTGGTTTTAAAATTTTAGAAGATGGTAGAAAAGTAAGAGTAAGCAAATTAAGTAATGAGGTTATAGACAAATAATGGCTAGACTTAAGGAATTATATGAGGCAGAAATTAAAAAAAGCCTTAAGACGAAATTAGGATTTAAAAACAATATGGCTATTCCTAAAATAGAAAAGATTTCTATAAATATGGGGGTTGGGGAAGCGTCGCAAGACAAAGGAAAAATAGACGGTGCAGTGAATGATTTAAAATTAATCAGTGGGCAACAACCAGTTATAACAAAAGCCAGAAAGTCAGTGGCTGGTTTCAAATTAAGAGAAGGCGTCAATGTGGGAGTTAAAGTGACTCTCAGAAAGCATAAAATGTATGAATTTTTAGATAGACTAGTAAATATTGCATTACCTAGGGTAAGAGACTTTAGAGGACTATCTAAAAAAAGTTTTGATGGGAAAGGGAATTACTCATTAGGATTAAAAGAGCAAATAGTTTTTCCTGAAATTGATTACGATAACTTAGACTCTTTAAGAGGTATGGATATAACTATTGTTACTTCAGCAGAAAATGATGAGCATGGTTTAGAGTTGCTCAAAAGTTTTAATTTACCAATTAATTATTAGTGGGAGAGTGTTTTGGCTAAGAAAAGTGCTATAGAAAAAAATAAATCTAGAATCAAGAAAGTTGAAAAATTTAGAACTAAAAGGATGGAGCTAAAAAAATTGATAATGAATAAAAAAACTAGTCAAGAAGACAGGTTCGCTGCAGTAATGAAACTATCTTCCTTGCCAAGAAATGGATGTTCTATAAGAATAAGAAATAGGTGTGAATTATCAGGCAGGCCCAGAGGATTTTACAGAAGAGTTAAATTATCTAGAATAGCATTAAGAGAACTTGCAGCATCTGGTCAGATACCAGGTATGACTAAGGCAAGTTGGTAATATAGGGTTTAATTATGACAATGACAGATCCAATAAGTGATTTACTTACAAGAATAAGAAATGGACAAATGGTTAGGAAATCAAAGATAGTATGCCCTGCATCAAAGCTAAAGGTTGCAATACTGAAAGTCTTGCAGGAAGAAGGCTACATAAGGGGTTATGAAGTATCTGAAAATGAAAAAGGTAAGCAACTTGAAATTTCTTTAAAGTATTTTGACGGGAAACCAGTAATAAAAGAAATTTCTAGAGTCTCAAAGCCTGGAATGAGAGTTTACTCTTCTATGAAAGATATGCCTTCCTTTAAAAATAACATGGGAATTACTATCTTATCTACCTCAAAAGGTGTAATGACAAACTTTGCCGCACAGAATGCTAATTTAGGCGGGGAAATATTGTGCAGGGTTTATTAATATGTCTAGAGTAGGAAAGCAACCAGTAAACTTACCTCAGGGTGTGGACATAGATATTTTGAATAATACTATTTTAGTAAGAGGTAAAAAAGGAGAACTTAAAAATATTTTTCCTGACTCTTTAAAAGTAGTAAAGGAAGATAACAAAATTATAGTATCTCCTATAAATAACTCAAAATCCTCTATGAGTGCTTGGGGGTTGATGAGAACTATAATTAATAATATGGTTATAGGAGTTGAAGAAGGATTTTCAAAGACTTTAATTGTAAATGGAGTGGGTTATAGAGCAGCTGTAGGTGAGGGTATATTAACTTTACAATTAGGGTATAGTCATGATATAAAACTAGCAATTCCTAGCGATTTAGAGGTTAAATGTATTAAACCTACAGAAATATCTATATCGGGAATAGATAAACAAAAAGTTGGCCAGTTTGCTTCTGAGGTGCGAGCCTTGAGAAAACCTGAGCCATATAAAGGTAAAGGTGTTAGATATAGTAATGAAATCATTAGAAGAAAAGAAGGTAAGAAAAAATAGATGAGTAATAAAAGTAAATATCTTTATAATAAAAGAAAAGCTAGAACTAGATTTAAGTTGAAAAATAGTTGCACTAGAAATATAAGGTTATCTGTATTTAGAAGCAACTCAAACATATATGCTCAAATTATTGATGACGTGAAACAGACAACTCTTTTAGCGTTTTCTAGTTTAGATAAAGAGTTAAGGAAGAAAATAGGTAATAAAACTGGTAATATCAATACAGCATCAGAAGTAGGCATCGTTATAGCAAAAAAAGCTAAAGAAAAAGGTATTAAAGAGGTATATTTTGATAGAGGCGGATATTTATACCACGGAAGAATAAAAGCTTTAGCTGAAGCTGCAAGAAAAGAAGGGTTAAAATTTTAGGAAAAATATATGGCAAAAGAATTTAATAATAATGATGCTCAAGAGTTAACTGATAAGTTAGTTGGAATTAATAGAGTTGCTAAAGTAGTAAAGGGAGGAAGACGTTTTGGTTTTGCTGCTTTAGTGGTAGTTGGAGATAATAAGGGAAGAGTAGGTTTTGGAACTGGGAAAGCAAGAGAAGTTCCTGAAGCAATTAAAAAAGCTACTGATCAAGCAAAAAATAAACTTATAAGAATTCCTTTAAAAGAAGGTAGAACTATTCATCACGATGTTAAAGGTAGACATGGTGCTTCAAAAGTTATACTTAGAAGCGCTCCACCAGGAACTGGAATTATTGCTGGTGGTCCTATGAGAGCTGTATTTGAAACACTAGGAGTTCAAGATGTCGTTTCTAAATCTATAGGAAGTTCTAGTCCTTATAATATGGTGCGTGCAACATTTAATGGATTGAAAAGCATACAATCGCCTAGGGGTATTGCGGCAAGGAGAGGACTAAAAGTTAGTAGTATTTTTGGAAAAAGTAAAGTAGAAAAAAAACAAGAAAGTAATAAGAATGGCAAAGCAAAAGACAATTAAAGTTGTGCAAATTGCTAGTCCCATTGGTAGACAAGGGTATCAAAAAAAATGCTTAGTTGGCTTAGGACTAAATAAAATCAATAGGGTAAAAATACTTCCTTTTAATGCTAGTATATTTGGAATGGTAAAAAAAGTAAAACATTTAGTAAAATATGAAATACAGGAATAAAAATGAAGTTAAACACAATAGTAGATAAAGCTTCTGTAAAAAAACCTAAAAGAGTTGGTAGAGGAATAGGTTCTGGTACTGGTAAAACCTCTGGAGCAGGCCATAAAGGACAAAAGGCTAGATCCGGTGTAGCAATAAAAGGGTTTGAAGGAGGGCAGATGCCTTTACATAGGAGACTTCCTAAGAGAGGCTTTAAAAGTCGTTTTAGAATAGAATATTCGGTAATTAATGTAGGTGCTATTGATAAAGCGATAAATGATAAAAAAATTGATGCAAAAAAAATAATAACTAATGAAGATTTTTTCAAGGCAGGTTTAATAAGAAATAAAAATGTACTGGTAAAAATCCTAGGTAATGGAAAGATCGATCACTCTTTAAATTTAAAAGTAGATAAAGCTTCTAAAACCGCAGTTAAGCTTATTAGTGATAAAAAAGGTAAAATTGATTATAACGAAAAAATCCAAAATACTCAAAAGACACACAGTAAAGAAGAAAAGGAAAAAAAGAAATAGGAGATTAAAATGCCCTCTGCAGCTGAACAGTTAGCAAGCTCAGTAAACTTTGGAGCAATAGCTAAAGCGACAGAACTAAAGCAAAGAATAATATTTACATTATTAGCTTTAATAGTATATAGGCTTGGAACTTATCTGCCAATTCCTGGAATTAACCCAGGAGCCTTAGATGACATTTTTAATCAAAACACTGGAGGCATATTAGGGATGTTTGATATGTTTGCAGGTGGAGCACTGAGTAGAATGTCAATTTTTGCTTTAAATATTATGCCTTATATTTCAGCATCTATCATAATACAATTAATGAGCACTGCTTCTAGTCATTTAGCGCAATTAAAAAAGGATGGAGACGCTGGAAGGCAAAAGATTATTCAGTATACCAGGTATGGAACAGTTTTTTTGGCTGCAGTACAAGCTTTAGGTATAGCGACAGGATTAGAAGGAATGACTAATTCACAAGGGCCAGCAGTAGATAATCCTGGTATTTTTTTCAAGCTTTCAACTGTTATTACTTTAACAGGCGCCACAATATTTTTGATGTGGCTAGGAGAACAGATTACTGCAAGAGGAGTTGGTAATGGAATATCATTGATAATAATGGCGGGTATTGTTGCTGAACTACCCTCAGCATTAATTTCAACTTTAGAGCTTGGAAAGACTGGTGCATTATCTGGTCTATTAATTTTATTCTTTTTAATATTAGCTGCGCTAGTTATTACTTTTATAGTTTTTATGGAAAGAGGTCAGAGAAGAATAATAATACAATATCCTAAAAGACAAGTTGGAATGAAAATAATGGGTGGTCAGTCTAGTCATTTACCACTGAAAATAAATACAGCAGGAGTAATACCTCCTATTTTTGCATCGTCAATTTTATTATTACCAGTTACAGCTTTGAGTATTAATGCAGGTACTGGTCCAGATTGGCTTATGGGTATCACTGCACTATTGGGAAGAGGACAACCTCTATATATGCTATTGTATGTATCAGCAATAGTCTTTTTTGCATTTTTTTATACTAGTATAGTTTTTAATGCTCAGGACACTGCTGATAATTTAAAAAATAATGGTGGCTTTGTTCCAGGAATTAGACCAGGAGAACCAACCGCAAACTATATCGATTATGTGTTAATGCGACTTACTGTTATAGGCTCAGCCTATCTTAGTGCGGTATGTTTATTGCCAGAGATATTAATATCTAAATATTCTGTTCCATTTTATTTAGGTGGGACGAGCTTGTTAATTGTAGTTACGGTAACTATGGATCTTGTTGCACAAGTTCACTCTCATTTAATTGCACATCAGTATGAAGGTCTTATTAAAAAGGCTAAGCTAAGAGGAAGGTATTAATTGCGTATTATACTATTTGGTCCTCCAGGTTGTGGTAAAGGAACCCAAGCTATATTTATATCTGAAGCCTTAGCTATCCCTCATCTGTCAACAGGTGATATGTTGAGAAGTGCAGTTAGTTCAGGGTCAGAAATAGGTTTGAAAGCAAAGAATATAATGGAAAGTGGAGGCTTAGTGTCAGATCAGATTGTGTTTTCTATAGTTGAGCAGAGAATTGCAAAAGATGATTGCGAAAAAGGTTTTATACTAGATGGTTTTCCGAGGACAGTAAATCAAGCCGAGAAATTAGATTCATTATTAAGTGCTAACAATAAATTAGATTATGTTTTGAGAATAAAAGTTGATGAAGAAGAGATAATAAAAAGATTAATTGACCGGGCGAGAGAAGATGATAAGCCTGATATAATCAAGAATAGATTTAAAACTTATAATTCAGAGACACAACCTTTGATACCGTTCTATGAAGATAGGAAGATACTATTTAATATTAATGGTATGCAGGAAATAGAAAAAGTATCGGAAGATATAAAAAAAATTATAGGTGTATTTTGAATATTGACTTGCATGAAAGCATGACTATAATATTGAACTTCATGTTAAAAAATTTCTTTTTGGAGTAAAAATTGGCTAGAATTTCAGGAATAAACATACCTAGTGGAAAAAGAATAGAAATAGCTCTAACATATATATTTGGAATAGGTTCTACAAGAGCAAAAAGTATCTGTAGAGAAGCTAAACTCGATCCTTCAAAAAGGGTAAATTCCCTAACAGAGCAGGAGTTGTCCACAATAAGAGATTTAATAGATAAGGACTATGTAGTTGAAGGTGATTTAAGAAGAGATAATGCTGTAAACTTAAAGCGACTAGTTGATTTAGGTTGTTATAGAGGTTTAAGGCATAGAAAAGGACTTCCTGTGAGAGGACAAAGAACACATACAAATGCAAGAACTAGAAAAGGTAAAGCTAGGCCCGTAGCTGGAAAAAAGAAAGCTTAAAAGGAAAGAGTATGGCAACTGATACTAAGAAAAAAAAGATAAAAAAAAATATTCCTGTTGGCATTGCTCATGTAAATGCTACTTTTAATAATACTATTGTTACAATAACGGATACTAAAGGTAATACGATTGCATGGTCTTCAGCAGGGGCGGAAGGGTTTAAAGGGTCTAGAAAATCTACTCCTTTTGCCGCACAATTAGCTGCTGAAAATGCTGGAAAAAAGGCAAAAGATAACGGAGTGAAAACTCTTGAAATTGAGGTAAGAGGACCGGGTTCAGGTAGAGAGTCTGCTTTAAGAGCACTACAATCAACAGGTTTCATTATTACTTCTATTAAGGATGTTACCCCTATTCCACATAATGGTTGTAGGCCACCTAAAAGAAGAAGAGTTTAATATTGTAATAAGAATTTAAAAACTTTATTTAAGAGGATATATTGTGCTACAGAAAAATTGGCAAGAACTTATAAAACCGTCAAGAATTGAATTTATTGCTGGTAATGAAAAAAACAAAGAAGCTACACTAGTAGTTGAACCATTAGAAAGGGGTTTTGGACTTACTTTGGGAAATGCTCTTAGAAGAGTATTATTATCTTCTATAAGAGGCGCAGCTGTTACTGCTGTTAGATTTGATCAAGTTTTGCATGAATTTTCTTCAATTCCTGGAGTAGCTGAAGATGTGGTTGAAATAACACTTAACGTTAAACAGTTAGCTATAAAACTATTAGAACCAGGAGAGAAAAAATTGGAGCTTACAGTTAAGGGCCCATGTGAAGTAAAAGCTTCTATGATAAGTGAAATTGCTAATGTTGAAATATTAAATCCAGAATTGACAATATGTAACATTAACAAAGATGTAGATTTTAAGATGACACTGACGGTAAATGAAGGAAAAGGATATATGCCGTCCTCACAAAATAGAAAAAGTGATAACCCAATAGGCTTAATACCTGTTGATTCAATATTTAGTCCTATTAAAAACGTATCTTATAAGGTTGAGAATACCAGAGTGGGGCAAGATACTGATTATGACAAACTTACTATGAATATTGAAACTAACGGTACTATTATTCCTGAAGATGCTATTGCATTAGCTGGAAGAATTATTTCAGACCAAGCCTCTTTATTTGTAAATTTTGAAGAAGAAGAACAAATTGAAGAAAATATTGAGGACACAGAACCTAAACTTAATCCAAATTTATTGAGAAAAGTTGATGAATTGGAATTATCCGTGCGATCAGCAAATTGTTTAAAAAATGATAACATAATATATATTGGAGATTTAGTATTAAAATCAGAAAATGAGATGTTGAGGACCCCTAATTTTGGTAGAAAATCATTAAATGAAATTAGAGAAGTATTGTCTCACATGGGGTTAGGATTAGGTATGAATATTGAAAATTGGCCACCTGATAATATTGAAACCCTAGCCAAACAAGTAGAAGACCCATATTAATTATAGGAGTTTTTATGAGGCATAGATTAAAAGGTAGAAAACTAAATAGAACTAGCGCGCATAGAAAAGCTATGTTTAAAAATCTAGCTGCTTCATTAATAAAGTATGAACAGATTACTACAACTGTTCCAAAAGCAAAAGATTTAAGACCCATAGTAGAGAAAATGATTACAACAGCTAAGAAGGGCTCTCTACATGCTAGAAGGCAGTTAGTATCAAAATTACCTAGAGATGCAAATATTGGTAAATTATTTAATGAACTTCCTGAAAGATACAAAAATAGAGCAGGCGGTTATGTGCGTATATTGAAAAAAGGAATGAGGTTTGGAGACTCCGCTCCAATGGCAGTAATTGAGCTAGTAGATAGAAATGTTGAAGAAAAAAAACAAGATATTCCTAAAAAAAGCCAAACTGAAGAAGTGAAGAATAATAAAAATACAGAAAGTGTTCCAAAAAAGTAAAAACCTTTTTAGTTGATAATGTGAAGAAAAATTTTTTGATATTAATTTTTCATTATGATTG
>CACGBM010000023.1 GCA_902571315.1 Rhodospirillaceae bacterium
GGACTATTTTATAATTTTATAGATGAAACTAAAGTAAATTTATTTGGAGTAGAGGCAGGAGGTAAAGGTATCAAGACTGGACAACATGCTGCATCTTTAAGTGCAGGTAAACCTGGCGTGCTCCATGGAAATAAAACTTATTTAATTCAAGATAGTGCTGGACAAATTAAAGAAGCTCATTCTATTTCTGCTGGATTGGATTACCCCGGAATAGGACCAGAGCATAGTTGGTTAAAAGACTCAGGAAGAGTGAAATATGTTTATGCTAATGATAGAGATGCAATTAAGGCATTTAAAATTTGTTGTGAGCTAGAGGGTATTATTCCTGCTTTGGAACCTGCCCACGCCTTATCTTTTGTTCTAAAGTTTGCTGCTAAACAGAAAAAAAAACATATTTTAGTTATGAATATGTGTGGTAGAGGAGATAAAGATTTGGATAGTATAGCAAAATATTTGAAGATAAAAATATGAATAGTAGTAGAATAGATATTTGTTTTTCAAAATTGAAAAAAGAGAAAAAATCAGCTTTTATAGCATTTCTAACTTCTGGTGATCCTGACTTTTCTATGAGTTTAAAATTGTTAAAGGCTATGCCTAAAGCTGGTGTAGACATAATTGAAATTGGTATGCCATTTAGCGATCCTATGGCAGATGGGCCTATAATTCAAAGGAGTTACATAAGAGCTTTAAAATCAGGTAGTTCACTAATTAAAACTTTAAACCTGGTAAAAAATTTTAGAAGTAGTAACAATTCTACACCAATAGTTTTAATGGGATATTATAACCCTATATTACAAATGGGACTTAAAAAATTTATTAATAAGGCAAAAGACTCAGGTGTAGATGGAATTCTAATTGTAGACCTACCACCGGAAGTAAGCAAAGAATTATCTTTAGAATTAAATAAATCCACTTTAGATATGATAAGGTTGGCTTCACCTACAACTACTTTAGATAGAATGAAAAATATTTTAAGATCTTCTTCGGGTTTTTTATATTATGTATCAATAACTGGTATTACTGGTTCTAAAATAAATAAGGTTTTAAGTATAAAAAAAAATTATTTGTTATTAAAAAAAATAATAAAAATACCATTTGTTATAGGTTTTGGTATAAACTCCACTAAAAAAGCTTATAAAATTTCTAGATATGCAGATGGAGTTGTTGTAGGAAGCGATTTGATAAAAGAAATAGAAAAAGGTATTGAAAATAGAAGTAACATTTTTAATAATGTTATTAAATTAGTAAAAAAATATTCTAACGCTATTAGCAAGTAAAAAAATGAATTGGTTAACAAACTTTGTAAAGCCTAAATTAAAAGCTATAAAATCTAAAATATTAAAAAAAGAAAGCCTTTGGATTAAATGTCCTTCTTGTGGCCAAATGAACTTTCATAAGGATTTACAGGAAAAATTATATATGTGTTCAAATTGCGATGCACATTTGGCAATGCCTATAAATGAGAGACTGGCAAATATATATAATGGAGGACAGTATGAAGTTAAAAAAATCCCTAAGGTTATAGAAGACCCTTTGTCCTTTAGAGATAAAATCAAATATACTGAGAGATTAAAAATTGCTAGAAAAAAAACTTTAAATAATGATGCCATATTAGTAGTTAATGGAAAAATACATAATATTAACCTAGTAACTGCAGCAATGGATTTTAGTTTTATGGGAGGATCTATGGGCATGCAAGTTGGTGAAGGAATAGTATTAGCGAGTCAATTAGCTAAAGATTCAAAAAGCCCATTGTTAATAATAGCTTCATCTGGAGGAGCTAGAATGCAAGAAGGAATTTTATCATTGATGCAAATGCCACGTACTGTTGCGGCAATAGAAATATTTAAGGAAACAAAACTTCCTTATATAGTCTTATTTACCAATCCTGTGACTGGTGGAGTTTCAGCTTCATTTACTATGCTAGGAGATATTTTAATTGCAGAGCCAGGAGCATTGATTGGATTTGCTGGTCCCAGGGTTATCAAAAAAACAATTAAAGATGAATTACCTGAGGGCTTTCAAAAAAGTGAATATTTACTAGAACATGGTATGCTGGATTTAATTGTGAGTAGAAATGAATTTAAGGTAAAACTGTTTAACTTATTAAAGCATTTAGTAGGTAGAAAAAAGATTGCTACAAAATTATAAGTATATTACTCATAAAAATAAACAAATAGAGGATATTCTTAAGTCTTTTTTTTTATTGCATCCCAATAACATAG
The DNA here is from genome assembly GCA_902571315.1 of Rhodospirillaceae bacterium. Taxonomy (GTDB): domain Bacteria; phylum Pseudomonadota; class Alphaproteobacteria; order TMED109; family TMED109; genus TMED131. The sequence continues at coordinate 2,226 of CACGBM010000023.1, forward strand.
ATTTATCACTGGGGAGAATTAAAAAATTATTGCAAAAGCTAGATAACCCGCACAAAAAAATTAAAAATATTATTCATATTGCAGGAACAAACGGTAAAGGGTCCATAGCAACTATTTTATATTGCCTACAAAAAAATGAAGGAAAAAAAGTAAATATTTATAGGTCACCACATTTAATATCTTTTAATGAGAGAATTCATATTCAAAATAGACAGATTTCTAATAAATACCTACTAGATATTTTAGAATATGTAAAAGTTGTTAATGATAACAACCCTATAACTTTCTTTGAAGTTATTACTGCAGCAACCTTTTATATGTTTTATGAAAATTCAGCAGATTTAAACATCTTAGAAGTTGGTCTAGGAGGAAGATTTGATGCCACGAATATTATAGAGAATAATTTAGCTTCTATAATATCCACTATTGGTATTGATCATAAAGAATTTTTAGGTAGCACTATAGAAGCTATTACTAATGAAAAGATAGGAATTATTAAAAGTGGAAGTTGTGTAATATCAAGTAAACAAACAACTAGCGCTAAAAAAATAATTCAGAAAAAATCTAAAGCAATGAAATGTAAACTATATCAGTACAATGAAAGTTGGATTATTAAAAATAATATTTTTTACAATAATGATATACAAATTAATTTAGAAAAAATCTCTTTGATTGGGCAACACCAATACATCAATGTTTCTTGCGCTTTGATGGCATGTATTAAACTAAAAGAATTAAATATAGATTTTAATGGTTTAAATAAAATTTTCCCTAAAATAAAATGGCCTGGTAGATTGGAAAAAATTAGAACTAATCTGCTTCCTAAATACAATGAGCTTGAATGTTGGGTTGACGTAGCTCATAATAAATTGGGCTTTATGGTTCTTGCAGATTGGATTAAGAAAAGTAAAATGAAAAAATTTTACATCATTATCGCATTGGGAATTAAAAAAGATTATACTAGTATTCTAAAGGTAATAAAAAAAATTAAGCCAAAAACTCTTTTTATTTTAAAAGGTAAAAGTTTCAGTAGCCATAATCCTGAAAAACTTAAAAAAATAGCAGATCAATTTAAAATACATACAATTATTTCAAAAGATACATATGCTGCACTAGACACTATTAAAAGGGAAAAAAATACTAGTGAAAAAAAAAATGTGATAATAACCGGTTCTATAGGTTTAGTAGGTAGTTTTTTATCAGAAATATAATAATTATAAGTTTTCGTTAATCCATTTTGTTAATGAGTTTTTCTCTACTAAACCTATTTGTGTAGAGACCAACTTACCGCCTTTAAATAGAATAAGTGTAGGAATACTCATAATTCCGTAGTTAGAAGGAACTTCAGGATTTTCATCAATATTAACTTTAGCAATTAACATTTTTTCTTTATAGTCTTCAGCCAATTCAGATAAGATAGGAGAAATTTGTTTACAAGGGCCACACCATTCTGCCCAAAAATCGCATAAAACTGGCTTATCCGATTCTAATACTTTTTCTTTGAAATTTTTATCGTCCACATTTAAAATTGACATTATTTCCTCATAAGTTGAATTTTTTTTCTAAATTTTCTACATATTTATTAACATTATCTAAAATTAATAAATTCTCTTTATTATTATCATATTTTATCCTTAAATCATCAATCTTTTTATAAGCATCACAAATAGTTAACCATTTCTCCTTATTTGTACTCAGTATCCTTTTTCTAAAATGATCTTTGATTTTTATAAAGTCTTTTTTCTCCAGCAGGTCCGGTTTTTCCTCAAATATAAGTATTTCAGCAAAATATTTTAGTCTTTTATCTTTAAACTTATCCATAATGATTAATTTATTTTGCCAGCAAGCCTCCTGGAATTCTTGCATCAATAAACCATCGGAATATGACACAAAATTTTTGTAAATGCTCTCTTCAGCATAAACATCTAATTGAGAGTCATCAACTAAATCTTCATTATAACATGATAAAACTTTATTTTTAAACTCATCATTATTGGATATAAAATTATGTCTTTCTAATAAAGTTTCATCAGATATAGTGTTATACTCATTAAGATTTTTTCTAATTCCTACATCTAGTAATATAGGACTCTTATTTAATTTTAACTTTCTTATTTTTTTTGGAGATCCCTCCAAAAATGAATACAAATCTGGACCATTCATTCCTAAAATTTTTTTTGGATCTTCAAGTAGATCAAAACAAAGTGCCCATTTATACTTTGGATGAAAACCTACAAATGATAAACAGAAAAGTTTTGCTTTTCCAAAAAAAGACTCTAAATAACCAAAGGGCTTGAGACCTATATTTTCCTGAAGTTGATTCTTATTTCCCTGTGATATGCTTTGCTGCCACAATTCTGGAATTCTATTTTTAATTAATTTTGCTAACTGTAAACTAGCGTAAGTATCTCCCATAGCATCATGTGCAGTAAAATTTGTAATATTATTAGTATTAGCAATGCTTTCTAATTTCATTATAGCTGAACCTTTTTTATTTAATAAGCTTTTAATTTTATCTGGATAAAAGAAATTAGCAATTCTAGTTACGTCTAATAAATCAATTCTAGTGTTTTTATTTTTTATAGTTAAATAAGGGTCAAAAAGATTTTTAAAAAATGCATTTCTTATAAGTTCCTCATCAAAATTAATAGAATTATATCCAATAAAAACACCTGGAGACCATTCAGAAAATTTATGAGAAATTTCTGATACTAGTTCATAATTTGAAAGGTTTGATTTAAAAATATTTTCTATAGGAATTTTATTAACTAATAAGGCTTCAGGATCAGGAACAGCATATGAATTCAGTTTACCAATTATGTTAATTTCGTCTAAAACATTAAGACTTTCATCAGTACAGATTGCTGCGATTTGAATTATTTGGTCCCAGTAGGGGGATCTTCCCGTGGTTTCTAAATCATAAAATATAATTTTTTTCATTAAGATATTTTTTACTTATATTTAAGAACCTTTCAATTTGTATAATAGATTTAGGAGTACTTACATGCAAGAAATATCCGTCTAAAGTTATAGCATATAAACTTTTTTTAGTTTGTGCTTGGTCATAGATTAAATTTAAAGAAAAATTATCTTTTTTAACATTATCAAACATCTCTTTTTTAATTACTTGCCAACCTGTAAAGACAAAATTTTCATTATTCGTGTTATTTTTTTTTCTTTCAATCCTGGCAGTTATACTTTTTGATCCTATTATAAAGTCTCCTTTGCCATAATAGCCTATTGATTTATTAATGGGGGCAATCAATAAAAGTACACTCATATAACTACTATTAAAATTATCAAAAAGCTTTTTTACGGGACATATATTGGCTTTTCTTAATAATAAAGAATCTCCATTTATTATTAGTATATTATTTTTATTAAATAAAGGTAATGCTTTTTTTACTCCTCCTCCGGTTTCAAGTCTCTCTTTCTCAAATGAAGTATATATTTTAGGTAAAGGATATCTGTAAGAATGTTTTCTAATAAATTTTTGAATACTTTTATATTTATAACTGCTATTAATTACGCAATTTTTGATACCTATGCTAGATAGATAATTTATATTAGTATTTAATATAGGTTGTTTTTGTATTTTTATAAGAGGTTTAGCAATATAATTAGTCCGATAACGCATTCTTTTCCCTCTACCAGCACATAAAATCATAGTATTAATGTGATTTTTTTTTTTTATATTATTCATAAATACCCGTATTTCTTTAACCAGAGTTTTAATTGGAAAAATATTGGGTTTTTTAGGTTTTGTTTTATGAGTATTTTTGTTCTAGGCAAATATTTTAAATAACTAACTTTTCCTTCTTTAATAGCAAGTTTTTTAAAAATTCCGATAATCTTGAATAACCTTTGAGTGCCTAAAACTAGATAGGCATATTCAAATTCATTTTTGTTAATTTTTACATGCTTTCTATAGTAATTATAAAGGTTTATTTGCTCTTTTAAAGCTAAGAAGACTCTAACATCCTGAAGTAAAGACGCTAAGTCATAAGCAGGATGTCCTACTAAACTGTCCTGAAAGTCTATTAGTCCAATTTTTTCTAAATTCTTTCTATCTTTTAAATAAAAAATATTATCTACATGAAAATCTCGTAATACTACACACTTTTTCTTATAGCTTATATTATTAAGCAAATTGCTCCATATATGATCCCAATCTCTTATAGCTTTATTGTTTTTTTTTACATTTAATCCCCATTTTATATAAATATCTAATTCATATTTAAGTATACTGTAATCATATTTTCTAATGAAGTTGGGTATTTTCTTATTAGATAATATTATAAGTAACTTGATTGCTTGTCTGTAATAGAATTTTTTTTTTTCTTTCTCTTTTTTAAATAAAGTACTGTATTTAGAATCTTTAAAATCTTCTATTATTAAAAAACCTAGACCTTTATCTTCAATATAGATCTCAGGAGAAGAGAAACCTTTTGATTTTAGCCAATTCGATATTCTAATAAAGTTCTCAATTGAATTTTTTTCTAAAGAACTATCCATCAATAAACTTAGTTTTTTATAATTACTAAGTCTGTAATACTTTCTTTTAGAGGCGTCATTTTTAATAGGTTTTAATGATTTAAAGTCAATATTATTATTATTGCAAAATTTTTTAATTTTACTTGAATAGTTATTTTTTTTCATAGTTTGCAATTTTTTTTAATCTTTTTTTCCAAATTTCATTACCTTCTATCTCTAAAATCTTTTGGTTATTTATATTTTTAATAGAAAGGTTTAAACTATCACTAGGAAGTATTATTTTAATTTTTTCAGCCCACTCTATAAGAAAGATGGCATTATCAAACATTTCAGTTATACCAAGCGATAAAGCTTCATTGTGGCTTTTCAATCTCCATACATCCATATGATAAATTTTAGTATACCTTGAATCATAGGGAAGCATTATATTATAAGAAGGACTTGGTACGCTCTTAGCTTTTGAAACTTTTTGAATAAAATACCTAATAAAAGTAGTTTTCCCTGAGCCCATATTTCCTGATATAGCTAAAACATCGCCTTTCTTACAAATTTTAGAGATTTCTTGGGCAATAATTTTCGTTTTATTTTCTTCCTGAATATTGAAATTATAGATAAACATTCTGTAAGAAAAATTTAATACCTATATTTTTCGTTTTTAAAAGGACCATTTTTATTGACTCCTATATATTCAGCTTGAGTATCAGAAAGTTTTGTTAATTTTGCTCCTACTTTATTCAAGTGAAGCATTGCAACTTTTTCATCTAAATGTTTTGGTAAGGTATAAACTTTATTAGAGTAATTTTTATGATTATTATAAAGCTCTATTTGAGCTAATACTTGATTAGTAAATGATGCACTCATAACAAACGAGGGGTGTCCAGTTGCACATCCTAAGTTTACTAATCTTCCTTTAGCTAAAACTATAATTTTCTTTCCATCTGGAAAGGTAACTTGATCTACCTGTGGTTTGATTTCTTCCCATTGCATATTATTAAGCTGATTTATTTGAATTTCAGAGTCAAAATGACCTATGTTGCAAACAATAGCTTGATCTTTCATTTTTCTCATATGTTCAAGTGTAATTACATCTATATTTCCTGTAGCCGTTACGAATATATCAGGTAAATTAGCAACTTCATCAATATCTACAACATCGTAACCTTCCATTGAGGCTTGAAGAGCACAAATGGGATCTACTTCACTTATCATAACTCTAGCGCCAGCACTTCTAAGACTAGCTGCAGAACCTTTTCCAACATCACCGTATCCAGCTACTAAAGCTACTTTACCTGACAACATTACATCTGTAGCTCTTCTAATCGAATCTACTAAGCTTTCTCTGCAACCATATAAGTTATCAAACTTTGATTTTGTAACCGAGTCGTTAACATTTATGGCAGGTACTTTTAAGGTTTTATTTCCTTGCATTTCATATAATCTAAGTACACCTGTAGTAGTTTCTTCACTAATCCCTTTTATACCCTCAAGCATATTAGCGAACTTTTCATGCATTAATTTTGTCAAATCTCCACCGTCATCTAATATAAGGTTAGGTTCCCAACCATCCGCTATTATAGTTTTCTCTATGCACCACCAAAAATCCTCTTCTGTTTCTTCTTTCCAAGCAAAAACAGGAATATTTTTTTTTGCCATAGCTGCTGCAGCATGGTCCTGAGTAGAAAAAACATTGCATGATGACCACCTAACATTTGCTCCAAGTAATATTAGTGTTTCAATTAAAACAGCTGTTTGTATTGTCATGTGCAAGCAACCAATTATGTTAGCTCCTTTCAAAGGTTTTGTATTTTTATAATCTTCTCTCAAAGTCATTAAACCTGGCATTTCTTTTTCAGCTAATGTAATTTCTTTTCTTCCCCATTCTGCTAAACTTAAATCTGCTACTTTAAAGTCATTTTTATACATAATTTTTTCCTCGCTATTTTTTATGATGATGTTAACAGTAGAAGAGCTAATACGTCTTCAGGCTTTTCTATACCTCTAATTTCTTTTCTAATATTCGGATTTTGTAAAATTCTAGTTAATTTAGCTAAAATTTGTAATTTGTTAGAGGTTCTAATGTTACTAGGAGTTAAAAGTGTAAAAATTATATCTGTAGATTTTTTATTTTTAATATATATAGGTTTTTCTAGCCTAAAAAACATCAAGCAATTTTTTTTTAACCTTTTAAACAAACTATTAATTAAAAGAATACCATTATCAAAGGAAATTAAATTATTTTTTTCATTTTTTTCCAAAGGTAAATATAATTCATCACTCTGAATACCAAACTCTTCTTCACTAACTCTATTTATTTCTAAAAATACATCATTTAAAGAACCAAATTTTTTATCTAAAAATGATCTTTTCGTTGTAAAAAAGCTTAATTCTGAGTTTGATTTGCTTAAAATAACATTATTTATATTTTTTTTTAAAAGACTAGTATTCATTTTTAAAATCTAAATTTTGAGCCTAAATAAACTTGTTTAACATTTTTATCTTGGGCTATTTCTTTTGGGGTACCTGATTTCATAATTTCTCCATTATGAATTATATAAGCTCTTTCAACTATATTTAGAGTGTCTCTTACGTTATGGTCGGTTACCAATACTCCAACATTTTTTTCTTTAACTTGGCTAACAAGTTCACTAACTTCAGATATTGAAATAGGGTCTATACCAGCCAAAGGTTCATCTAATAAGAGAAAGGATGGCTGGCTTGCTAATGCTCTCGCTATTTCAACTCTTCTTCTTTCACCTCCAGAAAGAGTCATTGCAGACGCTTTTCTTAGATGGCTTATAGAAAATTCCGCTAAAAGATCGTCTAGCATTAATTCAGTTTTTTCACTATCTTTTTCAATTATCTGCAAAACTGATTTGATGTTTTGTTCTACTGTCATGCCTTTAAATATAGAAGATTCTTGAGGTAAATAGCCCAAGCCGTTCTTTGATCTCATGTATACTGGATAGTCTGTAATATTGTTACCATTTAAAAAGATTGACCCATAGTCAGCCGATAATAGACCCATAATGATATAAAAGCACGTGGTCTTACCAGCACCATTAGGTCCAAGAAGACCTACTATTTCGCCTTTATTAACTTTAAGACTTATATCTCTTAGTATCCTTCTATTTTTAATGATCTTACCAATTTTTTTAAGATACAAACCATCATTAGATACAATTATTTTAGGTTTGCTATTTATATTATTTTGCATATTAATTATTCAGTAGTGTATTTCATTTTTACTTTTTGATTTGAGTTAGAACCTTCCATCTTGCTTAAACCTGTTAGAAAATCAATAATTAATTTTTCTCCCTTAATAATATTGTTATCTCTTTTTAGTTCAACATCACCGGTAATAATAACTTTATCTTGTTTAAGGTAGTATACTGCTTTATTTCCTGTGGCTAATTGTTGATTCTTCAAAAAAACAACATTTCCACTAGCTTTTAATTCGGTAATTTGTTGGGTATTATCTTTATTTAACAAAGCTATAATTTTATCGGCTTTTATTGTTGTTTGACCTTGAATAGCTTTGGCATTACCTATAGCTACAGCTTGTCCAAGTTGCTTATTCCATTCCATACTATCAGCTACAATCTCTATCGGTTTTCTATTTTCAGCATTCAAGTTTAGATAAAATAAAATAAATAATATTATTATGCTAATAATTTTCATTTTTAATTCAAAATTAATGTAGCATTGTTGAAAAATTTTATCATGTGATTATTTGTATCAAAAGAAAATGAACTGGCCTCTATGATTCCCCATTCACCAAACATTTTAACTCCACTGTGTCCAACCCCAATACCATTTTCAACATTATAATTAAGTCCAGAGCTTTCCAATTTAGTACCATCATCATAAAATATAAAAACCTTCTCTTTGGCTTCTATAGTTTTTTCAAAAATATTAAAGGTTGCGTGACTTGTATTAATTAGCATCCAATTATTATTATTTAGTGTCATATCAGCCTCCACAGAATTGAGGTGTATTATACTCTCATTTAAACTATTTTTAAATGAAGACTTTGCTGTAATTACGTAAGGTTTATTGTTTCTATCATTGCCTATAAGTTTAGCATTTTCTAAAGTAAGAATGTTTTGATTAAAATTTTTTTGTAAATTATTTTTGTTTAACATCATGTTGTTTTCATCATCAGTTGAGAAAAAAAAAGTAATTAATATTGTACAAAAAAATAAAAACATAAGAGTAAATTTTACATATTTCAAACTGCTCTTTGTCTTAGTCTTTGTTGATCTAGGTAAATAATTTTTTAAAAACACTATCTTTTTACTCTTAAACAATCATGAAGGTGAATTATCCCAGTGGGTTTTTTGCTTTTAAAATCTTTAATCACAAATAAAGAAGTTATTTTGTAATCATTGATTATCTTTAAGGCATCTGAAACAAATGAATCTTCAGTTATTATTTTAGGTTTTTGACTCATTACATCTTTGGCTTTTTTATGCAGTAAATTATCTTTCATATGCCTCCTTAAATCACCATCTGTTATTATGCCAACAAGAAAATTTGATTTGTTTATAATTCCAATACAACCGAAGTTTTTATTCGTAATTTTAACTATTACATCTTTCATATTAGTATTTTCAGACGTTAAAGGAATACTCTTTTTATTGTGCATTATATCCTTAACTTTAATAAATTTAGCGCCTATATTGCCTCCGGGATGAAGTTCTCCAAACATATCTTTAGAAAATTCTTTAAACTCTGATACTGATAAGGCTATGGCATCTCCTAATGCTAACATCATAGTTGTTGATGTAGTGGGAGCGATATTATTTTTACCTACTTCTTTTACATTAGGAAGTATTAAGTTGTATGAACTTATTTGTGCAAGCTTACTTTTTTTATTACTGGAAATTAATATGGATTTTATGTTATTGTTATTTGCAAAATAAAGTAAATCTAAAAGCTCTTTTGATTTTCCAGACTTTGATAGCAAGCATAAAATATCTTTTTTTCTAATTGAACCTAAGTCACCGTGGCTTGCTTCAGTTGGATGTATAAAGAAAGCGGGAGTTCCAGTAGAAGTTAATGTAGAAGCAATTTTTCTTGCAATATGACCAGACTTTCCAACACCAGACAAAATAATATTACCTTTAGTTTTTGATATCAAATTAAGAATTTTACTATAATTAGTATCCAATGATTTAGATAGCAATAACAAAGCCTTGGCTTCTTGTTCTATAATATTTTTCGCAAGTTTTAAAAACATTTTTTAAGAATGTGAAAATATATCTATATTTTCCCATCCTTCAAGGTCCATTTTTACTCTTGTGGGTAAAAACTTTAATATGGGAGAAAGAAGGTGCGCCCTTTGTTCTCTATCTAATATGAGATCTAATTCTTTTTTAATTTGATGAAGATACAGAACATCATTAGACGCGTATTTTATTTGGTTTTTTGATAGTTTATTGCCCCCCCAATAGCTGCTCTGTTGCTGTTTAGAAATTTCTATATTAAGTAATTCTCTGCAAAGCTCTCTTAATCCATGTTTGTCTGTGTAGGTTCTAGCTAACTTAGAAGCAATTTTTGTACAATAGATTTTAGAAGGCAATACTCCTAAATACTTTTTTATGATAGCTAAATCAAATCTAGCATAATGAAAAATCTTTAAAATAGAGTTATCTTTTAAGAGGGCTTTCAAATTAGGAGCTGAATATCCAAATTCTGCTCCTACTTGTATTAAATGGGATGTATTATCCCCCGATGAAATTTGTACTAAGCATAATCTGTCTCTTGAGTTTTTTAAACCCATAGCTTCTGTGTCAATTGCTACACTATCAGCAAACTTTATATTATTTGGAATATCTCCTTGATATAGATGATTCATAATAAATTATTTTATAGATCTTAAGTCTTTTTATTAACAAAAAAATAATAGCACTATCATAGCTAAAAATATACTATATTATATTTATGGATCAAAAAATAATTAGTGTCATTGGTGGAAATGGTTTTGTCGGTAACTACTTAGTAGATAAACTTTTAGATTCGGGCTATTACGTTAAAATTGTATCTAGAAATTCTAAAACCAATAAAAAATTTTATCCTTCAGCAAAGTTAGGACAATTTTCAATTATAAACTGTAATATATGTAATGATAAGAAAATAGATCAAATAATTGAAGGATCATTTTGTGTTATAAATTTAGTTGGAGTTTTAGAAAATAATAAGAAAAATAGTTTTACAGCAGCTCACATTCAAGGTTCTGAAAATGTTATGAAATCTTGTAAGAAACATAATATTAAAAAGCTTATTCACTTATCTGCCATTGGAGTTGATAAAAACAAAACATCTAATTATGCAATTACAAAGCTTGAAGCGGAAAATAATATTAAAAAAGTTCGCAATTCATTAATAATAAGACCTTCAATAGTTTTTGGATATGAAGATAATTTTTTAAATTTTTTTGCAAAATATGCTAAGATATCTCCATTTCTTCCCTTAATAGGAGGTGGAAAAACAAAATTTCAACCAATACTAGTATCAGATTTAGCTAAAATAATTGTAACTTGTATAAATAAGCAGTTTAAGAATGGTCAGATTTTAGAAGTAGGTGGACCTGATATTCTTAGCTTTAAAGACATATTAATTTTTTTATTAAAAGAAATAGAATTGAAGAGATATTTTTTAAATTTACCTTTTAATTTAGCCAGTAAAGCAGCATTTTTTTTCGAAAGACTTCCAGTGAAATTAATAACCAGAGATCAAGTAGAAATGTTAAAAACTGACAATATCGTTAGTAAAAAAAATTCTTATAAGAATTTTATAAAATATGAATGTACCTCTTTTTTTCTTGCTGCAAAAAAACAACTTAAATTCTATAAAAAAAATGGAGGACACTAAATTACATTAGATATGAAAAAATTAAAATACCTAGTAGCACCCTATAAATACTAAATACTCTAAAAGAGAACTTTTCTATCCATCTAAAAAAAAAATGTATAGTCATTATGGCAGTAAGAAATGAAACACAAATTATAAGAAATAGCTTTATTAAATTTAAATCTTCTAGACTTATAGCTTGATATACTCCAAAACAGCATGCTGCAAATAATACAGGTATACCAGTTAAAAGAGAAAAGGTAATACTTAAATTTCTATTAAATCCTAAAAAACGCATGGCAGTAATAATCGTACCTGAACGGCTCATACCAGGCACTAAAGCTAGCATTTGAAATATACCTACAATAATACTATCTTTTAAGGCTATTCTTTTTTTCGTTTTCTCTATTTTATTTTTATTATCTGCAATATCTAGTAATATACCGCCTATTATACATGCAGAACCAATTATAAAGAGATTAGATTTAAAACTATCGTATCCTAATAAACCAATTAATCCACCTAGAAATATTACAGGCAGACTTGTTACTAAAGATAAAAGTAATAAATTATCTTTATTAAAATTTATAAATTTTTTTCTATTAAATACTATCAAAGCAAGAAAGGTTCCTAAATGTGCTCCTATGGCAAGTAATACCGCATTATCATCCCAACTATAAATATGTTGCACGATATATAAGTGAGCAGAGCTAGATATAGGAAGAAACTCTGTTATTCCCTGAATTGCTGAGTATATAAAAATTTGTATATTTTCCATATTTTTTTTTTTTAATGATGATATATTAGTTTGTAATAATTTCGACTAAATTTTAAATGTATAAGCTATATTATATGTCCATGTGTGCTCCAAGTAGAGCTGCAAAAATAATATTAAATGAGAAATCTATTGAGTTTCATTCTATCAATGAACCAATATGGCAACGTAGACTAGAATTTTTGAAGCTAAATCCAGAAGGAGAATTACCAGTGATCATAGATAATAAAAATAATAAAATAATAGGATATTTCTCTTTGGCATACTATTTAGAGGATAATGAAGATAGCAAAGACTTAGTGGGAAAATGTTCATTAACTAGATTAGAGGTTAGAAGAATTTGTAAGTGGTTTGATAACAAATTTAATAAAGAGGTTTACGAAAATATAGTTGAAGAGAGAGTTTTTAAAAGCTTGAAGGGATTAGGTAATCCATCAAGTGAATTTTTGAAAGCAGGGAGGATAAATTTAAAAAATCATGAAAATTATATAGAATGGCTTCTAAATACTAGAACATTTATTGCTGGTGAATTTTTTTCAATTGCAGATATAATTTGTGCGGCTTATTTCTCAACCTTAGATTATTTAGGTGAAATTAACTGGGAAAGAATAAATTTAACAAGTAAATGGTATGCAAAAATCAAAAGCAGGCCTTCGTTTAGAGATATTCTAGAGGAAAAATTATTTACTATTCCCGCATCAAAACATTATAAGAATTTAGATTTTTAATGAGCCAAAAAAATTTTTTTGACGAGATAAAGCAGAAGTCAGCAGAACTTGGTTTTGATGAATTTGGAG
>CACGBM010000024.1 GCA_902571315.1 Rhodospirillaceae bacterium
AAGTTAAAATCATATTTTTTATTTGAGTAGTTTTTATAATTTATGTTTTTATTATTTAACATATGCTTTCTTAATTGATATAAAATTTTATCAATGTAACTATAAGCCCATGAAGGAGTATTAGTATTAATTATATAAGTTCCTTTAAACTCTTTTATATTTAAAACCTTTCTTTTTGTACACACACTGTCAAAATTATTTAGATTTCCTACAATAGCCTCGACCTCTACAATATAATTATTTTGTTCTTTAAAAGATTTTAAAATTTTATAATCTAATATTTTATTATCTGGTTGAACTAAAAAATTTTCATTAATTTTCGTCGTTTCGTCTATGCTACTAAAACCACTAACTTTTGCCCCAGCTTTCATTGAAGCAAAATATAATGCATCTTCTAAAGCTCTTCTTTTAGCTAAAGTCTCGTCAATGCCATCTAAATTAATTTGACCTTTAGCATTAACTTTAATTAGATTATTGGTTTGTATAATGTCTTTATTATTATCATTATTATCAGCTAAACCATTAGATATTAGGCTTGTTGCAGCCGCACCAAATATTAAATTTTTTCCACCAAATTTTGTAATTTTTTTTCCTACTTCCTTTATCACATTTACGGGTATTATATTTTCTAATTTCTTGGTAAAAAATTTTCCTGATTTAATGGCATTATTTTCTGCCATTACATTGGTAGAAAAGTAGGCTAAACTAAATATTGTAAACAAAATGCCTTTCATACTTATGCCTTAATACTTCTTGCTTCTCTAAGTAATAATAACATAATCTCTCTATCAATTTCTAAAACGGTTTCATAAGTGTCGTCTCCCGTAGGATTTATTCTTACTGTTTTTGCTCCTCTAATAGTTCCCTGTACCATAGTTCTAAAAGTATCATTTTGAGTTACTAAATCTATAACAGTAGTTCTAGAATCAACTTTTAATCCATGAATTTGTTCTGCTAATTCTCTCATTGCAGCCATTCTGGCAGCTCTTATTGCCATTAATCGTTTTTGTGCTACATTTTTACCAGGTTGTGTTGACACTACAGCGTAGCCAATAGCTGTAATAGTTGGAATCTTTTCAACTGAAGCGGACAAAATTTCTTCTGTAGCCTTGATTACGTCTTGCCCCTCTTCAGGAATTTCTATTCTCTCAATTTTTGCTTCTCTATCTTGATTAGAGTATGGAAAGCCTAGACCAGTGTACTGATTTGAACATCCTGAAATAAAGGTACCCGCTAATAAAATAACAATATAAAAGTACTTAATCATAATATTTCTCCAAAAAGTTTTATATATTCTTGCATATAATATGCCAAAAAATTTAAAAAAAATAACACCGATCTAAGATGTTTAGAATGAGTTTCTATGTAGTGGCATAAATTTTGCTTCTGACAGTAAATGTTAAAATTTTTATTAAATATTAAAGTACTTTTAAAAGAAAGTGTCAATTTTTTGAGTTAAATTATGGATACAATAAAAAAAGATAGAAGTTTAGTAGTAAAATTGATCTCTAGTATAAGTTTGCCAATTGGAATTCTTATATTGATGACTATGATGGTTATACCACTTCCTGTATTTTTATTGGATGTTTTCTTTACTTCAAATATTCTAATTTCATTAATAGTACTTATGGTAGCACTGCAGACTTTTAGGCCTTTAGACTTTTCTAGTTTTCCTACAGTATTATTATTTGCTACCGTTTTAAGGTTGGGTCTTAATGTTGCTTCCACAAGAATAGTATTAAGTCAAGGACATACTGGAACCGATGCGGCTGGAAATGTTATTGAAGCTTTTGGAAATTTTGTTATAGGTAGTGATTATGTAGTTGGAATATTTGTATTTGCAATTTTAATCATAATTAACCTTGTTGTAATAACGAAAGGAGCAGGAAGAGTATCTGAGGTTTCCGCTAGGTTTACTTTGGATGCAATGCCAGGAAAGCAAATGGCAATTGATGCTGATTTAGGTGCTGGAATACTTAGTAGCGATGAAGCAAAAGAAAAAAGACAAAATATAGAAAAAGAAGCAGACTTTTATGGTGCAATGGACGGAGCATCTAAATTTGTAAAAGGAGATGCAATTGCTGCAATATTGATTTTAATTATCAATGTTGTAGGTGGCCTTATAATTGGAACTACTCAGCATGATTTATCATTTACCAATGCTGCAGAGAACTATGTTATTTTATCGGTTGGAGACGGACTGGTAGCCCAGATACCGTCCTTATTACTTGCAATGGCAACTGCAGTTATAGTAACAAGAATTTCATCTAATTTTGACTTATCAGATCAAATTTCTCAAGAAGTAGGTATGACAAAAGCGTGGTTTCCAGCTGCAGGAGTGCTACTTTTAATAGGGTTTATTCCTGGTATGCCAAATTTACTATTTATTATTAGTAGTTTCTTTGCAGCAGGTATAGGATATTATTTATTACAAAGAGGCAAAAAAGAAGAAATTGAAGAAAATTTAAAAATAGAAGAGGAAAAAGGTGAAGAAGATAAAGAGATAATAAACCTTAATGAGATAGCAGACAATTCTTCAATATCTATTCAATTAGGTTATGGACTAATAAAACTTGTGGACAAAGATAATACAGGTCCATTGATATCAAGAGTGACAGGCGTAAGAAGACAAGTCTCTAAAGATTTAGGTTTTATAGTGCCTTCAGCAAGAATTACTGATGACCTTAATCTTGGTGCAGATGAATATACTATAAAGCTTGGACATACTATTGTTGGACAAAATCAAGTTTTCCCAGATAAACTACTTGCCATTCCTGGTTCAGAAAGTGATATTAAAATATCAGGAATTGAAGTTAAAGATCCGTCATTCAATATGGATGCTGTTTGGATAGATAAATACAATAAAGATAAAGCAGAAGCTTCAGGCTACATGATAGTTACACCAGAGGCTGTTATTGCTACTCACTTAAATCAACTATTAATTAAACATTCAGGTGACCTTATAGGGCAAGATGAAGTTCAAGATTTGCTGGATAATTTACAAAAATCATCACCTAAGTTAGTAGAAACTGTTATACCTAAAATACTCCCATTAAATCAATTAACAGGAATTTTAAAAATATTACTTTCAGAGTCAGTGCCTATTAGCGATTTAAAAAGAGTTTTGGAGCTTTTATCTAATATTAATATTTCTAAAATGTCTATAGTTGATATAGCAGAAACTATAAGACCAGCCTTAGTAGGACTTCTAATTCAAAAAATATGCCCTATAAATAAAGAGTTATCTGTTATAACACTGTCTCCAGAAATGGAACAAATCATTATAAATACACTTAAAGAGAAAAATACTACTGGAATATCATTAGATCCAATATTTACACAAAATATGCTTAAAGCTATAGCTAAAGCATATGAGACAGCATCAACTAAAGGAGATAATTGTATATTACTAACATCGCCTATAATTAGAAGAGATTTAGCTAATTTAATTAGACAAAATATTGAAGATCTTCATGTTCTTGCTTTTACCGAATTACCTGAAACAAGAAAAATAAATATAATTGCTACTATAGAAAATAAACAAAAAGAGGAGAATAATAAATGATCAATGGAACTACTGTAATAAGAGCTAAGGATACTGCTACTGCTATGGAAAAAGTAGTTAAAGAATTAGGTGAAGATTGTGTAATTCTATCTACTAAAAAAGTTAATGGGCAAGTTTCAATAACTGCTTCTAATTCTAATAAAGCTAAAAGTGCTGTAAAAAAAAGGTATGATAAAAAGAAATTTGCAAATATTTACAAGTTTAATTCTGGCAAATTAGATATTAAAAATAATATCATTAACAATCCTCGGACAAAATTATCAGAGGATAAAACAGCTTCTGTAAACCTTTTAGGTCCTCATTATAAAAAAATAATAAAAGAAGAAATGTCAGTTATATTAGATAAAATTGATAAAAAATTGGAAAATATCTACATCACTGATAATTATAAAAGTTATAATTTTTCTAACTTTTTGAAATTAAGACAAGCAGGATTTTCTAATAAAATACTAGAGAAATTGTTAAATAAAAATCAAGATACTACTTACGAAGAAGCACGCGTTAGTTTTTTTAGAAGATTGTCTGAAAATTTATCTTCTCCTTTTCCTGAAAGAATTTTTAATTCTAAGTTAATATTAGTTACAGGAACTTCTGGTTCTGGAAAAACCACGATGGCAGCAAAAATAGCTTCAGCAATTGTAGATAAGTTAGGAAGAAATAATATAGTCTTAGCTGAATTGTGTAGAAACAGTAAATCTGCTTCTGAGGATTTAAAGTCCTTCGCAAGATTGCTAAATGTTCCCATTACTAACCAATTAAAAAATGGAGATTTATCTGATACAATGATTTTAAATGATAATGCAAAAATTGTAGTAGATCTAGCAGGTGATATTGAAACAGGAAATAAAATTATTGAAAATTTAGAGGAAAGACATGGAGATAATAATATATGCTCTATTTTGTGTTTACAAAGTGGATCTTCTACAGAAATGATAGAAAATACATGGAAAAAAATTAAAGCACAAAGGCCTATAATAGCTCTAACTAAATCTGATGAATGTAACTTATCTAGTATGTCATTGAGTAAAATATCTGAATTAAGAGGTAAGATTGGTCTAGTGAGTGGAACTAGATCCATAGTAGACTCATTATTATTTACTAATTCGGATATTTTAGCTAAATATATGAAAGAGAACTTTTAGGAAAAATATGTCAGAAACTCTAGCTATAGCAAGCGGAAAAGGTGGTGTTGGTAAAACAACAATATCGGTAAATTTAGCACTTACACAAGCTAGATCAAGTAATTGCTTATTGTTAGATGCTGATATGGGAATGGCCAATGCACATATACTACTAGGAATAAATCCTAAAACCTCAGTTAAAGACGTAATCGAAGGTAACCTCAGTTTAGAAAATGCAGTAGTTAAAGGTCCAAACAATATACAATTTTTATCAGGAGGATCAGGTATAACCGAACTTTTGAGTATCGATAAAACAAAAAAGTTTAATTTTATTAGAAGTTTTGAAACTTTATCTAAGAAGGTAGATCATCTGTTTGTAGATGTTAGTGCAGGAGCCGATGAAATGGCTTTAAATATGATATCTGCCTCAGATAAAATATTGATAGTTTTAGTTAATGAACCTACAAGTTTCATGGATGCTTTTACCTTAATAAAAGTTTGTAATTTAGAGTTAAAATTTAAAGAATTTTGTGTTATTACAAATATGGTTAGCAGTGACCATCAAGGCAAAATAGTTTTTAAAAGATTTAAAGAGGTAGTAACAAAATTTTATGATGTCAACTTAGATCATGTAGGTAGTTTACTAAATATAAAAGAAATAAAAGATTCTGTATTAAAAAAACAACCTATAGTATTAAATGATAAAAATAAAAGTGTAATAAATTTATTCAATAGAATATCTTTTAATATAAATAATGCTTCTAAAAATAAACATAATGGAATAAAATTTTTTAGTAACTTAGAAAATTAAATTAATGGCAATATCTTATAAAACTATTAACTCAGAAAATAAAGAAACATTAATTAAAGGATGTCTAAGTTTAGTAAAAAAAATAGCCTGGCATTATCATGGTAGAGTAAAAAATGTTATTGAAATTGATGACCTAATACAAATAGGCATGTTGGGTTTAGTAACTGCTGCCGAAAACTTTATAGAAAAACCTGGTGTCACATTCTCTAGCTACGCGCGTATTAGAATAAAAGGAGAAATAATTGATTTTTTAAGAAAAAACTCAAATTTATGTAGAACCACAATAATTAATAAACAAAGATATGACAAAGTATATGAAAATCTGCAAAAAAATTTAAACAGAGACCCACAGGACAATGAACTAGTAGAAGGGCTTGATATTGATATAAATGAATTACATAAATGGAAAGAAGCATTTGCTGCTAATAAGCTCGAGAGCATAGATGCAGTTTATGATGAATTTTCAATATGGTTTTTATCTAAGGAAAATGACCCTGAAGAAAAGTTTAGTGAATTAGAGTTGAGAGATGCTTTATTGAAAGCATTAAAAAAACTCGAAAAAGTTGAAGCATTGGTAATACAACTTTATTATGTAGAAGAACTCAATGTATATGAAATAGCAAAAATATTAGAACTGACAAATGGCAGAATTTCACAAATAAAATCTATTGCTATAAAGAAATTAAGAAATGAAATAAAAAATATTCTATAAACTATGAGTGAATGGCTCCAGGTAAAAAATTTAGAGATGCTTGTTTCAAAGTCTGAACTTAACCTAGATATTAATAGAAATAGTGATATTTTGTTATTTTCTTGTGACTTATTAAATATTGCTAGAGGCAGATGTGATCTTGTAATAAAAAATAATTATTCCTCATCAATTGGGCATATCAATATTAGCATTAATAAACCAGTAATGGAGGGGGAAGTCAATTTTTCAAAAGAAAAATTTGAAAATGTTCTTAATAGTATTAACAAATTCTTAAATATAAATAATAGTAAAAAACTCAAGATTATATTATTTCTGGATAAAGCATTGGCTGTAAATAATCACGGTGTTTTAAGTATTGATCAGAATATAAAACTTGAAATAGTAAATTTAAAATTAATCCTTCCTATTATTTAAATATTATTCCATTAGTCTTCTGGTAATATCAACACTGGTCTGTAAAATTCTGGCATTACCATTAAAAGCTTGTTGTGTTCTTATCATTGAAACCATTTCATTAGTTATATTTGTATTAGAACTCTCTAATGCTCCAGATAATATTTCTCCAAAGTTAGTTTCAAGCGGTGAACCTAATATTTGTAAACCACTCTTGTCGGAGGCCTGAAAGGCATTAGATCCTACAGATTTTAACTCTGTATCATTATTAAATTTAGCTAAAGCAATTTGTCCTCTTTGAACAATATTGTTTAGACCATAAGTTGTTTCTATATTACCGTATGCATCAATGTTAACCCCAGTCAAACTTACAGTCCTACCTTCTATATTTTCTATTGATAGAGGTATATTAATAGGTTCTGCTGAAGTCTTAATTAAACCCTCTAATTCATCTCTTCTATAACCTGCTACATTAAAACCATCAGTCGTAATTAAGTTTCCAGAAGCATCTAAACTAAATGAACCGTCTCTAGTAAATCTTGGTTCCGCTCCTATTTTCGGAGATAATATGAAAAAACCTCTTCCAGATATATTAAGGTCTAAAGCACCACCTGTCATTATTGGAGAACCTTGCTGCATAATTTTTTGACTACCCTGAAAAAATGAACCCAACCCTACTTTATTATTGGGGCTATCAGATAATGCCTTTGAATAAAAATCTACAAACTCTGTTCTACTTCTTTTAAAACCATTTGTACCAGCGTTAGCTATATTATTAGATATTACTCCCAGATCTTTTGAGATTGCATCTAATCCATTCCTTGTTATAGTAAACATATGATAATAATCCTTTTTTTTTTGTTTGCAAAAATGATACCAATAAAAAATTAATGATAATATATGAGTAAAAAAGAAGAAAAAAACCTACTTCCAGTAAAGAAAAACACTCTTCCAGTGCCTGTAAAAAAAGGAGAATTAAAAACACCTTTTTCACTTGTAGATGAAACAATCTATTTAAGTAATAGAAAAGATGTTCAGTCTATTTTACCCGACGTACTAGGTAGAGTGCTAGCTAGAATATGGATTGATGCAGAATTTAGAGATGCTTTTAAAAACGAGCCTCAAAAAACACTAGAGTATCATGGTATATTTTTACCAGAGGAAATGACATTAGAGTTTCAGAAACCTAATTCAGACAGACCTAGAATTGTAGTTTATGAAAAAAAACCTAATATAAAATTTAAAATGAGAGTTCTGCATCTACAACTTGTAATGATAGCAGGAAGGTAATGTTATATTTTAAAATATTTTTCTTTTTTTTTCTAATTATTAAATATTTATATTCTGAAATACCTGAACTAGAAAATAGAGACAAAGAAACTATACGAAAAAATATAGTAAATACATATATCAGGAGTATGAATAAATGGGATATTCCGTTTCAAGATTTATTAGAAAATAGGTCAGGTTCAGCTTGTATTAATTGGAATGACTTAACTGAAAACTTTTTAAAGACAGGTATGTTTGATGCTTTAGGTTATAGTCAGAACATACCCAATAAGAAAGCATCACAAATAGCAGCAGTAAGTGGA
The DNA here is from genome assembly GCA_902571315.1 of Rhodospirillaceae bacterium. Lineage (GTDB taxonomy): Bacteria > Pseudomonadota > Alphaproteobacteria > TMED109 > TMED109 > TMED131. The sequence goes on from CACGBM010000024.1 coordinate 8,195, forward strand.
TGTAAAAAAATGAAAGAATATTACAAGTTAGGTGATACTTGCACATGTGAAACAATTATAACTAATGATATTACAGAAGTTATTTTACCAGTTAAAAAGTTTGATGTAGATAAAGAGTTTGAAAATGCTGTTTCGCTTTATAAAAAAAATAATTATAAAAAAGCTTTAAAAAAATTTATTAAATTATCAGAAATGGGTAATGCTAAATCTCAATATAATTTAGCTGTAATACATTATAAAGGGTTAGGTACTCCTCAGAACTTTAAAAAGGCTTATTATTGGTCTTTGATGTCTCAACTTAATGGGCAAAAAGAAGCTAAAAAATTATCAAATAAAAGTGAAAGTAAAATTAATGATTCTAATAAAGAAGAAATTAACAATGAAGTTAGAGATAACTTAGAGAAAGCAATTAATGAAGGAGAAACTTTTGCTGTAGTTCCTCTTGCTAAATGGTATTTATCAATTCCTAAGCGTCCTGATTATAATAATTCATATTTGTGGTTATCAGTAGCTTCTGCTTTAAACATTAAAAATAGTACTATGGCAAGAAATATAATTTTTAAAAAAATTAAAGAAAAAGATCTAGATGATATACAAAAAGAGGCTAATGAAATTTATACTAATATAATAGAATTGAGTAACTAACTTATATGGAGTAATACTATGCAGTATAATGTTAAGTGGATAATTAATGGAAATATTACAATTGATGCAGACTCTAAAGAAAAAGCAGAAGAAAAAATAAAAACTACATTGGAAGATATTATTAATAAAAATAAAAGTGATTTTGAGAGAGTAGGTGCCACAGCAATTCAAGGCTCTGCAAATCAAACAAGCAATGAATAAAAAATCTATAAGAAAAAGAATATGGGAAATTCTTGAAAAGGGAGACCCAAATGACAAGGTTAGTTTTTATACTGATATATTTCTTATCAGTTTGATAATCTTTAATATAATTGCTGTACTTTTAGAAACGGTTGATAGCATCTACTCATTATATTCGTTTGAATTCTTAGTTTTTGAAAGATTTTCAACTGTAGTTTTTCTAATTGAATACATATTAAGGATATGGGTATGCGTAGAGGAAAAAATTAAAAAAAATAAACTTATTACTAGGCTTAAATATGCCTCTACCTGGCCAGCAATTATTGATTTATTAGCAGTTTTATCTGGCTTACTACCTATGATATTTGAAGTAGACTTAAGAATTTTAAGGGCTCTCAGAATGCTAAGATTACTAAAGTTTAGCAGATATTTTAAAGTAATGAATCTATTATTAGGAGTATTAAGAGAAGAAAAGCAATCATTTTTGGCAGCAATGTTTTTACTTACTATAGCTATGCTTATTGCCTCAACAGGTATTTATATATTTGAAAAAGATGCTCAACCTGATAAATTTGGTTCTATACCAGAAGCTATGTGGTGGGCTGTTGCTACCTTAACTACCGTAGGTTATGGAGATGTTACTCCAGTTACTGCTATGGGAAAAATATTTGGTGCTATAATTACTATTATTGGTATAGGTACGGTAGCTTTACCCTCAGGTATTTTAGCTTCTGGATTTTCAGATCAATTAAAAAGGAGACAAACTCAATATGAAAATGAATTTTCTAAAGCCTTACAAGACGGAATTATTACATCTTCTGAAAGAAATAAACTAACTAAAATTGCTAAAGATATGAACTTATCAGAAGATCAAATAAAAACTATGGAAAAAAAATTAAAAGAAGTTAGTTAATAATCTTTTCTGTTTATATTTATCTTTTGTATAATAGCAAAGGAAATAATTATAGCTAACATAGAACTACCTCCATAAGAAATAATTGGTAAAGGGACTCCAACTACAGGAACTAGACCTATTACCATGGATATATTGATTATAAAATATAAAAAATAATTTATAGTTAAGCCAAATAATACTAGTTTATCGAATTCATTATTTGCATAAAAACTCGATTTCAAACCATAAAAAAATAAATATAAATGTAGTAATATTATTATAACTGAACCTAAAAAACCAAACTCTTCAGAGAATATAGAGAATACAAAATCTGTATGTATTTCAGGAATGAATTCTAGCTGACTTTGGCTTCCTTGCATGTAACCCTTCCCTAAAAATCCTCCGGATCCAATAGCAATTTTAGATTGTGCTATATGATAACCGCTACCAAGAGGATCACTTTCAGGATTAAGAAAAGTAAGTATACGATCTTGTTGATAATTATATAATAAGTTCCAGGTGATAGGAATTAAAGATATAAAAATAATCAGGCCAACTATGATCAACCAGATACTAATGCCTGAAACTATTATAATACTTAAACCATTCGCTAGTAAAAGCAAACTGGTCCCTAGATCAGGTTGATTCACTATTAAAAAGAAAGGTACTAAAATTAGTACAATTGGAAATATACTTTTTATAAAAGAGTTATTTTTAAGATAAGTCATTTCACTATAATATTTAGATATTGCTAAAACCAGAGCTATCTTTGCAAATTCAGAAGGTTGAATTGAAAAAAAGCTTAAACTTATCCATCTTTTTGATCCTGCACTTTCTACACCAAAAAAAATTAAAAAAATTAATAGAGCAACAATTGTTATATAAAAAACTAAGCTTATCTTTTTAATAAAATTATAATTTATAAACAATATTGCAATAAAAACTATTAAAGAAAATATAAATTTAAGAATATGATTTTTAACTAATGGAGAAAGCTCTCCTCCTGAGGCTGAATATAATACAGTACAACCAGTAAAAAAAAAAATAAATAAAATACAAATAACGTCCCAATTTATACTTTTAATAAATTGTAAAGAATTATTTTTATTTGATAATTTTAGTTGTAATAAATTCATATTTTTTTTACTAACTCCTTACAAATATCTCTTGCTATAGGAGCAGCTGCTTTTGAACCACTTCCTCCATGTTCAACTACTATACTAAAAGCAAACCTTGGCTTATCATGAGGAAAGTATCCAACAAATAATGCATGATCTCTCATATTTCTTGGCAATTCTTCATTTTTTTTAATGCCCTCTTCTCTTTCACTCATTGTTATTCTTCTTACTTGAGATGTTGCAGTTTTTCCTGCCATAAAATAACCAGATTTAATTTCCCTTGATTGATAAGCGGTACCATTAATATTGTTAACAGTGTTGAACATACCTTGCTTTATATATGAGTAAGTTTTGTCTTCTAGGTAAGAAATTTTTGCAAATTCTTTATTATTGTTTCTATCTTTAATGATTGTTGGCTTTATAAGTTGACCGTGAGTACTGATTCTGCTTATCATAACTGCTAATTGCAATGGGCTAGCTAAAGCAAACCCTTGTCCTATGGAAGCTACAATAGTATCACTTTTAGTCCATTCTGATTGAAATTTATTTTTTTTCCATTCCTTGTTAGGTATTATACCTTTTGAAGCAGGAAAATATTCATCTAAGTACTTTTCTCCTAACCCAAAAATTCTTGCTGTCTCTGAAATACTTTCTATACCTAACTTTAAAGATAAATCATAAAAATAACAATCACACGACATAGAAATAGCTTCTTCACAATCTATAAAACCATGTCCCTCCTCCTTCCAACAATGAAATATTTGATTACCAAATTTATAGCCACCGTTACAATAATATTTTTTATTTGGATTAAAGTTTTTATCATTGAGAGCAGTAATACTAACTATTAGTTTAAAGATAGAACCTGGAGGATATGTTCCTTGGCTAGACCTATTAAACATAGGATTTAGTTCATTATTTGTGATATTATTCCATTTTTTTTGAGACATAGATGCAATAAAATCATTAGAATTAAAAGATGGTTTAGAAATCATAGAAAGAATTTCTCCATTTCTTACATCAAGCACGACTATGGATCCTGTATTATCTCCTAATCTTTCATAACAATACTCTTGTAAATCTTTTGAAATAGAAACATTTATATCTTCGCCCGGTATACCGTTTACTCTTGATATTTCTTTAACTACTCTACCATGAGCGTTAACTTCTTCTTTTTTTATTCCAAATTTTCCTTGAAGTTTTTTATCAAAGGATTTTTCTATGCCTATTTTCCCAACTACTGTTCCAGGGACATTTGCTAACTTGGGATATTCTTTTTTATCAGGTGCTTTAACATATCCTACAATATGAGACGTAGATAAAGAGTTATAATGTCTACGTAATATCATTTCTATAAATACCCCTCTTAGTTCTGTAATATTTGAAGAAATTTTAGCAACTTCCTTCCATGATAAATCATTTTTTATAACCACTTGTAAAAATTCGCTT
>CACGBM010000025.1 GCA_902571315.1 Rhodospirillaceae bacterium
TAAAGTTACCGGATGGTACTGTAAAAGTTTTGGTAGAAGGAAAAGAAAGAGTAAGAATATCTAAATTCTTGCTTTCTGAAAGTTTCATTAAGGCAGCTTATTCTAAGTTTCCTGACAAAATAAAGAAGAATGACGAGTGTAAGGCTTTAACTAGGGCGATTTCAGAGCAATTTGAAGGTTACATAAAAGTTAATAAAAAAATATCTAAAGACGTATTATCTTCGGTAGCTCAATCTGATGACCCTATCAAGGTTTCGAATACTGTGGCAGCTCATTTAAATATTAAAATATCTGACAAACAAGTGCTTTTAGAAGCAGAAACGGTAGACATAAGGTTGGAAAAACTACAATATCTCTTAAGGGTAGTAATGGTAAGTTTGTCATAAAGTCTCCTATATAATATACGTGATACTTTTAAAGCGAGATTTCAAGAAATATTTTTTTTTATGCTCTTGTTTCTAAATCAGGTTTCTTTTTGCTATAAGCTACTATTGGTTTAGCTTTGCCTTTAACAACATCACTATTGATAACTACCTCATTAATATTTTCTTCTGAAGGAATTTCATACATGCTATCCAATAAAATTTCTTCCATTATAGATCTTAAACCTCTAGCTCCGGTTTTTCTCGATATAGCTTTTTTAGCAACTTCTTTAAGTGCATCTTTAGTAAAACTTAGCTTTACATCCTCTAATGAATATATTTTTTTATATTGTTTAACCAAAGAATTTCTTGGCACAGTCAGTATTTCTATGAGTGCCTTTTCATCCAAATCATCTAAAGAAGCAAATATTGGTAGTCTACCAATAAACTCTGGTATTAATCCATACTTAAGTAAATCTTCTGGTTCAACACCTGAAAGTATTTCTGAGAAGTTTCTTGTTTCAGGCATTTTAACATTGGCACTGAACCCTATACCAGCAGCCTCTCCTCTTTTGGAAATGATTTTTTCTAAACCACTAAATGCGCCTCCACATATAAACAGTATATTGGCAGTATTAACAGGCAAAAATTCTTGTTGAGGATGCTTTCTTCCTCCTTGAGGAGGTATGCTTGCTACAGTGCCTTCCATTATTTTAAGGAGTGCTTGTTGAACTCCTTCTCCTGAAACATCTCTTGTAATTGACGGGTTATCAGATTTTCTACTAATTTTATCAATTTCATCTATATATATTATTCCTCTTTCCGCTCTTTCTATGTTGTAGTCAGCGGCTTGAACCAATTTCAATATTATATTTTCAACATCTTCTCCAACATAACCAGCTTCGGTTAAACTGGTTGCGTCTGCCATAGTAAAAGGCACATCTATAATTCTAGCAAGAGTCTGCGCTAATAAAGTCTTACCTGATCCAGTAGGACCAACTAATAACACATTAGACTTAGAAAGTTCTACGTCATTTTTATTTTTAGTTATATGTCCTATTCTTTTATAGTGATTATGTACAGCTACTGAAAGCACCTTTTTAGCATTATCCTGCCCAATAACATAATCATTTAAAACTTTATTAATTTCAATTGGTGAAGGAATTCCCTCTAATTTTTGATTAATAACTGACTTATTTTCTTCTTTAATGATATCCATACATAATTCAACGCATTCATCACATATAAAAACCGTAGGGCCAGCAATCAACTTTTTTACCTCATGCTGACTCTTACCACAAAAAGAGCAATAGAGTGTATTTTTGTTTTCAGATTTATCTTTGGACATAATTTAACTTACATAAAATTTTACATATATTCAACATATTAACTTTTCATTTGATCTCTATTATTTATAATATTATCAATTACTCCAAATTTTTTCGCCTCATCTGCTGTCATAAAGTAGTCTCTTTCGAGTGTTTTTCTAATAATTTCAGCTTTCTGTTTAGTGTGTTTTTCATAAATCCTATTTAGCCTCTGCTTAATTTCAAGAATTTCTTTTGCATGTATTTCAATATCTGTTGCTTGTCCAGAAAACCCTCCTGATGGTTGATGTAACATAATTCTAGAATTAGGTAGAGCAAATCGCATGCCATTTGCACCTGCCGATAATAATAATGATCCCATTGAAGCCGCTTGACCCACGCAAAGAGTTGAAACATTTGGTTTAATATATTGCATTGTATCATAAACACCTAAACCAGATGTTACTATTCCTCCAGGACTATTAATATACATGAATATATCTTTTTTCGGGTTTTCTGATTCCAAAAATAACAATTGTGCTATTATAACACTTGCCACTTCGTCGGTAACGGCACCAGTTAAAAATATTATCCTTTCCTTTAATAATCTGGAGTAGATGTCATAAGCTCTTTCACCTCTGTTAGACTGCTCTACTACCATTGGTATCAAAGAACTTGCATATTCCGTAAATTTACTTTTCATTTTTTCCTTTCTTTTTATTTTTAACTTCCACATCTGAAAGCTTTTTTAACAATTCCTCAGATTCAATAACTTTTTTAGAAATTTTTGCTTTATCTTCAATAAACTTCATTACTTTATCTTCAAATATTGGTCCTTTTAAGGAATTCATGGCACTTGGATTACTTTTGTAATATTTTATTATTTCTTGTTCTTTTCCTGGATATTGCATGCAAATTCTTGCTAGAGCAGTTTCTATTTCTTTTTCCGTTACATTAATTTTATTTTCAATTCCTATCTCAGATACTATTAATCCAATTTTTACCTTTGCTTTTGCTTCATTTTTTAAATTTTCATCAGAATTTTCTTTTTTATCATTATTTTGTACTTTTTGACTCCTCAAGACTTCAAATTCTCTAGATACTAAAATATCAGGTAATTGAAAGTTATATAGATTGCTCAATTTTGATACTATTCCCTTTTTTAATACATTAAAACTTAAGTCATCGGAATATTTCTGTAGTTCATTTTTGATTTTATTCCTTAAATCGCTAGAGTTCTTACATCCAGTCTTAGAAGCAAGTTCATCTTCATTTTTCAAATTTTTTCCTTCAAAAATTTCATTTATTGTTATTTGGAATTTAACCTTTTTATTTTTTAGATCTTCTTTATTATAATCTTTAGGAAACTTCATAAAAAATTCAATATTATCATTTCTAGATTTACCAATTAAATTTTGATCAAATTCAGGGAAATAATTATTTTTGCCAAGTATTATTGCCTCCTTTTCAGCAGAACCACCTTCAAATAATTTATCATTCATATAACCTTTATAACTAATTATTAACTTATCTCCTTGTTTTGTTTTTCTGTTACTATTTATTTTATTATACTCTTTATGTTGAGTATATAAATTATCAACTACTTTTTTAATATCCTTATCCGTAACATCAGAAATATATTTAGTTAACTTTATGTCGCTAAAGTCCTTTAAAACAATTTTTGGTAAAACCTCAAATTCATACTCAACTTCTAAATCTACGTTGTCTTGTATTTTTGAAATTAATTTTACATTTGGTTGCGCTGCTAACCTGTAATTATTCTTTTCAAACTCTTTATTCCCCTCTCTTTGAATCAATTTTTCAGTTACTTTGGTTTTTACTTCTTTTCCATATTTATTTTTTACAAATGAAATTGGAATTTTACCTGGCCTAAAACCTGGAAGTTTTAGATTTTTAGATAATTCTATAAAATCTTCTTCCATTGTTTTTTCTACTTCAGATATTGGAATTTTAATCGTAAATTTTTTTTTTAGTTCTTCTTCTTTTTTATTTTCTTTCATTATTTTAAAGCCTCAATTCAATATTACATTTTTAAGTTTTTAATTTCTAGAATTATTTATCAAAATTTTTTACACAAGGCCATTTTTGACTTATAGCTTTTGCAGCATGAAGCCAAGCTATTTGATTATCAAATTGAGGATTTTTTTTTGAATACAATAAAACTTCCTGAATAATATCCTGCGTTGTATGAACTTTAGATAAGTCAGCATAAGTAAAATTTTCCTCAGGAGATAAATTTATTGACTCTAAATTCATACATCTACTATTTAGCGTTGTAGATAATGACATAATAAAATTCATACATGTACTATATTTTTCTCTGCCCTCAAGTATTTCCTCTTGAGTAAAATCATTTGGATCATGCCTTTGTTGAGTTATCTGACATGCATCAACTAAAAAAAACATAGGATAATCATAAAAATTATTTGCTAATAGCTGTTTGGTACAAATTATATAAAAGAGTATAAGCGGTAAAAATTTAAAAAATATTATATAAACAAATTTAATCATAGCAATATTTGGTGCGGCTGGAGGGACTTGAACCCCCACGGATTTCTCCACCAGAACCTAAATCTGGCGTGTCTGCCAATTTCACCACAGCCGCTTTAGTTATTAACAATTGATTTTGCAATTCTATCAAGAATAGATTTAAAATCAATATTAGTATATTTATATATTTCATTTAAATCACCAGATTGACCAAACTTATTTAAACCCAAAGGATAAACTTTATGTCCTAAAACAGAACCAATCCAAGCCAAGGAACTAGAATGACCATCAATTATAGTAACAAGTACTGTATCTCTTTTATAAACTTTTAATATTTTCTCAATATGCGAAGACGTATTATTTTTTTTAGAATTCATCCAATTTGAATATAGTTGGTCTGGAGATGTTGCTATAAAAATGCCCATGTCTATTTCTTCTTTAATAATTTTTTTTTTCAATTTTTCAACTTCTCCTATCATGACACCAGTGCAAATTAAAATAACTGGTTTGAAGGTTTTTGGTTTTTGAAACCAATAACCACCCTTTATTATGTCATGTTTGTCGTTTTGAGAAAGTTGTCTCTCAGGTTGTATTAATTTTTTAGTTGACAATCTAAAGTATACTGAAGAACCTTCTTTTTTTTGAATATATTCTAATGCCCAAAAAAATAAAAAAACAAATTCGTCAGCGTAACTAGGTTCATAATAAGTTAAATTAGGTTGTGATATTCCTATATTAGGAGTTAAAATTGACTGATGTGCTCCTCCTTCATGTGATAAGGTAACACCTGATGGTGTTCCTACTAATATAAATCTAGCATCTATGTATGTAGCATAGTTTAAAGCGTCTAACCCTCTTCCAATAAATGTATCATAAATAGTACCTATAGGAAGCATTCTTTTACCAAACAATTTATCACTTATCCCTAAAGAGGCCAGTAGTAAAAAAAAATTATTTTCGGCTATACCAAGTTCAATGTGTTGTCCGTCTGGAACATATTTCCATTTTTGTGATGAAAAAACTTTTTTTTCACCAAATATATCACTTTTTTTATGTGTGCTGAAAATATTTCTTTTATTAACCCAACCACCTAAGTTAGTTGATACAGTAACATCTGGAGAAGTTGTTATAATTCTTCTTGTAAAGTTATTATTAACTTTACCTACTTCATTCATAATTTTTCCAAATGCTTCTTGGGTGCTAATAAATTTATTAAAAATAATTCCTTGAAATGGTTTTATTGGTATAATTTCTGAAAATTCTCTTCTACATTTTGATAAAGGATTTGATTTAATTATTGAATTAAGTTCATTGATACTTAATTTTATTCCTTCGGTTTTTTCCCATTCCTTACCATCTCTAATTTTCATTATTTTTTTATAATCATTAAATTGATGATTATTCATTATTCCTGAATGATTATCTTTATGCCCTGCCAATGGCAAACCAAATCCTTTAACCGTGTAGCAAATAAAACATGTTGGTTTATCATTATTTAAATATTTTAAAAAAGCCCGTTCCAAAGACTCCACATCATGTCCAGCTAAATTAGTCATCAAATCGTTTAATTCTTCGTCATTAAAACTTTGAATTAAATTTTTCGTATCATGGTCGTCGTCAAAAGCTTTTAACAAAGTTACTCTCCAATCTTTTCCGCCTTGATATGTTAGAGCTGAAAATAAGTCATTAGGACAGTCATCTATCCATTTCATGATTTTTTTTCCGCTTTTAGATTTACTTAATTTTTCCAGTTTTGATCCATACTTTAATATTTCAACATTCCAATCCATTAATGCAAATAAATTTATAATTTTTTCAAATAGTTTTTCAAAAACTATCCCGTCCAGTGATTGTCTATTATAATCAATTATCCACCAACAATTTTTTAAATTATGTTTAGCTCCCTCTAATAAAGCCTCATATACATTACCTTCATCTAATTCAGCATCACCAAATATTGAAATCATTTTACTTGGTTCATTTTCTAATAAATTGTTTTCTTTAAGAAAATCTTGTGTAAAAGAACTGAAAATTGTCATTGCTCCTCCTAAACCAACTGATCCTGTAGAAAAGTCTACTTCACAGAAATCTTTGGTTCTTGAAGGATAAGCCTGAGCACCATCCAGTCTGCGAAAGTTTTTAAGATTATCAATGTTTTGATTGGCCAGTAGGTACTGAATAGCATGAAATACTGGGCTGGCATGTGGTTTGATCGCAATTCTATCATATTTTTTTAATATTTTGAAAAATAAAACTACTAAAATTGAAACTACTGAAGCAGAAGATGCTTGATGACCTCCAACTTTTAAATCATCTTCTTTAATTCTAACATTATTTGCATAATGAATTATGTAATTAGACAACCAAGAAACTTTTTTTTCAATTTCTAATAAGGTATTTCTATTAATATTAGTTGACTTTAACAAAATATAACTTAAATTTTTTATTTATTGTAATTTGATTATAATATATTTATTAATTTTATACAGCTATAATTGGAATTTCAACATTGTTAAGATTAATTATAATTTTTTCTATCTTCATTTTAGGAGCTTGTGCAAGTGAAACAGCTAAAATGGCTCATCAAGTCCAACATAATTTTAAAGATGAATTTGATGATAAAAATAATGATTTATGCAGAAAAATGCTTAATAAGTCTGAAAACGAAGATTTTATTTTCAATACAAGACTAATCGCTACTCCTATTATTGGACTTATAGGCATAGTTGCTGCACCTGCTATGTTAGCAGCTAATGCTACTCTAGACCTTAAAGATAGATTAACTGCTTCAGAAATGAGCAAAGCCTGTGGTGGAAATGGTATAGAAACTAAACAAATAGTTGGAGATGTTGCAGTTAATGGTTCCTTAGGATTCATTCTGCAAGGTACAAATCTATCCGTATATCCTGGAGGAGAGGAAATACCAGTCAGCACTGCTGCTGAAGCTGCTACAAATTAAATATGAAAAATATTTTTTTACTTATTATTACTTTCTTTACATTAAATTCGCTTTTATTTTCTGCGGATAAACTAAATTACATTAAATATGAGATCGAACATGAACATGATCCAATGAGACCTTATCTATCTAGTGATAAATTAGCTTTAGATACAGAACTTAAATATGCAAAGTGCATTAGATTACAAATGGGCGGTTATTGGGATGAAATAGCCAAATTATATTTAATAATAGCAAATAGAGGCCACCCTACGGCTCAGTTGCACCTTGGCAAACAATATGTTCATGGAAATGGGGTAGATGAAGATTATGTGGAAGCATATAAGTGGTTTAGTTTGTCCGATACTGCCATAGGTAAGCATTTTATAAAAGTTATTTCTGAAGATATGTCTAGTGAAGAAATAAAAAAAGCACAAAATTTAGTTAAAAACTTCAAACCTGTTTATAAATAATAATTAAACTTACAAAAATTATCTAATTTTTCTCTATCTGTTTTTAAAGTATTTATTTTACTTCTTTTGTTTTCATATCCTATGGCCAAGCCACAGTGTACCGTATAGTTTTTATTTAGGTTTAATAATACATTAACTTTTTTGTAAATTAAACCCCAAGCTGCTTGAGGGCAAGTATGCAGTCCGTAATTTCTTGCTAATAAGCATATGTTTTGAATAAACATTCCATAATCTAACCAACTCATCCATCCTAAATCTTTTTCTATTGAAAATATTAAACCCACTGGGGCACCAAAAAATTCATAGTTTTTAGCATGAAAATTTTTAGTTTTTTTAAAGTCACCTTTTTTAATATTTAATATTTGATAAAGATCCCAACCTACTTTTCTTCTCCTACTTATATATGGTTCTCTATATTTTTTCATATAATTTAGTCTTTCTAAAGATAAGTTTTCAGAATTACTCATAAATTCTTTTTTGGCTTGAGAGGTAAATTTTTTAAGTGCTTTTCCTGTAAGCACATGAACATTCCATGGCTGAGTATTGCTACCACTTGGAGCCTGAGAGGATATTTCAAGTATTTTTTTAATAATTTTGTTACTTACTTGTTTTTTAGTAAAACTTCTTACACTTTTTCTTGAAATAATGGCATCTTGTATTGTAATCATAAAGTCTCCAATTTTTTACTTGAATATTATTAAAACAATAATCATATCTTTTATAACGAGGTTAATGATATGAGTAAACAAAATTTTGAATTTCAAGCAGAAGTTGGAAAAATACTTAACATAGTAGCTAACTCTCTTTACAGTGATAAAGAAATCTTTATAAGAGAGTATATCTCTAATGCATCTGATGCATGTGATAAGCTAAGATATGCTCAATTAAAAAACCCTTCTTTAATGAAAAAAGGAGAGGATTTTAAAATATTGGTTACAACAAATAAGAAAGAAAATACAGTAGAAATTTTTGATAATGGGATAGGTATGAGCAAGGATGAACTAATAGATTCCTTGGGTACAATTGCAAAGTCTGGCACAGAAGAATTCATTAAACGGATGGAAAAAGAAAATAACAAAGATATTGAGCAGATAGGAAAATTTGGAGTAGGCTTTTATTCAGGTTTCATGGTAGCTAACAAAATAGAAGTGCTATCAAAAAAAGCTGGAACAAATGAGAGTTGGAAGTGGAGTTCTGAGGGCAAAGGAAAATTTGATATAGAAAAGATTGATAAAACTAATAATGGAACACTAGTAAAAATATTTTTAAATACTGAAGCTAAAGAGTATTCAGAAAGAATTAGAATAGAAAACATTATAAAAAAATATTCTGATCATATAACTCATTCTGTTTATATTTTAGAAAATGATGCCAAGGATAAGAAAGAAGAAAAAATTAATAAGGGTACTGCGCTGTGGAATAAAGATAAAAAAGAGATTAAAAAAGAAGAGTATGAAGAATTTTACACGAATATTGGACCAAACTATGACAAACCTTGGAAAATTATCCATAATAAAATTGAGGGTAATTTAAATTATACAAACTTAATATTTATACCTTCGGAAAAACCTTTTGATTTACTTAATGCTGAAAAAATTTCCAATTTGAAATTATTTATTAAAAAAGTATTCATAACAGATAAACTTGAAAATATATTACCTAAATACCTAAGGTTTGTATCAGGTATTATCGACTCCGAGGATATTTCTTTAAATATTAGCAGAGAAATGCTTCAAAACGATCCTACTGTCACAAAAATAAAATCACATCTGACAAAAAAAGTCTTAAGTGAGTTAAAGTCTGAACTAAAAAAATCAAAAGATAACTACATAAGTTTTTGGAGAAACTTTGGATCAGTTATCAAAGAAGGCATTCATGAAGATTTTACTAATAAAGAAAATATTCTTAATATTTCGTTGTTCTATTCAAGCAAATCTAAAGACTTAATTACTATTGAAGAATATTTAAATAATAAGAAAAAAGATCAAAATGAAATTTATTATATTAGTGGAGATAATGTAGAAAATTTAATAAACAGCCCTCAAATGGAAACATTTGTTAAAAATGACATAGAGGTACTTCTTTTTATAGACCCAGTTGATGAGTTCTGGATACCAAACATATCGGAATATAAAAAGTGTACTTTTAAATCTATTACTAAAGGAAATATAGACATTGATAAATTTAAAGACGAAAAGCATAATAAGAAAAATAAAAAGAAAGATGAAAATATAAATAAGCTAATTGCCTATATGAAATCTCATTTTGGTGAAAAAGTTAAAGATGTGAAAATTTCTACTAGGTTAACAGACAGCCCTGTGTGTTTTGTTGCAGAAGAAAATGCTATGGATATACACTTAGAGAATTTACTAAAAAAACATAAGCATTTAGATCAGGTCACAACAAAAGTATTAGAAATTAACCCTGACCATACAATTATAAAAAACTTGTCTTTATTAGACTTTACTAATGAAAAAAATAAATCTAAGTGTGCAGAAGTTTCTGATATGTTACTTAATCAAGCCAAAATAATTGAAGGAATTCCTCTAGATGATAGCAAGGCATTTTGTCAAAGTATTAACAATCTTATGGAAAAAGATATTTCTTAGTTTTTAATAAATACAGAGAAAAATACTTTTTTTTATCCGTATAACTCTTAATAATGCTTAAATTAGCTTTTCTAAATAAACTATTCAAAGTTTTCTCTGAAAACTTTCTACTTATTTCAGTAAGAATTTTTTCACCTTTACCGATATTTAAATCCTCATTGTTTGGTAACCTAATGGAATGTTCAACTGTGGACTCTAAATACATCTCAATTTGAGACTTTTCTAAATTAAATTTAGCATTATGAAGAAAATTATTTTCATTAAAATTTAATTTGTATTCTTTATTTATTACTTTAAGTATATTTTTATTAAATCTTTTAGTAATTCCTTTTTTATCATTATAGGCCATATTAATAATTTTTTCATCTTTAACCTTATCTACGCCCAAAAGAAAACTATCTTCTTTGTTCATAATTTTTGCTACATTATTTAAGAAGTTAACTGCTACATTATTATTAAAGTTACCCAATGTGCTTCCCAAAAATAAATATAATCTTTTTCTTTTGCTTTTTTTAATGCGACATATATCGTTATTAAAATCCCCTTGAATGAGTTGAACGTCTAAATTTTTGCTGATTTGTTTTAATTGATCATAGGACATTTTTAAAGCCTTAGTAGAAATATCAAAAGAAAAATATGTTATATATTTTTTTTGTTTAAGTGCCTTTGAGATTAGACTTTTTGTTTTTTTTGATGAACCACTACCAAATTCAAAGATTTCTAAAGGTGAAGCTTCTTTCAATATATCTAAAGCATGAGCATTTAAAATTTGTTGTTCAGTTCTGGTTAAATAATATTCTTCTGTATTACATATCTCTTCAAATAATTTACTGCCTAAATCATCATACAAATAATGAGTAGGCAAAGATTTTTTTTCATTTTTCAGTAGTGAAATAACATTTTCTTTATTATTAGAGTTATTTTCAAAAGAAATGTTCTCAATTTTGTTCATTATTTGTTATAACATATTTATTTACAAATTAAATGTTAATTTAAATGTGTAGACATATAGGATACATTGGAGAGGCAAAAGATCTTTATTCAATTTTATTGAAACACAAACATTCTTTAATTGAATTGGCCTATAAACCAAAACTAATGCGTGAAGCAACATTAAATGCGGATGGATTTGGATTTGCCTGGAAGAATAAAAAAAATTTTAGACTTTACAAAAATTTTTTACCAATCTGGAATGACTTAAATTTAAATGATATATCTAAATCAATATCATCAACACTAGTTATAGGAAATGTTAGAAGTGCCACAATAATAGAAAATCAAGGATATTTCAATACTCATCCATTTAAAATTAATAATTTTTGTTTTTCTCATAATGGTTATATAAAAGGCTCAAAATCAATTATAAGAGGAAAATTTTTAAAGAATTTAAATTCTAAATATATAAATCTCATAAATGGAAATACAGATTCTGAATTAATATTTATGCTACTAATTCAACTTATAGAAACTCACAAAGATATAATAAAAGGTATAAGGAATGCAGTTCAAATAATTAAAGAAAATTTTGAAGCTAGTATGTTA
>CACGBM010000026.1 GCA_902571315.1 Rhodospirillaceae bacterium
TAATTGCCGTTCTATTGAGTGCTCAGTGCACAGATGAAAGAGTAAATAAAATTACACCACAACTTTTTAAAAAAGCAAATTCTCCTAAAAAAATGTGTAAACTAAGTATTGATGAAATTTATAAAATTATTCGTCCTTGTGGGCTGGCCCCACAAAAATCAAAAGCTATTTATAACTTATCTAAAATACTCATAGAAAAATATGATGAAAAAGTTCCAAAAACTTTACAAGAGTTAGAAAGTTTACCTGGAGTAGGGCATAAAACTGCAAGCGTAGTTATTTCTCAAGGTTATGGCATTGCTGCTTTTCCAGTTGATACTCATATTCATAGATTAGCACAAAGATGGAAATTAACTTCTGGAAAAAATGTGAAGCAAACTGAAAAAGATTTAAAAAAATTATTTCCTGAAGAAAAGTGGAGTAAACTTCATTTACAAATTATTTTTTACGGCAGAGAGTATTGCACAGCTAGAGGATGTGATGGCACAAAATGCTATATTTGCAAAACTTGTTTTCCAAAGAGAAATAGACCTTTAAAAACATTAAAAAGTTAAAGGAAACTTTTTGTATAACATTTGTATTTCATCATATATTTCTGAGTCTAATTTCAAATTGATACCTGCTAAAATTTTTCTAAGCTGTGTAATATCTGTTGCTCCAAAAATAACTGATCCCATAAATGGCCTTTCATTACAAAAAGCTAAGGACATATGTACAGGATCTATATTATATTTACTTGCTAAACTAAAATAAGACTTAACTGCAAGATCAGAGTTTTCGTTAACAATTTTTCTAATTTTATCATCTCTAGAAAGCCTGGAACCTTCTGGAATTTTATTGCCTATATATTTGCCTGTAAGAAGGCCTCTAGCTAATGGGGAATAAGCTAATAGTGGAATATTTTCATTAATTGCTAACTCATGAAAATCATTATCAAATAGTCTGCACATTAAGCTATATTCATTTTGTATTGATGCAATACATAGATTTTCTATATCCTTAATTATTTCATTAAGCTTCATTACACCCCAACAAGTTTCATTAGAAACACCAATTGCTCTAATTAGCCCTTCCTTTTTATAGTCATTTAAAGTGTTTAATATATCCAAAAACTCTTCTGTAATATTTTTACTATCTTGCTTTTCCGGCTTATAGTTCCAGTATGATCTAAAGTGATAAGATCCCCTATTAGGCCAGTGTAATTGATATAAATCAATATAATCCGTTTTAAGCCTTTTAAGACTTCCGTGTAAGGCAACTTTTATAGTTCCCCTAGTAATTGGTCCTCCACTCCTTATATACTTAAATCCATTACCTACTACTTTAGTTGCTAAAATAATGTCTTTTCTTTTATCCTTGTTATTATTAATCCAATTTCCAATTATTTTTTCTGTTTCTCCACTAGTCTCTTTTCTTATGGGACAGGTAGGATACATTTCAGCAGTATCTATAAAGTTTATTCCAGAAGAAAATGCTTCACTTATTTGTAAATGAGCATCTTTTTCTTCAGTTGTTTCACCATAAGTCATAGTTCCCAAACAATAAGAGGAAACTTTTAAACCAGATAGTCCTAAGTATCTAAAATCCATAATTTAAATTAGAACAATTAATAAATAAAATCAGCTACTTTTTATTCAGATCTATAATTTTTTTTATCTCATTTTTATTATAACCAATTTCTTCTAGAATTTCTTTGCTGTTTTCTCCTAAATAAGGTTGATGTTTTCTTACAGGAAGAGATTTATTATTAATTTTAATGCCAGTATCAGGTAATAATATATTCCCTTCTGAAGGATGCTTTATCTTTCTAAAAAAATTTACTTTTTTTAAATGTTTATCTGATCTTAAAGTATCTAATGTATTTACTTCTCCATGAGGAATATCATTTGTTTTTAATAAATTACATAATTGCGCGTTCGTTTTTTTTTTAACGCATTCCTCTACCAATTTGTAGAGAAGATTGATATCTTTAGATCTTGCTTTAATATTAGAAAATCTTTTATCATACTTTAAATTTTTTTTTTTAATAATTTCAAAAAAATTGAACCACTGCTTATTAGTATAAGGTAGTATGCACATATAACCGTCTTTTGTTTTATAAGGCTTTCTTCTTTTTGAAAGTAATCTCGGATACCCAATACTTGCTTTACTAGGAGAAAAAATTTGACCATGTTGGTGTTCCAACAAAGTATATGAAGCCATTCCTTCTAACATTGCTACCTCAACACAACTTCCTTCACCCGTTTTTAAAGATTTGATGTAAGCTGCTAAAAGTGCTGTACTAGCAAGTAAGCCAATAGTTTTATCTGCTATTACTGAAGGAACAAATGAAGGTTCTTTTTTTCTTGACTGATAAAGACTAGCTAGTCCAGATTGTCCTTGTATAATATCATCAAATGCTGGCTGTTCTGTATACTCTCCATATTTTCCATAACCATATAAACCTACGAAAATCATTTTTTTATTTTGCTTTTTTATTTTTATAGGGCTAAAGCCCAATTTACTGATTTTAGTAGGCCTCATATTATGTATAAAAACATCAGATTTTTTTATTAATTTCCATAATACTTTCTTTGAAATATTTTTTTTTAAATCTAAAACTATACTTCTTTTATTTCTGTTAACTCCTAAATACATAGAAGACATATTGGAAGACTTTTGTACTCCTATATTTCTAGTCATATCTCCATGAACATCTTCAACTTTAATTATATCAGCCCCTAAATCACCTAATAACTGAGTTGTATAAGGGCCCATAATAATATTGGTAAGATCAACAACTTTTAGACCGGATAATGGTAAATAGCTAATCATTTTAATATTATAAATATATATTTTTAAATTACAAATTGGGTTTCACGCAGAAAATTATTCTAATGAAACCTTTTTTAATTGAACTTTTAAAATAATTTTAAATTTTGGTTGCGGGGGCAGGATTTGAACCTGCGACCTTCAGGTTATGAGCCTGACGAGCTACCGGGCTGCTCCACCCCGCGCTGTTATTAATTATAATGAATATGAATTTTTTTTGGTACTTAAAAAACCTGGCAGCGACCTACTCTCCCACGCCTTAAGACGAAGTACCATCGGCGCTGAAGACTTTTACTTCCGAGTTCGGAATGGTATCGGGTACGGAATCTTCGCAATAACCACCAGGTTATTCAAATACCAAATTAGTTTATTAAACCATCACAGAAAAAAGACTTATTACTGTACAAGATATTTCAAGCCGATCGAGTTATTAGTACCAGTTAGCTACACATATTACTATGCTTCAACATCTGGCCTATCAACGTGGTAGTCTTCCACGACTCTCAAGGGATACCTAGTTTTGAGGCAGGTTTCCCGCTTAGATGCTTTCAGCGGTTATCCTTTCCATACTTAGCTACCCTGCGATGCCACTGGCGTGACAACAGGTACACCAGAGGTATGTCCATCCCGGTCCTCTCGTACTAAGGACAGATCCTCTCAAGTATCCTACACGCATGGCAGATAGGGACCGAACTGTCTCACGACGTTCTAAACCCAGCTCACGTACCACTTTAATCGGCGAACAGCCGAACCCTTGGGACCTGCTCCAGCCCCAGGATGTGATGAGCCGACATCGAGGTGCCAAACACTACCGTCGATAAGGACTCTTGGGTAGTATCAGCCTGTTATCCCCGGCGTACCTTTTATCCGTTGAGCGATGGCCCTTCCACATGGAACCACCGGATCACTATGACCGACTTTCGTCTCTGCTCGAATTGTCACTCTCGCAGTCAGGCAGGCTTATGCCATTGCACTCAACAGCTGATTTCCGACCAGCTTGAGCCCACCTTCGCGCGCCTCCGTTACTCTTTGGGAGGCGACCGCCCCAGTCAAACTACCCACCATGCAGGGTCTCGGATCCGGATAACGGACCTCGGTTAGATATCAAAGATCAAAAGGGCGGTATTTCAAGGTTGCCTCCATGCTAGCTGGCGCTAACACTTCAAAGGCTCCCGCCTATCCTACACATTTAATTTCTAATATCACTGCAAAGTTGTAGTAAAGGTGCACGGGGTCTTTCCGTCTGACCACGCGTACTCCGCATCTTCACGGAGAATTCAGTTTCGCTGAGTCGATGATGGAGACAGTGGGGAAGTCGTTACGCCATTCGTGCGGGTCGGAACTTACCCGACAAGGAATTTCGCTACCTTAGGACCGTTATAGTTACGGCCGCCGTTTACCGGGGCTTCAATTCAGAGCTTGCACTCCTCCTCTTAACCTTCCGGCACCGGGCAGGCGTCAGACCCTATACTTCCTCTTACGAGTTTGCAGAGCCCTGTGTTTTTAGTAAACAGTCGCCACCCCCTGATTTGTGCCCCCTATTTATGGTTGCCCACAAATAGGGCCCTCTTCTCCCGAAGTTACGAGGGTAATTTGCCGAGTTCCTTCATCATCGTTCTCTCAAGCGCCTAGGTATACTCTACCAATCTACCTGTGTTGGTTTAGGGTACGGTCTATAAGCTAGAGTTATTTCCAGGAACACCTTCATTGCTCAATCAATCCAATAAGATTAAACAATTTACAGTATTCGTCACTTCTAGCAGGTTCAGGAATATTAACCTGATTCCCATCGACTACGGCTTTCGCCCTCGTCTTAGGGGCCGACTAACCCTGCGCAGATTAGCTTTACGCAGGAAACCTTAGATTTTCGGCGACAGTGTCTCTCACACTGTTTGTCGCTACTCGTGTCAGCATTCTCACTTCCGATACCTCCAAATGTTCTCACAAACACTCTTCATCGGCTTACGGAACGCTCCGCTACCGCGCATATAAATATGCACCCGCAGTTTCGGTAAATGACTTTAGCCCCGTTACATCTTCGGCGCAAAATAACTATTAGACCAGTGAGCTGTTACGCTATCTTTAAAGGGTGGCTGCTTCTAAGCCAACCTCCTGGTTGTTTTGGTTACTTCACATCCTTTTCCACTTAGTCATTATTTTGGGACCTTAACTGGCGGTCTGGGCTCTTTCCCTCTCGACATTGGACCTTAGCACCCAATGTCTGTCTGCTACGCTGCACTCAACGGTATTCGGAGTTTGGTAAGGTTTGGTAAGGATTAGCTCCCCCCTAGCCCATCCAGTGCTCTACCCCCGTTGGTGATACGTAACGCACTACCTAAATAGTTTTCGCGGAGAACCAGCTATCTCCGGGTTTGATTGGCCTTTCACCCCTAGCCACAAGTCATCCCCGTCTTTTTCAACAGACGTGGGTTCGGTCCTCCAGTGTGTGTTACCACACCTTCAACCTGCTCATAGCTAGATCACCCGGTTTCGGGTCTACTCCATGTAACTAAATCGCCCTATTAAGACTCGCTTTCGCTTCGCCTACACTTAACAGCTTAAGCTTGCTACATAGAGTAACTCGCTGACCCATTATACAAAAGGTACGCCGTCACCATATAAAATGGCTCCGACTGCTTGTATGCATCCAGTTTCAGGTACTATTTCACTCCCCTAACAGGGGTACTTTTAACCTTTCCCTCACGGTACTAGTTCACTATCGGTCATTAAGGAGTACTTAGGCTTGGAGGGTGGTCCCCCCATGTTCAAACAGGATTTCACGTGTCCCGTCTTACTCGAGTACTAGTTAGGCACTTTACCTTTACAAGGCTTTCACTTTCTATGGCATGCTTTCCCAAACATTTCAAGTTTTACCTAACAAGCAACTGGCCTGATCCGCTTTCGCTCGCCACTACTAACGGAGTTTCGGTTGATATCCTTTCCTCTGGCTACTTAGATGTTTCAGTTCGCCAGGTTTGCTTTTTATATCTATGTATTCAATATAAAATGCCGTTAAAACGGCGGGTTTCCCCATTCGGAAATCCCCGGATCAAAGTTTATTCACAACTCCCCAGGGCTTATCGCAGTGTATCACGTCCTTCATCGCCTCTTAATGCCAAGGCATCCACTAAATGCACTTTCATCGCTTGAATTATCATATGTACAGAAATAAATCTTTTTTTTGATAAGAATTCTCTGTGTGATGGTTTATTAAACTATATCAAACAGCATTGAATATTGTTACTAGAATTGGTGGAGGTGAACGGGATCGAACCGATGACCTCCTGCTTGCAAAGCAGGCGCTCTCCCAACTGAGCTACACCCCCTCAATAAAAAACAGCAAAAAACATGCCATTTTGGTGGGCCCGGGTAGACTTGAACTACCGACCTCACGCTTATCAGGCGTGCGCTCTAACCGCCTGAGCTACGGGCCCATTAGGGCTCCTAATAACTCTAAAAAGGGATTTATAGACGACGATCTGATGTCTATTAACAACTTAATACAAATTAATGAAATTAAGTTATCCTTAGAAAGGAGGTGATCCAGCCACAGGTTCCCCTACGGCTACCTTGTTACGACTTCACCCCAGTCGCTGACCTTACCGTGGTCGACTGCCTCCGAAGTTAGCACATCGCCTTCAGGTAAAACCAACTCCCATGGTGTGACGGGCGGTGTGTACAAGGCCCGGGAACGTATTCACCGCGGCGTTCTGATCCGCGATTACTAGCGATTCCAACTTCATGTACTCGAGTTGCAGAGTACAATCCGAACTGAGACGTCTTTTTGAGATTAGCTTTAGGTTGCCCTATTGCGACCCATTGTAGACGCCATTGTAGCACGTGTGTAGCCCAGCCCGTAAGGGCCATGAGGACTTGACGTCATCCCCGCCTTCCTCCGGTTTATCACCGGCAGTCTCCCTAGAGTGCCCAACCGAATTGCTGGCAACTAAGGACAAGGGTTGCGCTCGTTGCGGGACTTAACCCAACATCTCACGACACGAGCTGACGACAGCCATGCAGCACCTGTACTAAGTCCAGCCGAACTGAAGAGTTTTATCTCTAAAACTCGCGACTTAGCAATGTCAAGAGCTGGTAAGGTTCTTCGCGTTGCGTCGAATTAAACCACATGCTCCACCGCTTGTGCGGGCCCCCGTCAATTCCTTTGAGTTTTAATCTTGCGACCGTACTCCCCAGGCGGAGTGCTTAATGCGTTAACTACGACACTGAAAAATAAATTTCCAACGTCTAGCACTCATCGTTTACGGCGTGGACTACCAGGGTATCTAATCCTGTTTGCTACCCACGCTTTCGAACCTCAGCGTCAGATTTGGCCCAGAAAATCGCCTTCGCCACCGATGTTCTTCCCAATATCTACGAATTTCACCTCTACACTAGGAATTCCATTTTCCTCTACCAATCTCTAGTATACCAGTTTTGATGGCAGTTCCGGAGTTGAGCTCCGGGCTTTCACCACCAACTTGATAAACCGCCTACGCTCGCTTTACGCCCAGTAATTCCGAGCAACGCTTGCCCCCTCCGTATTACCGCGGCTGCTGGCACGGAGTTAGCCGGAGCTTCTTATACAGGTACCGTCATTATCTTCCCTGTCGAAAGAGTTTTACAACCCTAAGGCCTTCTTCACTCACGCGGCATGGCTGGATCAGGCTTTCGCCCATTGTCCAATATTCCCCACTGCTGCCTCCCGTAGGAGTCTGGGCCGTGTCTCAGTCCCAGTGTGGCTGATCATCCTCTCAAACCAGCTAACGATCGTAGTCTTGGTGAGCCTTTACCTCACCAACAAACTAATCGTACGCGGGCTCATCTAAGAGCGGCCGAAGCCTTTCCCCCGGAGGGTATATGCGGTATTAGCAATCATTTCTAATTGTTATTCCCCACTCAAAGGTAGATTCCCACGCGTTACTCACCCGTCTGCCACTGTCCACTAAACCGAAGTCTAGCTTATCGTTCGACTTGCATGTGTTAAGCCTGCCGCCAGCGTTCGCTCTGAGCCAGGATCAAACTCTTAAGTTTGATCTTAAAAAAATTTATCGCTGACCCGACACATATCACTAACAAAGCTTATTAGCTTAAAGATTTATATGCATCGGTCGCTATGTTTTGACCGTCGCCTATAAATCCCTTTTTAATATTCAATTTTCAAACATCATGTCGTTTTTTAACGACGAAATTTAACTTTTACACCCTAGCCAAGTATGTGTCAATTAAAAATTAGGTAGACATCAACATTTTTTTGTTTTTTAATCTAGTATGTCTTCAAAAGTAATATTTAATGAGCTTTTTACTAAAAAAATACTCAAAATTGAACTTAATAATCTATCTAAAAAAAATGCATTAAGCCTAGAAATGCTTACTGTAATGGCTTCAAAGTTATCACAAAATAATTATATTAAAAAATTTAGATGTATAGTAATTACTGGTACAAAAAAAAGTGCTTTTAGCTCCGGGGCAGACCTTGATGATATAAAAAAATTAATTGCTTCCCAAAAAATTGATTTTTACCATAAAAAAATGGATTATTTATTGAAAGTAATTACTAAATTGGAAATACCAATAATTTCAGTTATTCGCTCTCATTGTTTTGGTGCTGGATTCATTATAGCTATGCACTCAGATATAATAATTGCTGCTGAAAGTTCTTCATTCTGTATACCTGCATCCAAACTCAATATCCAAATACCAAAAAAACAAATTTTATATTTACTAACAAAAATTAATAAAGGTTTTTTTAAAGATATAATTTTAACTTCTAGAAAATTTACAGCCTCTGAGGCTTATTTTCAAAATGTGATTAATGCATATGTTAAAGACGAAGAATTAGATAATTTTGCTGATAATTATTTCAATCAAATTGTAAATAAAGAAAAAAAAATTAATACTTTTTATCTAAATTTATTGAGAAATTAGAAAATAAATTATTTTTAAATATTTAATACTTAAGCTGTATAGTATATATATTTATTAGGGTTAAAAATCATGAAGTATTTTTTTCATATATTGCTGATAATAACATTTATCATAAATTTTGCTTCTATAATAAAAGCAGATTCTATAAAGATAGCTGTACTTAAATACGGTTCAGTAAATTGGGAATACAACGTTATAAAACATCATAAATTAGATGAGAAAAATAATGTAAAAATACAAAAAATTGAGGTTACTAACAAAGATGCATCTGCGGTAGCATTTCTATCAAAGTCAGTGGATATATTTGTAACAGACTGGATTTGGGTAAGCAAACAGAGAAACAAAGGAAATTTAGTGTCTTTTTACCCTTACTCAAACTCTGCGGGAGGTTTGATGATAAAAAAAAGGCGAGAAAATAAATAGCTTTTTAGACTTAAAGAATAAAAAAATTGGTATAGCAGGAGGATCCTTAGATAAATCTTGGTTATTTCTAAGAGCTTATGCAATAAAAAAATATGAAAAAGACCCTTTAACATTTTTTAAAACTTCTTTTGCTGCTCCACCTTTAATTAATGGACTTTTAAGAAATAATCAACTAGATGCCGGATATAATTATTGGAATTATACTGCTAGATTAGAGGCTCTAGGATATGAAGAATTTTTAACGCTGAAAGATATTTTGCCATATATAGGAATAGAAGGTGAACTTCCACTCATAGGATATGTTTTTAGAGAAAGCTTTGTTCAAAAGAATGAAGCAACTCTCAACGGTTTTATTAAGGCTTCAAATGAGGCAAGAAAAATATTAAAAACCTCTGACAAAGAATGGCTAAGAATCTTTGAAATGACAGGTGCAAAAAATCAATTAATGTTAGAAAAAGTTAGAGATGGCTTTAGAAAAGGTATCCCCAGCGATAATCATCAATTAATGAGAAAAAATATTCAGCATGCTTATGAGATTTTATCACAAATTGGAGGAGAAGAATTAGTAGGCAGCTCTAGTTCTCTTGCTGCAGGTACGTATTGGAATAAATAAAATGACTGTTATAAATAATTCTTTATTAATAAAACTATTATCCTTTATTTTACTGCTGATATTTTGGTTAATAATAGCATCTATTTTAAATATAGAAACTTTACCCTCTCCCTTGGATGTGTTTTTTAAATTACAAAAAGATCTATCGAATGGAAGCCTTATTTACCATCTTAGTATTACTCTGTATAGAGTATTAGTTTCTTTTTTATTGGCTATGTTCATTGGAGTGGCCATCGGTATATTGATGGGTAATAATAAGAAAATAGACAATATCCTTGATAGTTGGAATATTATATTTCTAAATATACCAGCCCTTGTTTTAATAATTCTCTCTTACGTATGGTTTGGGCTCACGGAATTAGCTGCAATAATTGCTGTAAGCTTAAATAAAATTCCTAATGTTATAGTTACTATAAGAGAAGGAGCAAGAGCAGTTAACAGAGATCTTTTACAGGTTGCAGAAGTATATAGAGTAAACAAAACAAAAAAGTTTACTTTATTTTATTTACCTCAACTATATCCCTACCTTATAGCCTCAGCTAGGGGTGGAATTGCCCTTATATGGAAAATAGTTTTAGTTGTAGAGCTTCTTGGAAGAAGTAATGGAATAGGTTTCAAACTTCACGAATTTTTTCAATTTTTTGATATTACTTCAATTTTGGCTTATACATTTGCGTTTGTAGTAATTATGGTTGCAATAGAAAACTTTTTTTTTGTGCCTTTAGATAGAATGGCAAATAAATGGAGAACCTAAAATGCAAAATATTTCTATAAATATAGAAAAAAAAGAGTTTTTAAATTATGAGAATAAAATAAAACCTCACATAGCTATAAAAAACTTTAATTTAGAAATAGCTAAAGGACAGTTTTGCTCAATAATTGGACCTTCAGGATGCGGTAAGACTACTCTATTAAAGTTAATAGCCGGGCTTGATAAGGCCTATACCGGAAGTATTAGCTTTGGAAAAAATAAAGCTGTTTATAATTTAAATAAAGCTTTCATGTTTCAAACTCCCAGACTTTTACCATGGCTAAATGTACAACAAAATGTGGAGGTTGTTTTAAATAAAAATCAGAAGAAAAATGAAATCTCAAAAAAGTTTCTCTCTATAATGGGACTAGAGAAATTTTTAGATTATTATCCTAATAAATTATCTGGTGGCATGCAAAGAAGAGTTGCTTTAGCAAGATCTTTTGCTACACAACCTCAACTTTTAATTCTTGATGAACCTTTTACTTCACTAGATGAACCTGTAGCAAACTTACTTAGAAAAATGCTTTTGGAACTTTGGGTAAAACAACCAACTACAATAATATTTGTAACTCATGACATCAACGAAGCTATTTATT
>CACGBM010000027.1 GCA_902571315.1 Rhodospirillaceae bacterium
GTAAATGGAAGAATAATAAAAAGAATGGACAAGGTGTCTACTATTTTGCTAGTGGAGATAAATACGAAGGAGAATGGAAGGATGGAGATCACCATGGTCAAGGTGCTTATACATTTGTAGGTGGAGACAAGTATATAGGAGAATGGAAAGACGGAAAACACAATGGGCAAGGGACTTATACTTATATAACAGGATCGAAATATATTGGGCAATGGAAAGATGGTTCAAAGGACGGAAAAGGTGTTTTCACACATTTAAGCGGAGAAAAATATACTGGTGACTTTAAGAATAATAAATATCATGGTAAAGGAACTTATATTTATGACGATGGAGATAAATATATAGGTGAATTTATAGATGGGGAATTAAATGGTCAAGGCACTTTAGTTTACGCAGGCGGAGATAAATATATAGGTGAGTGGAAGGATGGAAAAAAAAATGGACAAGGAACTTATACTTATGAAAATGGAGACAAGTACGAGGGAGAATGGAAGGATGGAGACAAAAATGGACAGGGAACTTATACTCTTGCAAATGGAGAAGAATATTCAGGAGAATGGAAAGATGGTAAAAAAATTGTTAATTTAGCACTTTCTAATAATGATGAAAAAATTACTACAAAATTTGTTAAAAATGGTTTTCTATATTTTCTAACATTTATTTTATTGGTATCTGGGATCCCAGTTTTATAATATTTATTAATTATAATCTATGTTTAAAAAGTAAGAAAAGATTAATAGCATGATTTTTATATAATTATAAATATTAGGACAGCAGAGAGGTTTTTTATATAATTACTTTATGAAATATCTTTTAACAATACTTTGAATTGCATTTATTTTGGTATGTTCTAAAAAAATATTTGAAGCAGCAAACTGCCCTTAGGCACTATATAATCCTCTTATCGGCAAAAATATTTAGCAAGATTAATAGCGTGTTTATTTACATTTTGCTACATTCTAAATATGACTGTAAATCCAAATAATAAAGTCTTTTTAGAAAGATGTAAAAGTATGGCGTGTTTCAAGTTAGTGTTTAATGAAAATGAATTATTATCATATAGTTATCAAGTCAAATATGACTTTTTTAAATACTTTTGGAATAAGTACGAAACATTTAAAGAGATCTATAAGTCCGAAAATAATAAATCTATTAATAATACTTATAATGGACAAGCATATACTATTATAATTGCTTATTTACTTCATAGAGAAAAAATTAAAATTAAATCTATGGATGAAGAAATTATAAATGTTCCTTTTGTGAAACCAGACTTCATATTTTTATCAGATATGGGTAGAACTATTTTCTTATCTATTAAAACATCTCTTAGGGAAAGATGGAAACAAGCAGATTGGGAAGCAATAAAATATAAAGAAAAAGAATCAAATGCTGCATGTATTTTATTATCAAATAATTTGCGAGAAGTAAAAGCAATAAAAAGCAAACTTAATATTCTAAGTTTAGATGAAATATATTATACAAATAAAGAAGACCTAGAAAGTTTTTTTATAAAATATGTAAGATGTTAATTTAATGAATATAAAGAAAAGTAACAAGTATACCTTTATTGATTTATTTGCTGGCATAGGGGGGTTTCATCTAGCATTTCACAAACTAGGGTTGAGATGTGTATTTGCATCAGAAATAGATAAAAGTGCAAGAGAGTCTTATAAAAAAAATTTCGAAAAAATATCTCCAGATCTGTTTAATGATAATCTTTTTAATTCTGATATTTATAATATGGATAAATCTAATATCCCTGATTTTGATATCCTTTGTGCTGGATTTCCATGCCAACCCTTTAGTCAAATTGGGCAAAAAAAAGGTTTTTCAGAGAACTTTGAAGGTAGAGGAAATCTTTTTTTTGAAATTGCAGATATACTTAAAATAAAAAAACCCAGAGCATTCTTTTTAGAGAATGTTCAACATTTAATAAATCATGATAATGGCAATACTTTTAAAGTAATAAAAGAAACAATAGAAAAACTTAATTTTTCTTTTTATCACAAGGTAATTCGCGCATCTGATTTTAATTTACCTCAACATAGACCAAGAACTTTTATGGTTGGTTTCCATAACGAAATACAAAATAAAAAAATGTTTAACTTTCCCGAACCAATAAAATTAAAAAAGACAATGAGTGACATTTTTGAAGCAGAGTGCAGTAGAGATATAGGTTTTACTCTAAGGTTAGGAGGAGGAGACTCTGGGATTGATGATAGAAGAAATTGGGATAGATACTATGTAAATGGAGTAAATACTAAAATACAACCGTTACAAGGTAAAAGAATGCAAGGTTTTCCAGATAATTTCTTTTTAGCAAATAGTAGAACTAAGTCTATGAAACTTCTTGGAAATAGCGTAGCAGTCAATGCTGTTTATCATGTAGGAAAAAATATCTTAGATTATTTATCTGATAAAGAAGAATTCTATGTAAAGAGCACATTTGGTTTAAATAAATTACCTAAGTAAAAGAAGATTTGATTTTTCAAATAACCTTATTTATAAAATTTTCTAAAATAAATAATTTTCCATTTGTTTTGATATGCTAAACTTTTTCTTCTAACTAAAGTTTCCCAATAAATAATATTAGAAATTTTTACGTGAGTTAAATCAACTTTTAATTCTCTAATTTTAAATGTATGTGGTTTATATTCCTTTCTAAAATTTAGGTAATCTTTTAAATAGACCTCTATTGCTTTACAATCTTTACCACACTCTATGACCTTAAACATAAAACTAGACTTATTTCTTATTGGAATGGTTACATAAAAATGATAATTTCTGATAAAATAGTTTTAAACTCTTTATAAGATATCTTCATTTTTTTTTTTATATTTTTTATAAAATAAATCTAATTTGTTATCAGTTACCCACCCATTCTTTTTTAAGACGTTAATGAGATTAAATATTAATTCATCTCTAGAAGTATTTTTGTCAGCAATTTTTTCTAAGAATAATAGTTTCTTTTTATTAGACATAATTTTCCTTTCATGTTTATTAATAAACATCCTAGAAAATATTTGATTGGAGGTTAGAACGTATAAGGTCGTTACTACACCAGAACGATTAGGTCGTTTCTATTCCAATCCAATATTATTTTGGATTAATTACATCCTATACATTTTATAAATAAATAATATCTATAAGTATCATTACAAATACTAATTAATAATCCCCTGCTCAAGATTTGGAAAATACCGCTCCAGATTTTTTAAATTTAATACTTAGATGTTTGACCCTTAATCTTAGACCCTAATCTTAGACCCCTTTCAAAAAACTGAGGTTTTCTGCTTGATTCGGAGGCAGAGCAGGGGCATCATAATCCCAAGGTCGCAAGTTCAAATCTTGCCACCGCCACCACAAACCCATACTCACATTGACTTACAGAGATTTCCAAAAATCAAAAAAACAAAAAACTTTTTTTTTACACTTTTTTACACTAAAAAATCGGCACGAAAAATCGGGACAGAATTCTACATTCAATTATAATAGTATTAGTGAAAAAAGGATTTACATTGGTGGAACTTTTGGTGGTGGTTGCGATACTGGGAGTATTAGCAGCAGTTGGGATAGTTTCGTTTGGTGGTTATTTGGGAAGTGCAAAAGAGAATGCTGTAAAAACTAATTTTAATTCAGTTACCAAATATATTGAAACGGAGTTAATGAAATGTAATTTAGGTATGGAAACAGAGGCATACCTTTTAAGTGAGGCAAACAAATCAAAATATAATTTTGGAAATTGTGATTGCAATTCATCTTTCGCACAAATTTTTAGTGGGATACTATCCTATATTCACAATTTTGATGAGAAAGGTTTTAGTAACCCACTGAATCTTGATGATATTTTGAAGACTGGAATTAATGGTAATAATGGATGCCCTGTGGATCAAGGAGTAAGTGGGGCACCCTGGGGTAGGGTAAATTGTCATCTTAATGAAAATGCAAATCCACAATATATAATTTGTTGCTCAAGATGGGGAGAAGGAGATAGTGATATAATTACTAAAATAATTGATAATCCATATTAATGAAAAAAGGATTTACATTAGTGGAACTTTTAGTGGTGGTTGCGATACTGGGAGTGTTGGCAGCAGTTGGGATTGTTTCGTTTGGTGGTTATTTGGGAAGTGCTAAGGAGAATGCTACTAAATCAAATTTTAATAGTATAATGAAGTATATTGAAACTGAATTATACAAGTGTGATATGGGTTTAAAAACTGAAGCATACTCAAATTTTTTAAAAGATTCTGGGACTTATCATAGTTTAAGTAATGGAGATTGCACTAACACTTTTGAAAAAATATCATGGAGCATACTACAATATATTCATCAGTATGATAATAAAGGTTTTAGCAATCCAATTAATACTAATAATTTAACTTCAATACATATAGGAAATTATTGTACGGGACAACATGCCTATAATTTAGATCAACCACATATGTGGGGTAATGTAAGTTGCTATCATAATTATTCAGATGATACATTAATTTGTTGCACTAGTTGGGGGGAAGGAGTGGAAAATAGAATAGTCAAAATTTTTCAGAATCCTTATGAATAAAAAAGGATTTACATTAGTGGAACTTTTGGTGGTGGTTGCGATACTGGGAGTATTAGCAGCAGTTGGGATTGTTTCATATGGTGGTTACATAACAAGTGCAAAGGAAACGGTTGCAAAATCAAATCATTATAACTTAATAAAATATTATGAACTACAACTTCAAGGTTGTGCTTCTGGATATGAGTCAATGGATTTATTAGATGAATGGGGTGAAAAACGCCCTTGGGAGTGTCATGATCCAGTTACATATGATAACCACAGTTTGGAGTCTTATGCTGCTAGATTTCGTGAGCATCAAATGGGTTTTGTAGATGCTGGTAATGGTGATATTTCACTTTTAAGTGGTCCAGACTGTCCAAGTCTAGTTGGTGCTTTTAGGTTTTCTTCAAAAAGACCAGGTGATGTTATAATAAGAACGAGGTATAAAAAGGACGAAGATTGTTTGCTATCTAAGATAGACATACAATGGTGGAAATGAAAAAAAGGATTTACATTAGTAGAACTTTTAGTAGTGGTTGCGATACTGGGAGTGTTAGCAGCAGTTGGGATAGTTGCATATAATGGATATCTAACAAAGACAAAAATCAATGCTACAAAAACTACTTTTTCTCAAATAATAAAATATATAGATGTTGAGTTAATGAAGTGTAATTTGGGTATGGAAATTGAAGCATACGAGAAATACAAAACAGGTAATTATCCAAGCACCCAAAATATTAGTTGTAATAATTATTATAATGACTTTTCTTATAACAATAGTCTAGATAAATTTGAGAAAGTAACTGGAAATATTATTTCATATATTTATGCTTATGGAGGGGAAGAAAAAGGATTTAATAATGCCTATGGAAATGATCCAAATTTAGTAAAAGGTTCAGCAATCATTATAGATAGTAATTGCCCGTCTCAAGATCAAATTGGTTTTTTTTCATGCAATAGTGTTATTGATACTGGAAACAATTCTGGCAAACTTTATTGCTGTGCTAGACTACCTAATAATGAAACTATAAAAAAAGTTTTTGATAATGTGTATGAATAAAAAAGGATTTACATTGGTAGAACTTTTAGTGGTGGTTGCGATACTAGGAGTATTGGCAGCAGTCGGGATTGTTTCGTTTGGTGGTTATTTGGGAAAATCAAAAGAGAATGTTGTAAGAGCAAATCACAAACAAATAATTAATTATATGCAAGCACAAATTATTAAATGTAGTTCTGGAGTTGATATAGTGGTTACAAATCCAGGAGGTGGTCAAAACGATATAGGATGTGATGAAACTAAAAGTGTTAATTATTACATGGATATTTTCAGTAAACATTTTAGAGAAATATTCGAAAATCCATTTCATCCAAATGCCAACCCTGCAACAGGACAAGCATGGACATCAGATGATGACTGGGTATCTATAAATAGCAATTGTGCGGACTCAGGAGTACAAAAGAATCTTGGACATCTAAGTTTTCAAATAGAGGGTTTATCAAATTTTTCAGAAACTGTTGAAACAGGAACCATAATAGTGTACTGGAAATATTCTATTGAACAAGGTAGACCTGATGATGGTTGTGTATCAGGCAGAGTATTTGTTGAATAGTGAGCAGTTGAGGGTTAATTTTTAATTTGCCATATTTGTGTTATTTTTTAAGCATGAAAAAAGGATTTACATTAGTGGAACTTTTGGTGGTGGTTGCGATACTGGGAGTTTTAGCAGCAGTTGGTATAGTTTCATTTGGTGGTTATTTGGGAAGTGCAAAAGAGAATGCTGTAAAAACCAACCATGCAAATATGGTTAAATTTACTAAATCACAACTTTTAAAATGTACTTTAGGTGATACAGCAATGGATTTAGTGGATGAACAGGGTAATGCTCGTCCTTGGAACTGTGATACTGAAACTGGTATGCAAAGTTACATTGAAAGATTTCGTCAACATCATGTTGGTACTTTTTCAAACCCCTATGACTCAGAACTGCCCTCGGGGTTAACCAATTCAGATTGTAATGGTCAAGGACAAACTTCTTACACATTAGGAGAAAATAATACTTTAATTATGAAAACCAATTTTAAGAATGGAGAGGATTGTTTAATTTCACAAATGTCTTTGGAATGGTGGAAATGAAAAAAGGATTTACATTGGTGGAACTTTTGTAAATAAATACTCTTCTAAACCATTCAGTTACGGTGGAGTAAGTTTGACTGATGAATTATTGTAGGTTAATTTAATTATATGAGACTAATTATTATATTAATAAATTCATTAATTTTATTATCAGTAAGTGCTAATTCTGATGATTTTAAATTAGAATTTGAATGGGGAAATATAAAAAAGTGTAATTCAGGTAACCCTAATAGAGTTGACAATCCAATTTTCAAATTGCAATCTGTTCCAGAAGGCACGGTTCTGCTTAAGTTTAGGATGAAAGATAAAAATGTACCTTCATACAATCATGGTGGAGGAAAGACAGAGTATAAAGGAAATAATACTATAGACCCTGGAGCATTTAAGTATAAAAGTCCATGTCCACCAGGTAGAACTCATACTTATGAATGGAAAGTAATTGCTTATGATGAAGATAATAAGAAATTAGGATCTGCTGTAGCACAAAGAAAGTATCCTGAATAATTTTCTTATTTATTTCATCAATCAAATTCACTCCGTTACTGTGGAATAGATTTAAATGGTTTTTAAAATAAAAAAGGGATTTACATTAGTAGAACTTTTAGTGGTGGTTGCAATACTGGGAGTGTTAGCAGCAGTTGGGATAGTTTCGTTTGGTGGTTTTTTAGGAAATGCAAAAGAGAATGCAGTAAAAACTAATCATAATAATATAGTTAGTTACATTCAATCTTCTATTATGAAATGTTCAATAGGAGAGTCATCAATTAGTGGAAAAAATGTTTATGGGTACGATACTACTCTTGATTGCAAAGATATTAATCAAGGTTCATCAATTACTGTTGCTAACTGGTTTGTAGTTAATTTTATTGGAGAGAAATGGAAGAACCCTTACGATAATTCGGATAATGCAACACATCAAAAAAATATAAATAGTAATACTTGTAATAATGCTGTACTAGGAACAACCAACTTATCAGGATCTAATTCAATGGATGAAGTTGGTTCAACAATAAATATTGTTAGCAAATATAAAAATAATAACTCTTCATGTTTGTCATCATCAGTAGTTCTTGAATAATGTTATGAAAAAAGGATTTACATTGGTGGAACTTTTAGTGGTGGTTGCAATACTGGGAGTGTTGGCAGCAGTTGGGATTGTTTCGTTTGGTGGTTTTCTTGGAAATGCGAAAGAGAATGTTTCAAAGTCAAATCACATTCTGGCAGTTAAGTTAACGCAAACAAGTTTTTTAAAATGTTCAATGAGTGATCAAGTTATACTAAAAAAATATTTTAATGAAGATACAGGGAAATTTGCTTATGTTAATGACTTTTGTACTCTACTGGAGCAAAAAAATGAAAATTCTATGGCATCATATTTGAGAAATCATTTGAATAGTCCAAAAGTTTGTAACCCTTATGGATTGGCACATTCTAGTGGAACATGTCAGGAAGCATTTGCAATAGGCGGGCAATTAGGAAATCCTAGAAAATTAGGAGAGACACAATTTTACGGAAATCAAGATAATGATAAAATTGTTATTCAAACTAAAATTTCTGAAAGTGAATTTTTGTATGATGAATTTGATTTAAATAATTTATGAAAAAAAGGATTTACATTGGTGGAACTTTTGGTAGTAGTTGCAGTTATAGCAGTTCTAGCAATTATTTTCTTGGTAACATTTGGCGGATTTATGGATGATACTAAAAAAACTTCTGCATGCACTAATCATAAGACTATTGTTACTTATGCTATGACTATAGTACAAAAATGTGGAATGACAGGATCAGTAGAAATGATGTCAAAACCTTCTCAACAAAATGGAACTGTACCAAATACATCTATACAAACTATTCAGTGCTACGGAGATAAATTTTTTTTCTGGGGTGACTATTTTATAAATGATATGGAAAACAGATTTGGAAGAATGAAAAATCCATTTAAGGTGCATGGAAACAGAGTACAACAACCAGGGTGGTGTACAAATACTCAAGGAAATCCTGGATTTACATGGATAAATTCAAGAACAGAATTTAATTATGTAACTATTTGTACTTGCTGTAGTGAACCTTGTGATGATAGTGCAAATGTAAGAGAAAATACTATTTATTTTGATTGATTATGAAAAAAGGATTTACATTAGTAGAACTTTTAGTGGTGGTTGCGATACTGGGAGTGTTGGCAGCAGTTGGGATAGTTTCGTTTGGTGGGTATACACAAAGCAGTAAAAAAACTGCCACCTTGCTCAATCATAAAAATGTAATTAAGTTTCTAGAAACACAATTAGTAAAGTGTACTTTGGGAGAAATTAATATAGGTGAAGCACTAACTGTCAATGAAGGAGGAGCAAAGAAAACTTTGTATTGTCCTATAGTTGCTAATATAGATACTAAGTTTTGGATTGGACATTTTCTTTATGAGAATTGGAAAAACCCTTATACTTCATCTGAAGAAGCAGTAAAGGATAATTGTAATAATCAAATAGGATGTACTCAATTGGTTGCTAATAATGAAGATACTTTTACAATTACAACATATTATAAAGAAGATAATACAACTAAAAGTATAACCAATGATATTAAAACAGATTAAGTTAAAAGGATTTACATTAGTGGAACTTTTGGTCGTAGTTGCGATACTGGGAGTGTTGGCAGCAGTTGGGATTGTCGCATACAGTGGATATTTGGGAAGTGCAAAAAAAAACATACCTAAATCTCAACATGACTCAATAGTAAAGTTTATAACTACAGAATTTTTTAAATGCTCTGCAGGTATGCAAGAAAACATAAAAACATTTAATAATAGTGGAGAAGTATTAAACAAATGCATTCCTGATGATTACGCAGGTAAAGGTTTAACCGGAGATTTTGATCCAGAAGGAGAATTTTCTGACCACTTTGCTTTTTACAGAGGTTGGAAAAATGCATTTGACCTTAATAATAAAGACGGAATACAAAACGGATGTAATATAGTAGATGGAGGGTCTTCTCCTAAAATAGGAATGACAGGAATTTGCTGGACTAGAGGAAATAATAGAATAGGAAAATGGTGTGGCAATGAATCTTGGGGTCCAGGTATTGTTGTTGTAACAAATACAGGTGATGTATCCAGTGATTGTTTAAAAGATGATAATTCTATAGATACAAAATGCGAAGACCCTAGGTATTCAAAATTAGGTTTTAGGTTAGTGTCATGTATTGAAGCAGATTGGTAAAAATAACTTATGAAAAAAGGATTTACATTAGTAGAACTTTTGGTGGTAGTTGCGATACTGGGAGTGTTAGCAGCAGTAGGTATAGTTTCCTATAACGGGTATATGTCTAAATCAAAAGTAACTGTAATAAAAAACCAGGTAAATCAAGTTGCGAAATTTATTCAATTAAAGATGACAGAGTGCAGCATGAATCCAGGTTCAATGAACTTACATACTCCTGAAGGATGGAATCAATATTTATATAATCCAGGGCATTGTGTAAATTCTTCATTAGAACAAATTAAACATGGAATTTATAATCACATAGATAATACTTGGAACTTATCTAATGTTTATGAGTTTAAAGTAAAACCTCTTTATACCAGTGATAATACTAACCCTAGTCAAGGATACATTCACTTTTTACATTACGATCAAAATGGAAGGAAATATTTTCTTTTATATGCTAATTTAGGAGACCATTTACCTACAGAAGAAAGGTACTATAAGAGAGAGATAGACTTTTGGGAGTAAAAATCCCTTGCTCAAGATTTGGAAAAATCGGGTCAGAAATAATAATTTTTTTTACACAGTTTTTTTACACTTTTTTTTACACTCTTAAAATAAACCCCAGAAAACAGGCGATTCTGGTAATGTGCCGGGGAATCATAATCCCTAGGTCGCAAGTTCAAATCTTGCCACCGCCACCAAAAACCCATACTCACCTTGACCTACAGAGTTTTCAAAAAATCAAAAAAATAAATCTCTTTTTCTTT
>CACGBM010000028.1 GCA_902571315.1 Rhodospirillaceae bacterium
ACAGTTTTCTCATTTAGGTACAGTTGGTAAAGAATGTATAGGGAGTAAGGCTATTAAAATTATGGATCAAGAGCTTAAAGAAGTTAAAGATGGGGTCATAGGAGAACTTTACGCATCTACTCCATATAATTTTTTAGGATACTGGAAAAATAAAATTAAAACTAAAGAAGCTTTCATTGATAATTATGTCTCTGTAGGCGATTTAGCTTATAGAAATAATAATGGTTTTATAGTATTAGTAGATAGAAAAAAAAATATGATTATTTCTGGTGGAGAAAATATTTATCCTTCAGAGGTGGAAAATATTTTGGGAAAACACAATGCCGTAAAGGATTTAGCTATAGTAGGTTGCCAAGATAAAAAATGGGGCGAAATTGTTTGTGCGTTTGTTGTGCTGCATGATGGTATGAAGTTAACTGAAAAAAATCTTATAGGTTGGGCAAAAAGAAGATTAGCAGGCTATAAATGTCCAAAAAAAGTCTTTTTTATTGATGATAATGAAATGCCAAGAAATGCCACTGGTAAAATTCTTCATAAAGATTTAAGAGATAAAGCAAATTTTTTAATGAAGGATATAATTTGATACAGGATTTAAATACTGACAATAATTCTTGTGCGGCTTGGATTGCCAAATTTTTAAAAAATAGAAAAGTAGAACTTGTTTTTGGTTTGCAAGGTGGGCATATTCAACCAATATGGGATCATTGTTATAAATTAGATATAAAAATTATAGATGTTAGAGATGAAAAAGCTGCTGTGCACATGGCACAAGCTTATTCATACTTTACTGGAAAAGTCGGAATAGCAATGGTCACTGCAGGACCAGGTGTTACTAATACCGTTACAGGAATAGCTAATGCTTTCTTGTCTAATATTCCTGTTTTACTGATAGGTGGTTGTGCACCATTGCAACAAAATAATATGGGGCCTTTACAAGACATTCCTCACGTAGATATTTTAAAACCAGTTACAAATTATTCTAGAACAGCAAGAGTGCCAGATCAAGTTATTAGGGAATTAGATCTAGCCTTTTCTTATGCTCTTGGTAATATGGGTAGTCCGGGTCCAAGCTATATTGAAGTTCCTACAGATATTTTAAGAGAAAGTGTAGATGATAAATTAGTTTTAGAAGACTGGATGATAGAAAAAAAACCATATAATATAATCCCTAGCTCAATTGATATTGATAAAGCAATAAATACTATTAGAAATTCAAAAAAACCTCTAATTATAACTGGTAGAGGTGCTTTGAAAGGTGGCCAACAAATATTAGAGTTTATAAATAAATATAACATTCCCTATTTAGATACTCAGGAAAGTAGAGGTTTGATACCACAATCCAATCCAAATAATATCTTTACCGCTAGAAGCAAGGCCATGAGGGAAGCTGACTTAGTTATTCTATTAGGAAGAAAACTGGATTATCAACTCGCATTTGGTTCACCGGCAGTATTCAAAGAAGCAAAGTTTATTAGGATTTCAGAGTCCGCATTAGAACTTACGGATAACAGAAGAGGGTTTCCAGAAATATTATCTGACCCTGGGGTAGCAATTGAACTAATACATAATAAACTAAACAAATCTAATTTTGATGAGGCTTGGATCAATAATATTAAAAATTCCCATATAGAAAAAATAAAGAAAGTTTTAGGTAAAAAGGTTAATCAAACCGGAGATGATAATAAGATTAACCCTAATTTGATATTTGAAAAGTTAAAAAAAATTATAGATGATGATTTTATAGGTATAGCTGATGGTGGAGATATATTAAGTTTTGCAAGAGTAGGTTTACATTCTAAATACTATATGGATACAGGAACTTTTGGTTGTTTGGGAGTGGGTATTCCTTACGCTATAGCTGCCTCAAAAGTGTTTAAAGAAAAGAAAATAATTTGCGTTATAGGTGATGGATCATTTGGTTTTAATGCAATGGAACTTGATACTGCAGTAAAAAATAATTCTGATATATGTGTAATAATTTCTAATAATGGTGGTTGGAATATTGAAAAACATGATCAAAGGCTTAATTATGGAAACAGAGTTTATGCTACAAGTCTTGCTCATTCAGACTACGCAGTACTGGCAAAATCTTTAGGAGCTTACGGTGTGAGAGTTGAAGATCCTGAAAAACTTGAACAGGCTCTAAGCAAGGCTTTAAATAATACTCCCTCAGTTGTAGATGTCATCACATCATCAACTATTTTATCATCAGACGCTATTAAAGGATTAGGATTTGTGCGTAAGTACCAAGCATTAGATGTATGGGATGATATGGAAATAGACTTTAGAAAAAAATAATGTATACCTAATAGAATTATTAAGCTAATTTGAAATATGCAATTATTTAACTTTTATTATACTTTATATCTATCAGTACTTGCTAATTATAAATTTTAATTTAGATTAGATTTGGAATGAAAAAAATTTTGATATTAGGCGGTGGTTTCTCAGGTATTTATACTGCTAAAAATTTACAAAAACAAAACCTTGATGGTTTTGAAATTGAATTAATTAGTGACAATAATTATTTTATCTTTCAACCTTTATTACCAGAGGTCGCATCAGGAACTATTTACAGTTCCGATGCAGTAACACCTATTCGTCAAATGTTAAAAGGAATTAAATATAGAAATGCAGAGATTTCAGATATTGATTTTAAGAATAAAAAAGTTTCTATTTTACAGGGCTTCAAAAAGAGTACGCATTTTATTGATTACGATCATTTGATAATAGCATTGGGGCAAGTAAGTAACCTAGATATTGTTAAAGGCTTAAAAGATCATGCATTTACAATGAGGAGTTTACAGGATGCTTATGACTTAAGAAATCATATTTTAGGATGTTTAGAGTTAGCTGATGTTACATCAAATAAAGATTTAAAAAAAAGATTATTAAACATAGTAGTTATAGGAGGAGGTTTTTCTGGAGTTGAGACTATTGGAGAAATAAAAGAAATGATAGACCGTTTAATTCCTTATTATAGTTCTATTAAGAAAAGTGATCTAAAATTTCATATAGTCGAGTTTGCAGACCAACTACTACCGGATATGGATAAAAAAGTGGGCCAATATACGCTCAAGAAATTTAAAAAAAACAATATAAATGTTCATTTAAAAACTGCCTTAGAAGAGGTAACACAATATCAGGTTTTCTTAAGTGATAAAAAAAATATAGCAACCCACACTGTAATTTCTACCATAGGGTCTACTGTTTCAAAGCTTATTAAAGATTGTAACCTAAGTTTGCAACATGGAAAGATTATTACTAAAGGTAGTCTAGAGGTTGAAGGGCTCGTTAATGTTTGGGCAGTTGGAGATGCTGCATTAATACCTAATAAAGATAAAAAAAATATGCTATATAAGAAAAAAAAAATAGCTTACGCTCCTCCTAATGCTCAGTTTGCAGTAAGGCAAGGCAAGCTTCTAGCAAAAAATATTAAGGCAAAAATTTCAGGTGATAATCTAAATGATTTTCATTATACCTCTAAAGGATCTTTGGCATCTTTAGGCTCTAGAGATGGTGTAGGAAAAATTTTTTTCATTACAGTTAAAGGATTTGTTGCTTGGTTAATTTGGCGAGCATTTTATTTATCTTTTTTACCTAGTTTCGCGACGAAAATTAGAGTTCTCACGGGGTGGATTGTGGAATTTTTAGTTCCTAGAAATGCTGTTATGACTAGAGCATTAAAAAATGATGCAGTTGCATATCAAAATTTTAAAAAAGGCGATTTAGTTTTTAAAGAAGGCATGATAGCAGATGGATTTTATATTGTAATAAAAGGATCATTTAAGAATACTTTTACTAAGACCAGTTCAGGAAAAAAATTTACAAAGTTTTATAAAGTTAATGATCACTTTGGTGCGAGAGTTTTACTATCAGGGTCAAGAAGGACTGGGACTATTGAAGCACTTGAAGATTCTAAAGTAGTTAAAATTGATAGAGATACTTTTAAGGTTATGAATAAACATTTTATTCCCATAAAAGATTATTTTACTAATTACATAAAAGACAATTTTAAAAAATTAGAATAATTTTAGTTTTGTTGACTATTAATTACATCAGTATAACATTTTATTACATTCAACCTTATGGTATGAAGTAAGTTTGTAGCTGAAGGAAAGCATAATGTTATTTTAACATTATGCTCAAGATTACAGTATTACTTTCATATTACCTCCAGAGTAAGAAGCAGGTTTAGATAGAAGCAGCCACTCTGAAAGTGCATACAATTAATTAATTTTAATAATTAGTAGGATAGTGTAATATCCTCCTAAATAAAATGATAAAAAATATAAAGTTAATAGACTCTAAGTTTAGTATTATAAACAAGGTAGGCATGCTTACTTTTTGCAGAAATGATATTAGAAATGCTCTAACGGGGTCTTATATTATTAATGATATAATTAATACCGTTGAATACATTAATAAAAATAATACAGTTTCTGTATTAATTATTACGGGAGAAGGAAAAGCTTTTTCCTCTGGAGGTAATATTAAAGAAATGCTTAAAAAAAATACTTCCTTTTCAGGACCAGTAGAGGAAGTAGAAAAAAAATACCGTTACGGTATACAACAAATACCTTTGTATATGGAAAAAATAGAAGTTCCCACTATAGCTGCAATAAATGGTCCTGCTGTAGGAGCGGGCTTTGATTTAGCTTGCATGTGTGATTTTAGAATTATGTCAAATAATGCATTTTTGGCAGAAAGTTTTATCAATTTAGGAATAATACCTGGTGATGGAGGTGCATTTTTTTTGCAAAGATTAATAGGATATCAGAAAGCAGCAGAACTTACTTTAACAGGGAGAAAAGTTTCTGCTTCAGAGGCTTTAGAATTAGGCCTTATATTAAAAAAAGTTGATCCTAACCAATTACTACTAGAAGCTAAAAAGTTTGCTAATGAAATAGCAAAAAAACCTAAAAATACTATTCGTTATACAAAAAGGCTTTTAAAGATGGGTGCTAAACTTCCACTTAAAGAGTTTTTAGATTTTTGTGCATTATTACAGGGAATAAGTCATAATCATAAAGAGCATAAAAATGCATTAAAAAATGTTAAAAGAAAAGAGTAACTATTTTCCTTTAAAAACTACTTTTTCCTTATTTACAAATGCTTTTGCAGCATTTTTGTGGTCTTCTGTTTCACTACAAATCATCATATGTAATGCTTCTTGATTCAGTGATAAGTTTAAATCTCCAATTTC
This sequence comes from Rhodospirillaceae bacterium, assembly GCA_902571315.1. Classification (GTDB taxonomy): domain Bacteria; phylum Pseudomonadota; class Alphaproteobacteria; order TMED109; family TMED109; genus TMED131. The sequence goes on from CACGBM010000028.1 coordinate 5,207, forward strand.
AGCAATATTAAGATTTTTTTTCATATATTTAATAGCAATTGGTGCTAAATTTCTGAATTTATTTTTTAAATTTATTGCATATTCATTAATTTCATTAGCATCTATTAAATTATTAATTATACCTAGTTCATAAGCTTTTTTAGCATCTATTGTATCGGACAAATAAAAAAGTTCTCTAGCCTTTGCAGTTCCAATTATTTTAGTTAAAAAATAGCTGCCTCCAAAGTCACCTGAAAATGCAATTTTTGAAAAAGCGGTTACAAATTTAGCATTCTCTGTAGCAACTCTCATATCACAAGCTAAGGCTAATGCAAAACCAGCTCCAGCAGCTGGACCATTTATAATAGAAATTGTGGGTATTGGGAGTGAATAAAGTAGCTCAGATACCCCCATAATTCTTCTAAGAGAATTAGTTTTTTCTTGTAGACTGCTATTATCTTCTTTTGTTGCCATATCTTTAACATCGCCACCTGCTGAAAAAGCATCTCCTTCACCACTCAAAAAAATAGCTCTAAGACCATGATCTTCTTTACATTTCTCTAAAGTATTTAACATTTGTTCAAACATATCACGAGTAATAGCATTTCTACTTTCTGGTCTATTAAATTTGATATCTAAAATATTATTGTTTTTTTCTATTAAAATATGGCTGTTCATAAAATCCTCGAAAAGTATTGTAAATTATTACTATTTTATATAATAATATATTATGAATAATATGGAATTAAAAAATAAATTACAGCTACCAGTTATAGGTGCACCACTTTTTATAGTATCCAATCCAAAATTAGTCATAGAGCAATGTAAAGCTGGCATTGTTGGCTCTTTTCCTGCATTAAATGCTAGACCAAAAGAATTACTTGATGATTGGTTATTTGAAATTAAAGAAGTATTGGAAAAGTACAATAGTTCTAATCCTGACAAACCCGCTGCACCCTTTGCAATTAATCAAATTGTTCATAAAACCAACGATAGAATAGAACACGATATGGAGCTTACAGTAAAACATAAGGTACCAGTAGTGATAACCTCTTTAGGAGCTAGACCTGAAGTGTATGATGCTGTTCATAGTTACGGTGGTATAGTTTTACATGATATTATTAATAATTTTTTTGCGAAAAAAGCTATTGAAAAAGGAGCAGACGGCCTTATTGCTGTAGGATCTGGAGCTGGAGGTCATGCTGGAACTACTTCTCCGTTTGCATTAATACAAGAAATAAGAGAATGGTTTAATGGACCAATAGCTTTATCAGGATCTATTTCTACAGGGCATGGAATTTTATCTGCTTTGGCTTGTGGAGCGGATTATGCATATATTGGATCAGCATTTATCGCTACTAAAGAAGCTAATGCTACAAATGGATATAAAGAGGCTATAACTAAATATAACTCAAATGATATAGTTTATACTGATTTAGTTACAGGAGTAAAAGGAAACTATTTAAAACCTTCTTTAGCTGCTGCAGGTTTTGACCCAGATAATCTTCCTAAAAGCGATCCGTCAAAAATGGATTTTAGTTCAACTGATGGTATGGATAAGAAGAAAGCTTGGAAAGATATATGGGGCTGCGGCCAAGGAATCGGTGCCATTAAAAATGTTCTTACTTGCAACAACCTAGTTGATAAGCTTAAATCAGAGTATATTGAAGCTAAAAATAGATTAAATAAAATAGCTTAGTCAGATTATATTTTTCTTTTTAAGAATATCTATCTTTTTTTTAGTATAACCAATAGATCTGAGTATTTTATTGTTATCCTGTCCAACTTGAGGAACAAAAGTCTTCTTCTTCACACTCTTTTTCGGTGTTTCTATTGCACATTTAGGAACTTTAATTATTTTATTATTTATTTTTGCTCCAGTTATAAAATTTTTAGCTGTTTTGGTTTTTAAAAAATCACCAAATGTTTTAACATGTCCCCAAGGTACATTATGCTTTGATAATTTTTTACTGACTTCTTGTATAGTATTTTTTTTTGTCCAGTTATTGACAATATTATCTAGGTTTTTTTGATTTTTAATTCTTTTTTGAGGAGTATTATAAATTTTATTGGTAAAGAGTTCTTTTTTATTCATTGCATTTACTAAGCCATGAAATCTATCATCACTACCTGCCATTATATGAATATAGCCATTTTTTGTCCTATACGTATTAGACGGTGAAGAAAATCTATCAGAATTAGCATTTTTAAGAAAATTCTTTTTATTAGTAAAAAAATCAGGAACAGCACCCATCGACAATGAAAGGGCAGAGCTTACAAGAGATGTTTCAATTAGTTCCCCTTTACCAGTTAAATTTCTTGAATTTATTGCAGCTAAAATTCCAATTGCTGTATTAAGACCAGTAGTATAGTCTAAAAACACTGTTCCTATCATAGTAGGCTTATTATCGTGACCACTAATATGCATATATCCTGTTTCCGCTTGTACTGTTGCATCAAAAGCCTGTCTAGAAACTGTTGAGTCATTTTGTCCATAACCTGATATTCTTGCCATAATTATTTTTTTATTAACTTTATTTAAGATATTCCAATCAAGCTTTAATTTTTCCATAACACCAGGACGAAAATTTTCTAAAACAACGTCAGCGCCTTTAACTAACTTTAGAAAAATTTTTCTTCCTTCTTCAGATTTAAGATCCAATGACAGTGATTTTTTTCCTCTATTTAGAACAGCTGCCCACAATGAAATATTAGATAACTTAGGTCCAATTATCCTTAAGTCATCTCCTTTTTTGGGTTTCTCAATTTTTATAATTTCAGCCCCTAGGTCAGATAATACTAATGCACAATGTGGCCCAGCTACAAATCTAGTTAAATCTAGAATTTTAATATTTTTTAATAGTGACAATTAAGATACCTCTAGCCATTCCTTAATAATTGATTGATTATTATTAATATCAACTGGAGTGCCTTCATAAACTACTTTGCCATGGCCCATTATAAACAATCTTTTAGATAGATTAAAAGCTATAGTAAGTTTTTGTTCTACTAATAATATAGATACTCCTTTTTCAGATATTTTTTTTAATAATTTTTCTACGTTTCCTACCATTTGAGGAGATAAACCTTCAGTAGGCTCATCAATCATGATTAATTTTGGACAACCCATTAAACTTCTACATATGGTTAACATTTGCTGTTCTCCGCCTGATAATACTCCTCCTAACACATTAATTCTATTCTTTAAATTAGGAAACAAATCAAATAACTCCTCTATATCCCATTTTATATTTGAATTATTATTTTTTTTTCCTAATTCCAAATTTTCATAAACCGTTAAATCTGGAAAGATGTCCCTGTTTTCTGATACATATCCTATGCCAGCATTTGCTATCTCATGTATAGGTAGATTTAAAATTTGTTTTCCTTCAAATTTAATAGAGCCCTCGGTTTTAACCATACCCATTATGCTTTTAATTACTGTACTTCTGCCGACTCCATTTCTTCCTAATAAAGATACTATTTCTCCTTCATTAACACTTAAGTTAATTCCTTGTAATATATGTGACTTTCCATAATAAGCATTCAAATTTTCAATTTCTAACATTTTATTTTAGTCTCCTAAATATGCTTCTTTAACTGCTTGGTTAGTTTTTACATTTTCTGGTTTATCTGAGCAAATTACTTCTCCATATACTAAAACTGAAATGGTATCAGAAAGGTCAAAAACTACTCCCATGTCATGCTCTACGATCAGTACTGTTCTATTTTTTGCAATATTTCTAATTAAATTAGTAGCTCTTTCGGTTTCACTTTTAGACATACCAGCCGTAGGTTCATCTAAAAGTATAGTTTCTGCACCGCCTGCGATAGTTATACCAATTTCTAATGCTCTTTGATCAGCATAACTTAGCAGTCCTGCAGGTTCTTTAGAATAATTACTTAATGAAATTTGTTCTAATATTGCATTAGTCTTATCATTTAAATCTTGATTATTATCTAGAATTTTTAAAATTGAATATTTATAATTCATATTCCATAGCAAACCACACCTAACGTTTTCAAATACTGACATTTTTGGAAATATATTTGTAATTTGAAAACTTCTAGAAAGTCCTAATCTAAAAATTTCATATGAAGGTAAGTTTTCAATATTTTTATTATTAAACTTTATAGTACCAGAAGTTAATTCATAAACTCCAGATATAAGATTATATAATGTAGACTTACCGGCTCCATTCGGACCAATCAACGAGTGAATTTCTCCTTTTTTTATGTTAAGATTTACACCTCTTATAATTTCAGTTGGTCCAAATTGTTTTTTTACATTTTTTAATTCTAAATGATAATTCATTTAATTAGACCTAATTTAACTTCATCTATTACATCATTCCATTTTTCTTTAACTAATCTAAAACATTTTTTTGTAAGCAATATTCCACTAACAAAAATTAAACTAAAAAGCATCCAGATAAAAATATTATTGTTATTTATGTTTAGCCAATAGACTTTAAGATTATCCTTACTGGATTTGAGTGAATGTATTAGTTCAATAATTGAAGTAAAACCTATTGTTAAAATAATAATACTTACTAAAAAAATACTGTAAGGAAAGACTAATTTTTTTAATAGTGTTGGGTTGTTTCTTATTATTGGCTCATGTACCACAATAATTCCTGAGATACCTTGAGGTGCAAAAGCAATAACTAGTACAAATATTATTCCATAGTATAGTACCCAAGCTTCTGTAATATCTGATAGCATTGTGTCTAAATATGTAAGTGAAATTGCTCCTAAAATTGGACCTAAAAAGTTTCCTATGCCACCAATGTAGGCCATAAACAATACCAAACCTGATTGTACTAAACTTACAGATTCAAATCCAATATGTTCATAGTTTATTGCATGAAGACTTCCTGCAGCACCTGCAAACATAGCTGATAAAGA
>CACGBM010000029.1 GCA_902571315.1 Rhodospirillaceae bacterium
AAACCAGAAGTCTTATAGCTTCTGATCCATAACCTCCATTTCGAAATGGACTTTCTCCTATTCTTATTTGAAGTTCTGCACTTTTTTCAATTTTATTAATTTTTCTAAGAGAACAACTACCTATTAATTTTTTTGATTTTTTTTCAACTATAGAAAATATTTTTACATCAACTTTTGCGCGAATACTACTGAACCATTCCAAATGTTCTACATATGTAATAGGTTTAAAAATAGAATTGTATTCCACTAATCTCTTATTATTAATCCACTTAAAATATAGTTTAGAGTCATTTTTTTTAGGTCTTCTCAATAAAATCATATCAGAAGAAATCAAAGGTTACTCCTTAATAAAATGTTTTGAGGAGTCTAGCTTTAATTCTTCTTTTAAAAACAAACCATGGCCAGGTTTCACCTCTATTATTACCATTTGAAATGTAAAAATATTTGTATGCGCTTCTGTAAGCTTTATTATTATTATAGCTTATTCTAGCACTTATATAGGCTGATGCTCCTCCATAATCAAAATTTAACCATCCAAAAATTAAGTCTGATGCCATTTCGATATCGCAATATTTTCTTGATATTTTAACAAAAGTGATACCATCTTTCAGATCGAACTTAATTGACTTTTTTAGATCTTTAACCCAAATAGTTGTTGCTTTTGGTTTAAATATTTTTAAAAATACGTTTTTCTTTATGATTTTTTCTTTGTATTCAAGAGATTTTTGTTTTAAAAAATTTAAGTTATATTTTTTTGTTTTATCATTCAAAGGTTTTTGAAATGCATTATTATAATCCTTCTTGTACTTCTCAAGAGCAAAATTATTATTATGAAATTTATTTGGTATCCATGTATCTCCTGGGTACAATACCACTGGTAAAGTTCTTCTTTTTTTTAAAAGAAAATCATGAACATCAAATACAGAATTATTTTCCTTATTCTGTAAAAAATTCTCTTTGTGAGAAAAATAAGAAAAAGAAGCAAAAGGAATATAATATTTAGGTTTTAAAACTTCAATTTGGTAATCTACCTTATCTAATACTGATTGAGCAGATTTTTTTCTAATAGTTTGATTATAGCCCAAATAACTTGCAAATCCAAACTGTGAAGCCAAAATATCCACTCTTCCTATTTCTTTTGCAAACTTTTTCATAATAAATTTAAATTGTTTAGATTTTGTCTCGCAATCATTTAAATTTAAAAACTTTGTTTTACCATCATCAATTAAAAGCCAAGAGTCATCTTGCGGCGTTTTTCCAGATTTAATAAGAACATTAGGAGCAATTTTGATTTTCTTTAAATTTGGAAGTAACTTAACCTTAAAACTCTGAGACTTTAGCCAATTATTCACCTTATTATCCATAGTTGATTGATATAAGAAAGTAATATTAGCTTTATACTTTTCAGGTATACTTTTAATCGAAGGCACATGAAAATGATCAGGATGTTCATGACTTATCCATACATAATCAATCTTTCCCCAGTCAACTTGACATGATTTTGATATCAGTGACCATCCGTCATAAAAAGTACTTCCAAACAACCAAGGGTCTGATATTAAATTAACACCATTAACACTAATCAATACGCTTGCATGATTTATAAACTTAATTTTCATATATTAATTATCCTAATAATTAATTTAGTATATTATTCCAAAATTTTAATACTATTTTTGTATTTAATTTACTGTTACAGATAGAGTTTATGCTATTTTGTGCCTCTTTTGACATTTTTCTATATCTATTTTTGTTCGTATATAATTTTATAATTTCATGTGCAATTGTTCTAGAATTATAATTTTTAATAAAAATACCATTCTTTTTATTTATAAAACCTTTATTATTTCCAGTAGCTAAAACTGGTAGACCTGAACTCATGGCTTCTATTATTGATCTACCCCAAGGACCAACTCTTCTAGTTAAACTAATTAAAATATCACTGTTAGCTAGGGTTGCATCTGGAGATTTTATTGGTCCTAAAAACTTAAAGTAACCTTGTAAATCATTAACTTTTACTAAATATTCTAAATTATTTTTTTTTTTTGGTAAACTAAGTGTTTTAACCTGACTTGAATTTAGTGCCATATTTCCTGCTATAATAAATATAAATTTAGTTTTTCCCATTTCTTTAAATTCTTTTGCAACTTCAATTAACCTATCAGTGCCTCTTGACCAGCTATAATTTTCTAATGCTAAAATTTTAAACTTCTTTAATTTATCAAGCTCTTTATCTTTTTTAATATTTTTTTTCTTTATAAAAATATTATGCGCAATTACACTATTATTAATATTTTTTGTAATATTTAAAAAGGATTGTTTTTCATTTTCACTAATAAATACTAACCCTTTAGTTATTTTCGAAATAATTAAAGTCTGCATTTTAGCTAAATAATAAGATGTAAGTTGATTTATTTTTTTTGCTAATGAACTTTCAATATTACCTTCATACAAATTTTCAAGACTCGTTCTAATATGAAACGTAAAAGGTATTTTTGTATTAATTTTTAATGCCAAAGCTAATAGGTATAAATTTACATGATTAAAATGTACTAAATCGTAATTATTATTAATAATATCAGTTGAGTTAAAAATAAATTTTTTATTCTTTATTAAAGAAAAAAAAGTTAGGAAAAAGCCATAAAAATTTCTGCTAAACCTATATAAAGTAGAATGTGTTCGAATATCCTCTTTTACTATACATTGAATTCCTATTCTTTTATACATCTCTTGAATAGGCCCACGTTTTTTGCACCACACCTCAAAAGTGATGTTTTTATCTATCTGTATTATATTTTGTATTAAATAGAATAAACTTCTAGATGATCCTCCAAAACCTCCTTCGTGATCAATACATAGTACTCTTTTTTTCATAATTTCTTATGAAAACTATCAAAGTATTCCTTAGGTGTTTCTCCTCTGTAAGAAAAGCTAGCTTTTGGAGGAATAAAGTTTTCATCACTAATATTATGATATAATCCAACAACTGAATATCTAGGATTATTAGAATTATTTTGACCAGATTTATGTAAAAGCCTACCTGAAAAGAAAATAGCCTGCCCTAACTTTAATGAAATATCTTTTGCATTAAAATTACGTAGAATATCTGACGAATAAAATACCTTGCTAACAAGGTTTTTATTAGATGCCCATTTAGGTTTTGGAAGAATTTGAACATGGCTTCTTGGAATTATTTGTAGGGATCCATTTTTTTTATTAGTATTATGAATTAACGGTGCCCATATCTGTATGAAAGATGATCTAGGAATAGTTTGAAAAATTTCTCTATGCCAACCCAATTCAGCCTTGGAATCTTTAGCTAAATTTATTCTGCACCTATTTATATAGCCATAAAGAGGATTATCTTTCTTTTTCATTAAAAGCCTGTTTACAATTAATTGAATTTTTTTACTAGTTACAATTCTTTTGAATTGAATACTTTCTGATATTGTATCAGCTAAACTAGTTAAATTAGAATTACTTGAATTAGCTATTTTAACTGGTGCTGATGAAAAAATATTGGTGGAATCTTTTACTCTGCTTTGCTTTTTTTCATTTGTTTTTAATTTAGACATTTCAATCAGTAATATATTTTTTATGGAGCTTTTTAACTCTTGTAACTCCCTATTAGAAAATACGTTATCTAATACTAAATAACCTAATTTATTGAAATCTAAAATTTGTTTTCTTGACAGTTTCATTTTGGAATAATTTATTATGTAATCTTATCATAATCTTAAATTAATATATTAGCAATTTATGTCAAAAAACTAATTTTTTAACTCCATATATTATTCCATATACTTCCATTCAGCAGAATTAAAGATATAGTCTATTGGCTTTTCATAGAACGCAATTGCATGTAATATTGTTTCGTTTTTTATGTTTCCAATTAATTTCTGAAAAACTATTTTTTTTTTAAGCTCTGTAGAATTATTTTTATCAAGATATTTTTCTGCAGTAGGGCCACTCAAAAATATATCTCCATTTTCTTTCAAAAGACTAAACACTATATCCAACTTACTTTCTACTTTCCAGTTTCTATTATCTACAATAATTTCTGTATTATTATGATCAAGTATTTTAAGTATTATTTTTATTAAATCTACATTAAGTGAGCTCAAACTTTTATCTTCAATATTAATTAATTTCTCAATAATTGGCTCTAACCTATAACTAAATAAATATTTTTTTTGTTTTGACCAATGTAAAATTCTTTTTCCTATTTGTCTCACTGCCGTTAAGTCAGTTATTTTTATTTTATTAAAAGCAATAAAATCTGCCTTGACTGGTACTGTAGCCCATGAATTATTATCTCCCATTATTACTCTATTACTAAAACCTCTTCTTACATATTGCATTCCTGTAGTAATTACAAATACATTAGAATGTAGTAACTTATGCCAAAAACCTACCCAAGGTATAAAGTTAGGTTGATGAGCAGAAACCTTAATAAAATTTTTATCTAATAAAATCAAATTTTATACCCATAACTTTTAACTAATTTCACCCTTCCAATTCATTCCCTTATTTTTCAAATAATCTTCAATTAACCACCCTATTGGGCTATGATGTCCTCTCTTGTCCGTCACAATTTTTTTATAACTCCAAGGACCATAACAAGAGGTAGAGGTCATAAAATAATCCAAGAACTTTCTTTCAAACAAATGCCATTTTTTTTTTCCGAATGGAATAAATATAAACTTAGCCAATAATCTTACAGGAATAATCCATCTTGGGGCTATTATTAATGGATTAATGTCTATATTGGTCCAAACATCTCCCCAATTACTATCAAATAAAGCTTTGACATATAAATTTTGATTTATTTTTTCCGAATAGTTAGCTTTAGCCCAAAACTTTAGATATTCATCATCCCAAAGTGGTAGACGCCAATCAAAGTTAAAATATTCATAATTACGTTGTCCATTTATTACATACTTTGATTGCCTGTTTATAAATTCTATATATTCTACTACACTAAAATCTTCATTTGCTTTTTTAGGCAACCCACCTAATTGATTTATCATCTCTTCAACATAAGTAAAAATCGCTTCATAAAGATTTTCATCTATCAAGGATTTCCAATGTTTATAATGGTTTTTAGCATACTCATTAGAAATGTTATGTACTCTATTTTTAATAGTCAAAACATCTTTAGGTAAGTTTTTTGGCATATGATTACCTGATATAAAGTCTCCTGATTGTCCATTGACTATAATTGCATTCCTATCAATCAGGTTATTTTTTTTCAAACTTTTAAGCATCAAATATTCCCCTGCAAAATGAATAGAGGTAAAGCTATCACAATAATTTAAATACTTCTGATAATCATCACTGTAAAAAGCATCTTTAAATTTTTTTGACGTATATTTTACGTAAATCCATTTTAAACCTAACTTTTTACTTACTTTTTGTGCAATTAAAGAATCTTTATTTCCTTTTATTCCATAACTAACACTCACTACATTAGTATAACCAAAGTGTTTAAGGCCAGCTGCTATAAACCTTGAGTCAAGCCCTCCAGATAAAGGAATGACTATTTGCCTACCTTTGCAACTTTTTATGAGCTTCTTTATAATCTTTTCATTTAAAAGTTTAAGGGTTTGTAGTTTTTTATCATCTTCAGTTAAATTCCATGGCCTCCACGAATAGTAATTTTTTTGTACTATTTTACTTTTGTCAATTATCAGAAAACTTCCTGGGTTAATTTGCTTGATATTTTTATATAATGTATTTTGATTAAAGCTATATCCTGATAAAGCAAAAAGCTTGCTAGAAAAAAAATCTATATCTTTTAATTTCAACTTAACTATCTTTGAGATACCTTTTCCCCAATCAGATAAAATTAATTCTTTTTTGTGTACAGTGTATATAATTGGAATTGATCTAATCTTATCTACAGCAACAAAAGCAAAGCCTTTCTTTATAACTATCAAGCAAAAATGACCATCTATAAAGTTTAAAAAACTAGATACATTATTTTTATTTAATTTTGCTGCTTTTGTTAATAAATCTTTTTTAGAAAAATTATGAATATAACCTCTAAACAAAACTAAACTGCTTGAGCTCTTTAATTTTACCCAATTATTAGTTTTACTGAGCTTTGTGTGTATTTTTTTAATTTCTACGCTTTGACTAAAATACTTCATTGAAAGCTATCTTTAAATCCATTTATGATACCATAATTCAGTACCTATAGTAAAAAAACCTGCTTTTTGATAGAGTCTTTGTGCATATAAATTTCTACCTTGTGTAACAACAGTGATTTTTTTGTAGCCCTTAGCTGTCAAAAAAGAAACCACTTTATTAATTAATTTTGTTCCAATTCCCTTACCATTTAATTCTTTACTTACACCAAATAAACCTATAACCGCCTCATTATTATTTTTATATCTAAGAGTGCAATAAGAAATTGGCTTATTGTTTTTACAATAAATAAGACATAAATTATCAAATAAATTTTTTACAGCTTTGTATAGCCATAAATTGTAGAACTCTTGTACTTTTTTTTTATCAAAGTTTTGATCAAAATAATATCTACTATCTTTATAAATAGAGTCAGATATTTTATATATTTGCTTCACATCTTTACTTTTTGCTATTTTAAAGTTTTTATTTAATGAATTTTTTGCTACCTTACTATATCTTAAATCTTTTTCAAAAGTTAATCTAATGTCTTTAAATGCAAATCTGTTTTGTTCAGCTAAACTTACGCTTTTTCTATCATGGCAGTTACATAAATATTGAATTAATTTAACTTTATTTTTTTTAACAAACTTATTAATCCTATAAATAATATTATCTGTTAATTTTCTAGAAGTAACTAAGCACACTGGATACCCCCAAAAGCTGGAGTCCCATTTTAAAACGACAATAACATCAAACAATAAGGCAAAATTAAAATTAGAATAAAGTTTTTTATTAATTTTATAATTATCACCAGTAAAATCATGATTAGTGATATCATACTTATAATCTATTATAATATCACATTGATTTTTTTTCTCGAATTTATCAAAATAAATTAAAATTATTTTTTTTTTTTTTGCATAATTTTCAAATGTTTTAGATAAATTACTAGAAATAACTATATCGTATTCATTTATATATTCAGGTTCAACTGAGTTAGTATCTATAAACTTTAAATCTTTATCTTTCTTTTTTAAAAGTTTATAAGCTAAAGCCAGTTGACTGGAATAAATATCTTCTGATCCAGAGTCATATAAAAAAATTTTTTTCATTAACTTATACCATGATACTAATTTTGATTACTTTTAAATAACTTTTTTTCAAAGTTCACTGAAAAACCTATTTAGACTTTTTTGAGATTAAATAGTTTTCTAGAACTAAGTGTTTTAAACCAGATCTTTTCAAAGTTGAAACCGCTTCTTTAGCATTATTTACAATTGGTTCTCCATGAATATTGAATGAAGTTTGCAATACACCATACTGCTTATATTTAATACAGTACCTATTCAAAATACTATAAAATTTATCATTGATTTTTTTACGCATTATTTGTGGTCTACATGTTTTATCAGATGGGTGAGTTGCACCCTCTAGGTTCTTGTGTGCACTCTTCTTAGTAGGTAGTGCAAATGTCATAAACTCAGGCTTTATATTTTTTTTGTCTTCTATACATTGAGAAAATTTTTTATCTAATATTGTAGGCGCAAAAGGCATCCAATAATCTCTCATTTTAATCTGGCTATTTATTTTTTCTACGATTGATCGTGAGTTAGCTTTCGCAATTATAGATCTATTTCCCAATGCCCTTGCGCCCCACTCTGCTCTTCCTCTACATAAGGCCACTACTTCTCCCTTATTCAAAAGATCACCAATAACATCATCAAAGTCTGGGTTTTCCCTTATGGTAAAATCTGTTTTATTTTTTACGTTCAGAAGTATTTTTTTTAGTTCATCTTCCTTAATTTCACTTCCTAAATATAAATTATGCATTCTGCCATTAATATTATTGAAAAGTTTTTTGCTATTATAGAAATAATGTAAGGCAGCTCCAATTGACAATGACTCATCTGAAGCACTTGGCATTACATACATTGAATTTAACTCTGGAATTTTTTGAATAAGCATATTAGCTTTTACATTCATAAAAACTCCTCCTCCGCAAACTATATCTTTAATATTTGTTTTTTTTATAGCTGCTTTAACCCACTTTACTAGTATTTCTTCTGTAAATTTCTGAACAGCTCCAGCAATATTATCAAACCTTACCCTCTCAAAAGCATCTCTTAAATAATAATAACAATAATTAGTTGAAAGATTTGTATTAAGCTTAAAGCTTAAACCATCTCTACTTAATTTTAATAAATGATGAAGTTTTTTTGCTTCTTCATTAGCTATTTTTTCATCAGCATAAGGAGCAAGTCCCATAATTTTATACTCATGCTCCCAAGGTTTCATTCCTAGCATCATTGTAATTCTCGAATAAATTTTTCCTAATGACGCATGTCTATCTGTAGATCTTATTCTTTTAATGCTATTATTTTTACAAATGGATACAGTTGCAGATAAACCATCTCCTGCACCATCACATGTAAAGCCTAATATAGGCTTATTAGGAGTAATATTATTTGCAGTGTAATAAGCAGCTGCTAAGTGAGCTAAATGATGTTCAATAAAACTAATTTTAGAAGGATCAATGCTTAAATGCTTGACTACATTTATAACCCTTTCTTCTTTTCTCTGAAAGAATAGCTTTTTTTGATATTCAGTACTTACTTTTTTGTCCTTTTCCTGATCTTTAAGTCCTACTAAATACCAGGGTTCTAAATCTCTCAAATATGACGCACTATGCATAAAATTAGAGGCAATAATTACTTTTTCAAAATCCTGAGGGTCTATATTTAAGATTTTTAAACATTCTTCTATCGCTTTTTTAGGATAACCTACTTCATTCTTACGCCTGGTAATACGTTCTTCTAGTACTGAACATAAAACCCTACCATCAAATACTACTGTAGCACCGCAATTGTGACCATCATGAATGCCTAAAATATATTTATGATTTTTTTTTATTATTTTAATCTCTTTTTTTAATATTTAGAAATTTTGAGTAAGGTTTGCAATTTTTTGCAGCTAACTCCATTATTAAAGTATATTTTTTTTTAATATGTAAATCAACCTTTTCCGCAGGTCTTAAATTATTTGGCGTTGTCCACCAAATAGGGTGAAGCAATAAATGTAATATAAATTTTTTGTTACTTATGTTATGATTTATCATGTTATAAGGATTACTATAACGCCAAAGACCTTGAGAGTCAGAACAATAAAAAATATCATCAACAAACTTATTCATATAAGTGTGTTCTAAACCAGCTATTTTGTTATTCATATTTAATATTTTTTTACTAGGTCGATGAAAGCTAATTATTTTAACTTTTTTATTTATAATATTTTCTAAAACTTTAACTTCTTTTTTACATTCTAAATTTAGTTTTTCAGGATCTTTATAAAAA
>CACGBM010000030.1 GCA_902571315.1 Rhodospirillaceae bacterium
AGTCTTGGATCTCAGTAATAGTAATCTCTTCAGTATCTTCCGGATCAAAAGATTCTTCTGGTATTTCTCTAATTACAATTTCCTCTTCAACATCATCACCTGAAGGCCATAAATCAGTGAGATCGTTGTAGGAACAACTAGCTAATAAAATAGTAAATACAAAAACTAAAAAATATTTAAATTGATTTATAATCATAATACCAATCCTTTAAACTTAATATAATACTTATTCACATCAATAAATCAATACTTAGAGAGGATAATAATAATTCATAAATATTTGTGTTGTATAAATACAACATTTAAAAGATTAGCTTTTTCTGCTATTTGTAATTAAATAATTTATATTTTTTGCCCCTGTAGGCTAACTGGATAAACCACATGACTACGGATCATGATTTAGGGGTTCGAATCCTCTCAGGGGCGCCATACAAAGCAAAATTATTATAATATGAACTCTCAATTAAATAAAAATAAATCCAACTTTGTTCCATTAACACCTTTATCTTTTTTATACAGAACAAAAAATATATTTCCAAAACAAATAGCTTGGATATATGGAAAAAGAAAAGCTACATACTTTGAACTTTACGAAAGATGTAAAATGTTGGCTTTAGCTTTAAAAAAAATTAAAATTAAAAGCGAGGAAGTTGTAAGTGTATTGTTACCTAATGTTCCGGAGATGATAGAAATGCATTTTGGAGTACCTATGAGCGGAGCAATATTAAACTCTTTAAATACAAGATTAGAAAAAAGAAGTATAGAATTTATATTAAAGCATAGTAAATCAAAGGTTTTGATATTTCATGAAGATTATAAAGATTTAGTTATGAGTTTATCAAAAAAAATAAAAATAAAATTAATAATAGTGAATGATATTAAAAATCATAAATTGAATAATATTGATAACTATGAAAATTTCCTTTCAAGAATTAGTCTTTCTCAAATCAATGCTCAATCAGATTATTATCCTAAAGACGAATGGGATGCCATAACACTTAATTATACATCTGGAACCACAGGAGAACCTAAAGGAGTTCTATACCATCATAGAGGAGCACATTTGATGTGTTTAAATAATCAAATGGTTTGGAAAATGGGATATCACCCTATTTATTTATGGACCCTTCCTATGTTTCACTGTAATGGTTGGTGTTTTCCATGGACCATTGTTGCCTTAGCTGGGACACAGGTTTGTACTAATAAATTTGATGGAAAAGAAATTATGAAATCTATAGATAAAAACAGGGTTTCGCATTTATGTGGAGCTCCAATAATTTTACAAATGATCATAGAAAATAAAAAGTACAAGAAAAATAAGGCTATTATAAATGTTATGACTGCTGCATCACCACCACCTCCTAGCGTGTTAGAAGAAGTTGAAAAAAGTGGCTTTGCAGTTACTCATGTTTATGGTTTAACAGAAAGCTACGGTCCTGCCGTGATTTGTGAGTGGAAGCCAGAATGGAATTCAATAAAGTCTTCTGGTAAAAGAGCTATATTAAAATCTAGACAGGGCGTTAATTATCCGTCATTAGATTTTTTAGAAGTCTTTAATCCAAAAAATATGAAGCCAGTAAAAAGGGACGGTAAATCATTAGGAGAAGTTTTTTTTAAAGGTAATATAATAATGAAAGGATATTTTAATAATGAGCCTGCTAATAAAGCAGCTTTCAAAAGAGGTTGGTTTCATACTGGAGATCTAGCCGTAAGGCATGAAGATGGCTATGTAGAGTTGAAAGATAGGTCTAAGGACATAATTATTTCAGGAGGAGAAAACATATCTTCTATTGAAATTGAGAAAGTAATAATGAGACATCCTTACGTTAAAGATTGTGCAGTAATCGGTATGAAGGACAAAAAATGGGGAGAAGTACCTTGTGCATTCGTAGAAAAAAGTAATAGTTTATTAACATCTGATTTAATTTTAAATTTTTGCAGAAAATATTTAGCTGGTTTTAAAATGCCAAAAAGAATAATATTTCAAGGTTTGCCAAGAACATCAACTGGCAAAATACAAAAGTATAATTTACGTGATATAATAACAAAAATTAATGGCAAGGTATAAGTTAACAATTGAATATAAGGGAACAAATTTCATAGGATGGCAAAAACAAAAAAAAGGTTATTCTATTCAAGGAACTATTGAAAAAGCAGCTAAAAATTTTTTGCAAAACGAAATAGATATAACAGTTGCAGGAAGAACTGATTCGGGTGTACATGCTGAAGCTCAGGTAGCACATTTAGATATATTAAAGAAACTAAAAATTAAGAATATTCTTTTTGGTCTAAACTTTTATATATCTAAAGAAAAATTTGGTAAAGATATAAGTATAAAGAAAGTTAATAAAGTAGATGCTAATTTTAATGCAAGGTTTAGCGCAAAGAGAAAGACTTATAAATATAAGATTTATAATAGTCAATCCAGAAGCCCTATGCATGGATATAATACATGGTGGGTTTCTCAAAAATTAAATATTGTTGATATGAAAAAAGCATCTAAATACCTTTTAGGAAATCATGATTTCTCATCTTTTAGATCTTCAGGTTGTCAGGCCCAATCTCCAATCAAAACCTTAGACAAGATTGTAATAAATAAAAAAAAAAATATAATAACATTAGCTTTTACTGCTCGATCTTTTTTGTACAATCAGGTAAGAATTATGACGGGAACATTGAAGGACGTTGGAATTGGTTTGAAAAATCCAGAAGCCCTAAAAACGATTCTGCAGAAAAAAAAAAGGGCGAGTGCAGGAGTTACTGCACCGTCTAATGGACTTACCTTATATAAAGTTTATTATTAATTTCAGCCGTAAATCCTATCGTAGGATAATATTAAATCTTCATATATTTTTTGAAGGTTCTCTAAATCTTTAATATTTATGTTTTCATTAATTTGATGCATGGTTTTTCCAACTGATCCAAATTCATAAACAGGACATATATCTTTTATATATCTTGCATCTGATGTCCCTCCAGTAGTAGAAAGAGTTGGATTTTTTTTTGTTACTTTATATATAGACTTCTTAAGCAAAGATAAAAATTTATCAGAATCAGTATAAAATGGTTTATTGCTGGATATAACCTTCAATTTTACAGTACATGGTACTTCTGAAAAATAAGCTTTTATTTTTTTTAAAAGTAATCTTTCACTGTAGCATGTATTATATCTTATATTTATTAAGGCTTTACAACTGTTAGGAATAACATTACTTGTTGGATTCCCAGTATCTATGGAGGTAACTTCTAAATTAGTCTGAGGAAAATTCTTAGCTTTTAAGTTTAATTTTATTTTATTAAGTCTGTTACAAATATGAATCAAACTGGTAACTGGGTTTTTTGCCAAATGAGGATATGCAACATGCCCATACTTTCCTACTGTTTCAATAGAAAATGAGAGACTTCCCCTTCTGCCCACTTTAATCATTTCTCCAATATAATTTGGGTTGGTTGGCTCTCCAACAATGCAATGACTTATTTTAATTTTTTTTTGTTTTAAATATTGAACTACTTTAATGGTTCCATTAGTAGCAACTCCTTCCTCATCTCCAGTAATTAATAAAGCTAAAGAAATATTTAATTTATTCTTTTTTAAAATATTGTTGCAGGCCATTACCCAGGCAGCAATAGCACCTTTCATATCAGAGGCCCCTCTTCCATGAAGTTTACCATTTGATACTTTTCCTAAAAATGGATCAAATTTCCATTTTTTAGAATCACCTTCTGGTACAACATCAGTATGACCAGCAAAGCAAAGCGTATTACTATTTAATTTTTTAGATTTATTAATTGAAAATAAATTAAGAATTAGGTCATCGTTTTTTTTAGAGCCAAATGGTAGATCAATATTATTAAAACCTATTTTTGAAAGTTTTTGCTTTAGTATATTAATTGCCCCATCGTCATTTGGAGTTACAGACTTTTTTATTATTAACTTTTGTGCAAACTCAGTTGCCTCTGATAAATTTTTCATAATTAATTAATCAATTTAATATTTTACTAATTATCATATAATAACATAATTTAATAAGACCATTATGAAAAAAATTTTATTGTTAGGTAGCGGTGAACTAGGAAAAGAGTTTACCATTAGTGCAAAAAGACTTGGATGTGAGGTCATTGCGTGTGATAAATATGAAAATGCCCCAGCAATGCAAGTAGCAGATAGGTCAGTAGTTCTTGATATGTTGGATGCAAAAAAATTAGCAAACCTTGTTGATGAAGAAAAGCCTGATTTCATTGTTCCAGAAATAGAAGCTATCAGAACTGAAGAACTTCTTAATATTGAGAAAAAAGGTATTACTGTAGTGCCAAGCGCCAAAGCAGTAAATTTAACTATGAACAGGGACGCTATTAGAGATAGAGCAATAGAGTTAGGTATTAAAACTGCTAAGTATAGATATGCGCATAGTTTGGTCGAATTAGATCAAGCTATAAAAACTATAGGGCTTCCATGTATTGTTAAGCCAGTTATGTCCTCTTCTGGAAAAGGGCAAACACTAATTAAAACTAAAGAAGATGTTCCTTTAGCTTGGGAAAATGCAACGAAGAATATGAGAGGAGACAGAGTTAAGGTTATTGTTGAAGAGTTTATAAATTTTATATCTGAAATAACTCTTCTAACAATTAGGCAAAGTAATTCTAATACTATATTTTGTCCTCCTATTGGACATCAGCAGGAACAAGGAGATTATATTGAAAGCTGGCAACCTGAAAATATAAACCAGAATCTCTTATCTAAAGCAAAGTACATCGCAGAGAAAATTACTAAAGACCTCGGGGGAAATGGATTATTTGGAGTAGAGTTTTTTATTACTACAGAAGATATAATTTTTAGTGAACTTAGTCCTAGACCTCATGATACCGGAATGGTAACTATGTACACACAAAATCTCTCTGAGTTTGATTTGCATGCAAGAGCAATTCTATCTTATCCTATTAATAATATTTTAATGCTACGAGAAGGATACAGCACTGTTATTAAAGCAAACGGATTTGAAGACAAAAATTTTGATTATAAATTTTCAGGTATAGAAAAAGCATTAGAGTTGGATGATGTTGATATAAGATTGTTTGGAAAACCTAAGGCATGGAATAATAGAAGACTAGGAGTGATTTTGTCAAAAAATAGAGAAATTGGTAAAAAAGCTAAAAGTTTAATTTTTATTAATAAGAAAAATAATTATTAGTTTTAGAGAAATTAAAAACTTAATATTGGAAACCATTTCAATTTTACAATAAAATAAAATTACTTTATTAGCATTCAAAATATAGAGAAGGGGTGTATTTATGAATTATTGGCTTTTTAAAAGTGAGCCCAGTAGTTGGTCATGGCAAGATCAATTAAAAAGAGGTGAAAAAGGTGAAGGCTGGGATGGTGTTAGAAACTATCAAGCTTCAAACAATATGAAAAAGATGAAAATAGGTGACCAAGGTTTTTTTTATCACTCTGTAACAGAAAAAAAAATTGTCGGCATAGTTGAAGTAATTAAGGAATATATACCTGATCCTTCAGATAAAACTGAAAGATTTGGTATGGTAACTGTAAAAGCTTTAAAAACCTTAGATAAAGGTGTAAGCTTAAAAGATATAAAACAAAATAATAAACTAACAAATTTTATAATGTTAAAACAAAATAGGCTATCAGTTCTTCCTGTAAGTTTAAAAGAGTGGGACATTATTTGCAAAATGGCTCAATAAATCATAAAATACACTTTACGGAGAAATTAGGAATGAAAGATATTTACAAAGTTTTAGAAAACTTTGCTAGTGATGCATTAGTTGATAAAGATGAATATACCAAAATGTATAATGAATCTATAAATGATTCGGAAGGCTTCTGGAAAAAACATGCTAAGAGAATCAATTGGATAAAAAACTTTTCAAAAGTAAAGGATATAAGCTTTAATAAGAAGGACCTTTATATCAAATGGTTCGAAGACGGAACTTTAAATGTATCGGTTAACTGCATCGATAGGCATTTAAAAAATAATAGCGATAAAGTTGCCTTGCTATGGCAGGGAGACAATATTGAAGATGTAAAAAAAATTACTTATTCTGAATTACATAAAGAAGTATGTTTGATGTCTAATGTTTTATTGAAGCATAATGTTAATAAGGGTGACAGGGTCACTATTTATATGCCAATGATACCTGAAGCTGTATATGCGATGCTTGCTTGTGCTAGAATAGGTGCAATTCATTCGGTCGTTTTTGGTGGTTTTTCTCCTGAAGCTCTTTCTGACAGGATTATAGACTGCAAATCTGAATTTGTCATTACTGCCGACGAATCACTTAGAGGAGGAAGAGTTTTCCCTCTCAAAACTAATGTAGATATAGCACTTACCAAAACTGACTTAGTTAAAAATGTGTTAGTTATTAGGAGAACAGGCAATGATATAGAATTTGATCAAAATAGAGATCTATGGTGGCATGAAGAAAAAAATAAAGTTGATGAAGATTGTAAGCCAGAAGAAATGAATGCTGAAGATCCTCTTTTTATATTATATACATCTGGGTCAACAGGAAAACCCAAGGGTGTTCTACATACCTCTGGGGGATATTTGGTTTATGCTTCTATTACTCATGAATATGTGTTCAACCACAAAGAAGATGATATTTATTGGTGTACAGCAGATGTCGGCTGGATTACAGGGCATTCTTACATAGTATACGGACCTTTAGCTAATGCTGCTACTACATTAATTTATGAAGGTTTGCCTAATTACCCTGATGCTTCAAGATTTTGGGAAATTTGTGATAAACATAATGTAAATACTTTTTATACAGCTCCTACAGCTTTAAGGGCGATTATGAAAGAAGGAAATGAATTAGTTAAAAAAACTAGCAGGAATAGTTTAAAATTGCTTGGAACAGTTGGAGAGCCAATAAACCCAGAAGCTTGGAAATGGTATTATGAGGTAGTCGGGGAAGAAAAGTGTCCAATAGTGGATACTTGGTGGCAAACTGAAACAGGAGGAATAATGATTTCTCCTTTGCCAGGAGCTACTGATATGAAGCCAGGCTCAGCGACTTTACCATTTTTTGGTATTCACCCGTCAATTGTAGATAACCAGTCTACAGTTTTGGAAGGCATGGCAGAAGGAAATTTAGTTATAACTGATAGTTGGCCAGGTCAAATGAGAACAGTGTATGGAGATCATCAGAGGTTTATTGATACATATTTTTCAACATTTGATAACGTTTATTTCACCGGAGATGGTGTTAGAAGAGATGATGACGGATATTATTGGATTACAGGAAGAGTTGACGATGTTATTAATGTATCTGGGCATAGATTAGGAACTGCAGAGATAGAGAGTGCTTTAGTTTCTCATGAGACTGTAGCTGAGGCTGCAGTGGTTGGGTTTCCTCATGATATTAAAGGACAAGGAATTTATGCATATGTTACATTAAAAGTAGGGATTGAAGGGAACCAAGAGCTCTATGAAGAACTTTTGAAAACTGTAAGTACTCTAATTAGCCCTATTGCAAAGCCTGAGAAAATTCAATGGGCTCCTAATCTTCCAAAAACAAGGTCGGGAAAGATTATGAGAAGAATATTAAGAAAAATTGCTGCAAATGAAACAGAGGAATTAGGAGACATTAGTACATTGGCAGACCCCAGTGCTGTAGATGAGCTAATAAACAATAGAAAAAATTTATAAGCTCATGAAAATCAATATTCTGTATTTTACTATATTATTTTGTCTTTTTTTTAATAGTCTTTATTTAAAAGCTGTACCTAATTCAGGTACGTTGCTAAATTTCGAAAATGAATTAAATAAATTCAATAAATTACCGAAAATTATTCCTGATGAAAGTAACTTTATAAATGGAGAGCCAGTCCAAAATGGTGAGAAATTACTAGTTAAAGGTTTTAGGTTAGTAGGAAAGAAAAATGGTATTAGTGATGAGGAAATATTAGAGATACTAAAAGAAAAGATTAATAAACAGTTAACATTTTCTGAAATACAGCTAATCGCAAAAAAAGTTCAGGATTTCTTTAGAGATAAAGGGTATTTTTTGGCACAAGCTTTTATCCCAGAACAAGAGGTAAAAGGAGGAATAATAGAGATTTTTATTACTGAGGGAAAGCTTGACGGTAAAGAGCCTTTTGAGCTAAAGAAAAATAATTTAAGGCTAAAGGACAATTTACCTATCAGCTATTTTATAGAAGGGTTAGATGGAAGGCTTACTATCCAAAACTTAGAGAGGTCTATATTAAATTTAAATGATGTTCCCGGAATTAAAGCAAAAGTATCTCTTAAGAAAGGAGACGATCCTTATTCTTCAAGAGTGGTAATAGAGGCTGAGGAGGGTCCTATCCTTTCTGGTAGCATTAATATGGATAATTATGGAAACAGATATACTGGGCAAAATAGATTAACAGGAACATTGTATGTAAATAACCCTTCGCAAGCAGGAGATCAGATAATATATAGAAAAACTTATTCAACATCAAAGAATTTTGACTTAAATGGTGTTTCTTACAATTTTCCATTAGGAAGAGATGGCATCAGAGCGAGTATTTCTATTAATGACTTAAATTACAATATAGCAAAAGAGTTAAAAACAGAGCCAATGTCACAAGGAGACGCCCAAACATTTGCGATCAATTTTAATTACCCAATAGAAAGGACAGCAAAAAGAGCACTGTTCATTTCACAAGATATTAATAAGAAATATCTTTATAATGAAACAACTGGGGTAGTGTCTAGTGATAAAAATGTAGAGAGCTATAAAACAAATATGAGTATACAATATATAGATGATTTTTTGAGTGGAGGGTACACGCAGTTTAGTATAGATCAAAGTTTTGGTACGCTAGATTTATCAGGTTCTGCAACTGATTTAAGTACTGATCAATCCTCAACTGGAGCAAAAACAAATGGAAATTATGCTAAAACTTTCGTCCAATTTTATAGATTACAACGAATCGTTAATAAGTTAGATCTTCAGGTATTAGGTGCTGCGCAAATAAGTAATAAAAACCTTGACAGTTCAGAAAAATTTACCCTAGGCGGAGTATCTGGTATAAGAGCCTATCCTTCCGGAGAAGCTAGTGGAGATGAAGGAAGAAAAATAAGTTATGATTTAAAATATGATGCCAGTGAATATAGTTTTTTTCCGAAAACAGATATGTTTATTTCTGTATTCTATGACTACGGTACTATTCAGCAGTATAACGATTTGTTGAACATAAATTTAACTACTCCTAATAAATATTCTTTAAAGGGATGGGGGGCATCTTTAGACCTGTTGAGCACTCAAAAATATGGTTTAAAATTGGGATGGGCCGATTCGTTATCAGGTAACCCAGGAAAGACTTCTTCAGGCAATAATAGTGATGGGAAAGATAACACCTCAAGATATTGGTTTCTAGGTTCTATTAAGCTAAAATAGGTATT
>CACGBM010000031.1 GCA_902571315.1 Rhodospirillaceae bacterium
ACAACGGGCCGTTTCATTTGGATTTTCAAAAGAAAAACCTCTTTTAAACTTATCTTCCTTCCAGTCTATTGTAGAACCGATGATAAATAATATCGCACTAGGATCAATCACAAAAGTAACACCATCTTTTTTAATAATCTCATCCTGCTCATGAAAATTTTTAGCATGAACCACGTTATATGTCATTCCAGAACACCCACCTTTTTTAATTTCAATTCTCAATCCTATACTGTTGTTATCTAAACTTACAAGCTCTTTAGCTTTATCCAATGCTTTTTGTGTAATATTTACTGATATTTCTTTTTTCATATTCTACCCTTTTACATTAATCCTAATTCTAGTTTTGCTGCATCAGTCATATTATCTTGAGTCCATGGTGGTTCCCAAGTTATTTCTACTTTAACTTCATTTACTCCGTTTATCAAAGAAACCACATCAGCTACTTTTTCAGGTATACTTTGAGCTTCTGGACAGTTAGGAGTAGTTAAAGTCATTATTATATCAACATTATTGTCTTTTTTTATTATTATATCATAAATAAGTCCTAGTTCGTATATAGAAACAGGTATTTCAGGATCATAAACACCTTGTAAAGCTTCAACTATGTCATTTTTTAATTTTTTTTGACTCATAATCACTGTAAGTATTTTACTATATCTTTCAAATTAATCAAAAAGTTATCTATGTCTTCCTCATTATTATAAACTCCAAATGAAACCCTCAACGTCGTCTCCACATTAAAGTGTCGCATAGCCGGTTGAGCGCAGTGGTGACCTGCTCTTACAGATACACCTCTATTATCTAATAATAATGCAACATCATGAGGATGACTGCCTTCAACTAAAAAAGAAATTATCCCAAGTCTTTTTATAGGGTCACCAATTATTCTAATATAACTTAATTTTTTCAACTTTTCATACAATATATTTGTTAGGTGGGCACTGTGTTCAGTAATTTTATTCATTCCAATTTTATTTATAAAGTCTATTGCTGAGGCTAAAGCTATTGCTCCAACTATGTTTGGAGTACCTGCTTCAAATTTATTAGGGATGTCTGCAAAAGTCGACTTTTGAATAGAAACAAAATCTATCATCTCACCCCCTGTTTGGTATGGACTTAGCTTTTCAAGCCAATTCTTACTACCATAAAGAACACCTATTCCAGAAGGACCATAAATCTTGTGTCCAGAAATAACATAAAAATCTGGCTGAATTTCACTTAAGTCTATTCTTACATGCGGAGCAGCCTGACATCCATCAACCAAAGTTATAATACCTCTTTTTTTTGCTTCTAAACATATTTCTTTTATTGGCAAAACAGAGCCAATAGAATTAGAAATGTGAGGCAAAGAAATAACTTTTGTTTTTTTTGTTATACATTTTATTAATTCCGCTACAGATATATTCCCCTCGCTATCAGGTTTTAACTCAACTATTTTGGCACCTGTTTTTTTTGCTGCAATTTGCCAGGGTACAATATTTGAATGATGTTCTAATGTGCTGATTATAATTTCATCTTCTTTATTAATGAAACTATCTGCTAATGAACTTGCAATTAAATTAATTCCCTCAGTGGCTCCTCTAGTAAAAATAATTTCTTTAGAACTACTTGCATTTAAGAATTTTGCTACTTTTTCTCGAGATGCTTCATATTTATCTGTAGCAATTTGACTTAATTTATATATACCTCTGTGAACATTGGCATAACTATTTTCATAAGTGTGTTTTATATCATTAATAACACTGTAAGGTTTTTGCGAAGAGGCAGCAGAGTCTAAATAAATTACTTTTTTGCCGTCTATTTTCTTATTTAAAATTGGAAAATTTTCTTTAATGTTATTCATATAAATTATTATTTTCTTTTATTTGTTTGAAAAAATCATCAATCATATTTTTACTAAATTCATTATTATCATCAATATCTAGGCCTATTTCATTAATAAAAGCACGAATCAACAAAATTATGGCATCTTTTTTTTTAATACCTCTGCTTTGCATGAAAAACAGAATATTATTATCTATTTCTCCAAAAGATGCTCCATGCCTACATTTGACATCATCCTCTAATATTTCTAATTCTGGCTTAGAAAAAGATGTAGCTTTTCTGTTCAGCAATAAAGACTTAGAATAAAAACTAGCATCGCTCCCTTTCGCATTTTTGTTAACACAAATTTTTCCATTGATAGCTGTTTTACTAGTTTTAGCGCTAATAAGTCTCCATTTTTGATCACTCTTAGAGTCCTTTCCTTTATGCGTTACTTTACAAAATACATCAGATTCGTCTTTGTTATTAGATAAAACTATTCCTGAGATATTGGTTTTAGAATTTTCTTTGTTTAAAAAAACTCTTATATCTTCTTTAGATCTTTCTCTATTTAATATTTTTAAATTTAGTTCTGCGTTCTCATCAATATGACAATTGAATGCGGACGTTTTAATTCCAGTTGATATTCTTTCTTGTAAGCTAGCAAAGGTTAATTTTGAATCTTTTCTAATAAAAACCTCTTTCAAAGTATTATTCCATAAGTCAAAATTATGAGAAATCTCTTGAAAAGAAACCTGTGAACCTTCTTTACAAATAATTATAATGTAAGGGTTAATTACTACCTGTGAGTCCATGTTAGTAAAATTATGTATTATATTTATTTTTTCTTTTATATTTTTATTTTTTTCAACTTCAATAACTATGCCTGAACTTAATAAGCTATTGAGTGAAATAAAGTAAGTTGGTTTTTTATCTTGAATACCTGATAATCTGTTTTCTGCATAATTGGAAGGATTGTTGAATAAATTATTTTTAAATTCCGGATTTTTACAAATATAATCTGATAAAGAAAAAATGTTAATACCATTATTTTTTTTAAGTGATGAAACTTCTTGAATGTAATGTCCGTCAATAAAAAAAAGAGTATCAGGTAATTTACTATAATTTTTTTTAAGATAAACATCTTTAGCCGGCTTTTCTAAAAGAATTTTCCAGCTATTTCCCTTTATTGGATTTGTTCTAAAGTTTTTCCATTCTTCGGTTTTAGAGTCTGGAATATTCTCACTTAAAATTTCCAGTATGGCGTTTTGATCCAGCCATTTTTTTTCATCAAGAAAATTGCCTGTTTTTAATTTTTCTATATATTCCTTCAAGTACAATTAGATAAACTCCTGATAGCCTTTTTCCTCTAAAGTTTCGACCAAACTGTAATCTCCAGATTTAACAATATTGCCTTCATTAAAAATATGTACTTCATCCGGTTTAATATAATCCAGCAACCTTTGATAATGAGTTATGATAAGCAAACTATTATTTTCATTACTGTATTGAAATAATCCATTAGATATTACTTTTAAAGCATCTATATCCAATCCTGAGTCTATTTCGTCTAATATACATAGTTTGGGTTTCATCATTAACATATGAAAAATTTCATTTTTCTTCTTCTCTCCACCAGAGAATCCAGTATTTAAGTCCCTAGATAAAAAACTAGTATCTAGCTTCAGTTTTTTACTCAAATCTTTACATTCATCTAAAAACTCTCTTGTATTTAAATCTTTCTCACCATTATACTTTCTGACAGAATTCAAAGCAGTTCTTAAAAAAGAAGCGTTGGCAATACCTGGTATTTCTACAGGATACTGAAATGCTAAGAAAATTCCTTTAGCTGCTCTCTCTTCCGGATCCAGGTCAAAAATGTTAACATCATCAAAAAGAATTTGTCCTTCATTAATTTCATAACCTTGTTTTCCTGCTATAACATTTGATAATGTTGATTTACCAGATCCATTAGGTCCCATTATCGCAACTTTTTTACCTTTCTCTATTTTTAAGTTTAAGTTATTGATAATAGTTTTATTCTGTACAGATACAGATAAATTTTTAATTTCTAACATAACTTAACCTACTGCGCCCTCTAAGCTTAACTCCAATAATTTTTTTGCTTCTACTGCAAATTCCATTGGCAAGTTTTTCAATACTTCCCTACAAAATCCGTTAACTATTAAAGCTGTTGCATCTTCCTCACTTATACCTCTTTGTCTGCAATAATAAAGTTGCTCTTCGCTAATTTTAGAAGTAGTTGCCTCATGTGCTACATCTGAAAGTTCGTTTCGAACATTAATGTAAGGTACGGTGTGTGCGCCACAATCATTTCCTATTAATAAAGAATCGCACTGAGTAAAGTTCTTAGCATTAATTGCATTTGGAAACACACTAACTAATCCTCTATAAGTTTGTTGGCCTTTACTGGCAGAAATTCCTTTAGATACAATTCTGGAAGAGGTGTTTTTACCTAAATGTATCATTTTAGTCCCAGTATCAGCTTGTTGCATGTTATTAGATAATGCTACTGAATAAAACTCACCCTTAGAATTATTACCCTTTAGGATTACACTTGGATATTTCCAAGTTACTGCTGAGCCGGTTTCCACTTGAGTCCAAGAAATTTTAGAATTATCACCTAAACAGGTTCCTCTCTTTGTGACAAAGTTATATATTCCTCCATTACCATTTTTGTCACCTGGATACCAATTTTGTACCGTAGAATATTTAATTTCAGCATCTTCTAGGGCAACTAATTCTACTACTGCCGCATGAAGTTGGTTCTCATCCCTCATAGGGGCTGTACATCCCTCTAAATAAGATACATAAGATCCTTTATCAGCAATAATTAGTGTTCTTTCAAACTGCCCTGTGTTTGCGGCATTTATTCTGAAATAAGTGCTTAGCTCCATTGGACACTTTACATTAGGTGGGATATAAACAAATGATCCATCGCTAAATACTGCAGAGTTTAAATTAGAAAAAAAATTATCATTTGTAGGGACAACACTTCCCAAATATTTTTTTACTAACTCTGGATGATTTTCCACAGCTTCTGAAAAAGAACAAAAAATGATACCTTGCTTACTTAATTCATCTTTAAAGGTTGTTGCTACTGAAACGCTGTCAAAAACTGCGTCCACTGCTACTTTGTGACTATTTTTTATACCAGCCAAAAACTCTTGCTCTTTGAGTGGAATACCTAGTTTATTATAAGCTCTAAGCAATTCAGGATCTATATCGTCCAATGATTTTGGCTTTTCTTCATCTGATTTTGGAGCAGCAAAGTAATGTATGTTTTGAAAATCAATATTATCATATTTTAGATTTGCCCAATTAGGCATTTCATGCCCTCTTTTTTTCCACATATCAAAAGCGTTCAATCTCCAGTCTAAAAGCCATTGAGGTTCATTTTTTTTCTTTGATATAAACTTTACTACATCAACGTTTAGCCCTTTTGGAGCAAACTCTTGTTCAATATCTGTTGTGAAACCATATTTGTAATCAGCAACTTCCTCAACTATTTTTGCAGTTTCTTTTGTTGTCATAACCTTCCCGTATTAATTTTTAAATTGTTAATAATTAAATTTTTTATTTTTAATATCCTTAATCTTTATTTTTTCCAGAGTATTATTTATTTCTATATTAACAAAACTCCATATATTTTTCGTATTACACACATTAAATAGATTACAATCATTAGCATTTTTATTTAGGCAGTCTGTAAGTAAAACTGGTCCCTCGATAGCCTCTATTAAATCTCTGATAGAAATATTATCAAGACCCTTCTTTAATCTATATCCTCCTTTAGTACCTCGATAAGGCTCAAGAAAATTTTTTTTAACTAATTGAGCCAATAGCTTATTAACAGTCGCTTTATGGAGTTTAGTTTTTTCTATGATATCTTGAGAAGAAAGTATTTCCTTTTCAAAGCCACTAAACGCATAAATAATTGAAACTGCGTAATCAGCTAACCTAGTTACCTTTAACATACTTACAATATAGACTATTTTAGTAAACTATCAAGAGGACAAATAATCATGTATAGCTGAAGCTGCTTCTCTTCCTTCTCTTATAGCCCATACTACTAATGACTGACCTCTTCTTGCATCACCTGCAGCATAGATAGACTTCTCCGATGTCTTATAATTTTTAGTATTTGCTAATAAATTTCCTCTTTCATCTTTTTTAAGTTTAGACTGATCTAACAAACCCTTATGTTTAGGATGAACAAAACCCATAGCTAAAAGTACCATATCAGCTTTGATAAAAAATTCTGAATTTTTTATTGGTTTAAAGGAAGAGTCTAATTTAACACATTTTAATCCCTTTACTTTTCCATTGACCGTTTCAAAGGATTTAGTCATAACCGACCAATCTCTTATAGCTCCTTCTTCCTGAGACGAAGAGGTCCTTAATTTATGAGGCCAATATGGCCAAGTCAGTTCTTTATTTTCCTTTTTTGGAGGCATAGGCATGATCTCTAGCTGAGTTACTTTTTTAGCACCTTGTCTAAAAGATGTTCCAATACAATCAGACCCAGTATCGCCACCTCCTATTACTACCACATACTTATCTTTTGCATTAATTTTAACTTCATTATTTTTAATTTCTCCAGAAACTGCTTTATTTTGTAATGGCAAGAAGTCCATTGCAGCATAAATTCCTTCTACATTTCTTCCAGGAATATTTAAATCTCTTGCTTCTTCAGAACCGATAGTAATTAGCGTGGCATCAAATTTCTTCTTTATTGTCATTAGACTTATATCACTTCCTACTTCAATTGAGGTTTTAAAGATAACACCCTCTTTTCTCATTTGCTCAACTCTTCTATCAATTAAATGCTTTTCCATCTTAAAGTCAGGTATTCCATACCTGAGAAGACCTCCAATTTTTTTATTTTTTTCAAAAACTGTAACCTTATAACCTATACGAGCTAATTGTTGTGCGGCAGCTAAACCTGCTGGACCTGATCCAATAATTGCTATGCTCTTATTAATTTTTTTTAGAGCGATTGCTGGTTTAATCCAACCATTATTCCATGCTTTATCAACTATAGAGCACTCTATAGTTTTAATTGTTACAGGCGTATCTTCGATATTTAAAGTACATGCTGCTTCACATGGCGCTGGGCAAATACGTCCAGTGAACTCTGGAAAGTTATTTGTTGAATGAAGAACCTCAATAGCTCTCTTAAAATCTCCTTCATAAACAAGATTATTCCAGTCTGGAATTATATTATTCACAGGACAACCAGAATGACAATATGGTATGCCACAATCCATGCACCTAGATGCTTGATTTTTCAATTCAGTTTTATTTAAAGGTTTAGTAAATTCTTTGAAACCTTTTAGTCTTTGTTTCACATCAATGTACTGACGATCTTTTCTATTATGCTCTAAAAAACCTGTAACTTTTGCCATATTTTTATATTACCCTTTATTTCCTGTATTAATTTTTTGCATCTGATCAATATTAGAAAGTGCTCGTTTATAATCAGTTGGGAGAACCAATTTAAAACTTTTAACAGCAACATCAAAATTACTTAGTATGCTGAACGCTTCTTTGCTATTTGTATAGCTAAAATGTCTTGTTAACAAATAATATATTCTTTCAGCGTGGTAGTCTAGCATGTGCGAATTAAGAAAACTATGATTAAGTACTTTTTTATTTAGCTTTTTAAAATTTTTGACCCTTAATAACTCTATCAATGATAAATTACAATTTTCACTAAAGTTATTATCCTTATCCAAAACATAAGCTAAGCCACCTGACATTCCTGCTCCAAAGTTCTTACCTGTTTTTCCCAAACATAAAACAACACCCCCTGTCATATATTCACAGCCATGATCCCCTAGACCTTCAACTACCGACCAAGCACCTGAATTTCTAACTGCAAACCTCTCTCCCGCTATCCCTCTAAAGTAACACTCTCCAGCAATAGCTCCATATAGCACCGTATTACCTACAATTATACTTTTTTCTGGAATTATTTTTGAGTCTAAGGTTGGTTTAATTACTATTTTTCCACCACACAGACCCTTTCCAACATAGTCATTTCCTTCCCCCTCTAAATGAAGAGTGATACCGTATGATGTGAAAGCTCCAAAAGACTGGCCTGCTGTTCCCTTTAAATTAATCATTACTGTATCTTCTTTTAACCCTTCATGACCAAATTTTTTAGCTAAATGACCAGAAAGCATTGCCCCCAGCGATCTATCTGTATTTTGAATTTCATCATCTATGATTATCTGCTTTCCTTTTTTGTAATTACTATTAAAGATTTTTATAAACTTTCTATCCTTAATATATTTTAGATTATGCTCTTGCTTTTGAGTATTAAATACATCTACACCTTCTACTTTTTTTGGAGCATAAAAAAGTTTACTAAAGTCTAATCCTTTAGTTTTCCAATTTGATATGGCTTTATTAAGCTGCAATCTATCTGTCCTTCCGATAATTTCATCTAATTTTTTAAAACCCATTTCAGCTAAAATATTTCTTACTTCCTCTGCTATAAAAAAGAAAAACTTTATAACATCATCTGGAGTGCCTTTAAATTTTTTTCTCAATTCAGGTCTTTGAGTAGCAATACCTACAGGGCAGGTATTGAGATGACATTTTCTCATCATAATACAACCTATTGATATTAATGGCGCAGTGGAAAAACCAAATTCATCTGCTCCCAATAAAGCTCCAATTATTACATCTTTCCCTGTTCTTAGTCCACCATCAACCTGCAAAGAAATTCTGCTCCTTAAATTATTGAGCACCAAAGTCTGTTGAGTTTCTGCCAATCCTAATTCCCATGGTGATCCTGCATGTTTTATAGATGTAAGAGGGCTTGCTCCAGTGCCTCCTTCAAACCCTGAGATTGTTATATGATCTGCTTTTGCTTTTGCTACTCCAGCTGCTACTGTTCCTACTCCTATTTCAGAAACAAGTTTTACCGAGATTCTAGCGTTTGGATTTACATTTTTTAAATCAAAAATTAATTGTGCTAAGTCTTCAATAGAATATATGTCATGATGTGGTGGTGGTGATATCAATCCAACGCCTGGAGTAGAAAACCTTACATCAGCAATAACTTTATCAACTTTATGACCTGGTAACTGACCTCCTTCACCAGGCTTTGCTCCTTGAGCTATCTTAATTTGTATATCGGTGCTATTTACTAAATACTCAGTAGTAACTCCAAACCTTCCTGATGCGACCTGTTTTATAGCGCTTTTTAAATTATCGCCATTTTTTCTTAATTTATATCTATCTCTTTCTTCTCCTCCTTCTCCCGTGTTTGACCTGCCCCCAAGTGAATTCATT
>CACGBM010000032.1 GCA_902571315.1 Rhodospirillaceae bacterium
GATTTAGTTGTAAAGATAGTTCATGATACTCTAGTAGAATTACTTTCTTTTAACTTAAAAGATGAGGACTTTGAGTTACTTCTTAATAAAAGTCCAAGTATAATTTTAATGGTGGGACTACAGGGAAGTGGTAAAACTACAACTGCAGCTAAGCTTGCAAATCTTCTCAAACTTAAAAAGAAGAAAGTTTTGCTATCTTCGTTAGACATTTCTAGACCTGCAGCTATTGAACAGTTAAATCAACTTTCTAAAGGAATATCTGTTGATTACATGGATAACGATCCAAATAAGAAAGTTTCTGAATTAATCGAAAATACTATAAAGCAAGCAAAGGTTTTGTCCACAGATGTTATTATATTTGATACTGCAGGAAGAACCAATATTGATGAAGCATTACTTAATGAGTTAAGAAGTATTTTTAAGTTAACTAAGCCAACTGAAACTTTATTAGTTACAGATGCTATGATAGGACAAGAATCTATAAATGTTGCTAAAGCATTTTCTGAATATGTTGATATAACAGGTGTGGTAATGCAGCTAGATGTGTTGCTTCATTGCTGATGGCAGGTACTAAAAAAACGGAAATATCTATAGAGACAAACTCCGCTTTATTAAATGCTAGCTTAGAAAAAAATAATGAAATTAGTTTAAAGATGGCAATACCTGAACAAAATTTAAAAAATATTATTAAAAATAATTATAATAAAATCATTAATCTTGAGGAAGTTGACCCACTCTTAAAACAAGGACATGTCATTAATATGGGCAACCCCCATATAGTATTCTTTACAAAATCTTTAGATCTTATAAATTTAGATAAAATTGGAAAAAGTATTGAAACACATGAGGCATTTGTTAAGGGAGTAAATGTGGAAATCGTAGAGATTTTGACACAAACATCTTTAAAGTTAAAGTTTTGGGAAAGAGGAGTTGGAGAAACGCTATCATGCGGGTCAGGTATTTTAGCTGCAAGTTATGCTAGCTTTATTAATAAAAAATGTTCTGAATCTATAAAAATATCTCTACCAATTGGTTCTGTAAAAGTTAATATAAAAGAAAATGAATTAGAAATAATTGGTGTAGCTGAGGTATCATATTTAGGAGAATATAATTTTGCATAAGTTCAATAATGTTATTACTATGGGTTGCAGATTAAATTCTTGGGAAAGTAATAAAATAAATAATTTTATCAAAGATGATAAAAAAAAAGATATTATAATTTTTAACTCTTGTTGTGTAACTAATGATGCTGTGAAAAGTTTAAAAAAAAATATTAAACTTTTTCATAAAAGTAACCCTGATGTAAAAATAGTAGTCACAGGATGTGCGGTAGAAAGTGAAAGGCACAACTTAGAAAATATGGAAGAAGTAAGTTACATTGTAAAAAATAAAGATAAGTTGCTAAAAAAAAGTTGGGAAAGCCTGCTAGAGAATATTAGTGTTAAAAATAAAATAAACTTAGACTTTAAAAATTTGCATAGGGAAAATCCCTCGAACTCTAATATAAGAAAATTTGTAAAAATTCAAAATGGATGCGACCATTCTTGCACATTTTGTATAATTCCTTCTTGTAGAGGTAAAAGCATTAGTGAAAGCGTAAAAAATATTAATAATGAAATATCTACTTGTCTTGACAAAAGTGTAAAGGAGATAATTTTAACTGGAGTTGACCTGACCTCTTGGCAATCAGTTGATAACAAAAATTTCGGCTTAGGCTACCTGCTAGAACAAATATTTGAAAAAAATATTAGTTCTTTTCGTTTAAGGCTATCTTCTATTGACGCAGCTGAACTTGATAATAAAATTTTTAAATTAATTAAAAATGAACCTAGATTAATGCCTCATTTTCATTTTAGTCTTCAGTCTTTGGATGATATGATTTTAAAAAGAATGAAAAGAAGACACAATGTAAAACAAATTATAGAACTGTTAAATGAAATTAGAAATATTTCTGATAATGTAACTTTTGGCGCAGATTTTATATGCGGATTTCCTACTGAAACAGAAGAAATGTTTATGAATACATACACATTAGTAAAAAAACTACAAATAACTCACCTTCATGTTTTTCCATATTCAGCAAAAGCTGGAACTCCCGCATCAAAAATGCCACAAGTTGCTTTAGAGGAAAGAAGAAAAAGAGCTAAAGCATTGAGAGAACTAGGAAGTCTAAATTATTTAAATAACTTACAAAAACAAATTTTTAGAGAACAAAAAGTTTTAGTAGAAACGAATAATGGAATAGGTAAAACAGAAAATAATTTTAAAATGATAATACCCAATGCTAAAAAAGGAGATATCATTTCTATTAAACCCAATGATATTAAAGATACTTATCTAATCGTAAATTAAGATGAAAAAATGGTTTAAAAAAATTGGTCAGTCTTTTTTAAGAAAAGATGAAGAAAAAAATAAAGACGCTACTCCTTCTGTCGAACAAGAAATAAAAGATGAAGACGCTACTCCTTCTGTCGAACAAGAAATAAAAGATGAAGACGCTACTCCTATTGTCGAACAAGAAGAAGTAACAAATACACAAAAATACAAAAGTGGTTGGTTAAATAAGTTAGGAGATAACTTTAAAAAAACCTCTTCCAATATTAGAAAAGCTATTTTCGCTAAAAGAATTGATGAAAAAAGCTTAGAAGAAATTGAAGAAGCTTTTTTAATGTCTGATTTAGGGGTAAGTAACACAAATTTATTGATTGATGAATTGAAAAATAAAAAAATTAACACCAATAATAGTACACAAGAAAATGTAGCAGAATTTTTAGAGAAGCAATTTTCTAATATCAATCACAAGTTAAATTTAAAACCAAATAAAGAGTTGAGAGTAATACTTGTTTTTGGAGTAAATGGATCAGGAAAAACGACAACAATAGCCAAACTAGCAAAAAAAGGAAAAGATAAGAAACTTAAAGTGTTACTAGCTGCCGCTGATACCTTTAGGGCAGCAGCTAAGGAACAAATTGAGAAATGGGCAAATATTATACAGATAGAAGTTTTATCTGGTAATATTGGAGAAGACCCATCATCAGTTGTATTTAAAGCTCATAGAAAGGCAATAGATGAAAAATTTAATTTACTTATTATAGACACTGCTGGAAGATTACACAATAAGGTTGAATTAATGGAAGAATTAAAAAAAATGACAAGAATAATTAAAAAAAATGATGAAGAAGCACCTCACAACAAAATTTTAGTCTTAGATTCTACAATTGGACAAAATACATATAATCAGATAGATTCTTTTCATCAAAGTATAGGATTAACTGGAGTTATTATGACAAAACTTGACGGGTCTGCGAAAGGTGGTTCTTTAATAGGCATATCAAGAAAATATAATTTACCAATACATGCTCTAGGAGTCGGAGAGAAGGTTGATGAATTAATACCTTTTATACCAAAGGACTTTGTAAAAGCACTACTTGGCATAAACAAAGGAGAAGATAAGTGAGAGCTTATATAAAATTATTTTTTGAAGTAATTCCATTACTAGTGTTTTTTTTAGTTAATTCGTATTATGGTATATATCAAGCAACTCTTTATTTTATGATTGCCTCTATTTTTGCTATACCAGTGGCTTGGTATATTGATAAGAAAATTCCATGGATGCCAATTGTGACTGGAGCATTCATTCTTTTTTTTGGTGGATTAACATTATTTTTTAGTGATGAAAACTTTATTAAATTTAAGCCTACAATTATAAATATAACGTTTGCATCCATTCTTTTAATTGGATTAAAATATAATAAATTATTCTTGCGAATGGCCATGAGCAAAGCTTTTAAATTAAAAGATGAAACTTGGAAAAAACTTACTCTTAGATGGTCATGTTTTTTTATTTTATTAGCTTTAGTTAATGAGATAGTTTGGAGAACTCAGACAACAGACTTCTGGGTTAGCTTTAAAGTTTTTGGAATATTACCATTAACATTAATTTTTGCAATATTTCAACTACCTTTAATAACTAAAGATACAAATATTAAACAAGATAAACTTGATGAATAATATAGATTATAAAAAAGTTAAAGCCTGGCCTTTTCAAGAAGCTCTTAAACTAAAAAACAGAGTATCAAAAATAAATAATAAAAAAATCGTTACTTTCGAAACAGGTTATGGACCTTCTGGTGCACCACATATTGGAACATTTGCAGAGGTACTTAGGACCAATATGGTAAGAAACTGCCTAGAAGAAATCTCTGACTTTTCAACAAATTTAATAACTTTCTCAGATGATCTAGATGCCTTAAGAAAAGTTCCTGAAGACTATCCTTTTCCCGATAAGCTAAAAGAATATATTGATTATCCATTGAGCATGATACCAGATTTTACTGAAAAGTATGAAAGTTACGCAGATAGGAATAATAATCTTTTAAAATCATTTTTAAATAATTTCAAATTTGATTATAATTTTATTTCTTCCACAGATTACTACATAAATGGAAAATTTGATCAGCAGCTTTTAAAAATTTTAGATAACTATGAAAGTATTATAAATATTATTTTGCCTACTTTAAGAAAAGAGAGAAGAGAAAGTTACTCTCCTTTTCTACCAATATGTAAAAAAACTAAAAAAGTTTTACAGGTTCCTATAAAGGTAGTTGATAAAAAAAATGGTGTAATTGCCTACAGAGAGAATAATCAATATAAAGAAACTTTGGTAACTGGAGGTAGTTGCAAATTACAGTGGAAAATAGATTGGGCTATGAGATGGTCTGCCTTAAACATAGATTATGAAATGAATGGAAAAGACTTAATTCCTTCCTTTGATTTATCAAGTCAAATAGCAAATTTTATTGAAAATAAAATTCCTTCTAATATGAGTTATGAGCTTTTTTTAGATGAAAAAGGTGAAAAAATATCAAAATCAAAAGGAAATGGTTTAAGCATAGATGAATGGTTAAATTATGGTTCGTCTGAGAGTTTATCATTATTTATGTACAATAACCCTAAAAGAGCAAAAAAACTATACTTTGATTGTATACCTAAAAGCATGGATGAATATAGAAAGTTATTTATTAGCTTACAAAACCAAAGTATTACTAAAATACTAGACAACCCTTTATGGCACATACACCAAAAAAACATTCCTACTAATACTTACCCTATTGATTTTACCAATCTTTTAAATTTAGTAACAGCTTTAAATACAACTAACAATCAGACTATTAAGGATTTTGTAAAAATCTATTTAAAGGAAGAAATTAACGTCCTAGATGAGAAAGAATTAGATAAAATAATTTTATTATCAATTAAATATTATAAGAATTTTATTTTCCCTAATATATCCAAGAGAAAGCCTGATATAAAAGAAAGTCAAGCAATAAAAAAACTCTTATTTGAAATTAAAAACTTAAATGATGAAATAAGCGCAGAAGATTATCAAAATATTGTTTTCAAAGTTGGAAAAGAAATATTTCCTGATGATTTAAGAAAATGGTTTATATCATTGTACCAAATATTATTTGGTTCAGATAGCGGCCCAAGGTTAGGTTCATTTTTTAATGTCTATGGAAAAAAAAAAGTATTATTTCTTTTAGAAGATACAATTAAATAAAACTATTTTATAACAAATTGTTTAAAAGTATCTTTATTTAATTGAATATCTACCTTCTCATCTATCAATTTTATTAGTTCACTGATATTGTAAGATATAACTTTATCTCTTTGAGTTAAAGAATGTTTATCTAACAATACTAAATCTAAGTTTGAGGAAATTTTTAATGTTTTTATTAAACTTTTATTATCAGAAATAGATAAATCAAACTTTAAAGAAATATTATATATTTCTTTATTCTGTTCAATAATTGAAACTATCAAATTATTTTTTTTTCTTTTTTCTATTAAATTTGTATCTATTTTTAACAGACTCAAGTTAGCAATATTTTGTCTTCCCCTAATAGTAAATTTTTTCCAAGCCCAAGCTTCTAAATTTTTCAATAGTTTATTATTTATTTCATTAATTAAAAGATTATCAGCTTGAAAATTTTTGAAATTGTCTCGATTAATTTCAAAGCTCCTTACATTTAAATATATTTTTTTTACACCTTCCATATTGAAAGTATCTTCATCAGTATATTGATAAGTACAACTGCCTAATAGAAAAATAAAAACTAATAAGAATAATATTTTTTGCATTATATTTTTTTTAAGCACCACTCTAAAATAGCTTTTTGAACATGTAATCTATTTTCTGCCTCATCCCAAACTATTGATATATTTTTATTGTCTATAACTTCTTTAGTAACTTCTTGTCCTCTTTTAGCCGGTAGGCAATGCATGAAGGCAACCTTTGGATTTGCTCCTTTTATACTGTTCTCATTTACTTGATATTTCTTAAAGTACCTGGCACTTACAGCGTTTTTTTTACTACCCATAGAGAACCAAGTATCAGTAATAATACAATTACTATTATGAATAGCTTTCTCAATATTTTGTGTAAAGATAATATTTTTTTTTCCACTAGATATTTTTTTTAATTCTTTGTTTATGAATACTTGCCTGGGATGTGCAATATATAAATCAAAACCAAAAATATTAGAAGCTTCTATCCATGAGAATAAAACATTATTAAGGTCTCCCATCCATGTTATTTTTTTTTTTTGAATTTTTCCTCTGTTTTCTTCAAATGCCAAAATATCAGCCATTACTTGACAAGGGTGTGATAAATTACTTAAGCCATTGATAATGGGAGCATTTGCATATTTCTGATATTCTAATAGTTTGTGATGATTAGTTGTCCTAATCATAAAGATTTGACAATACCTATCTAAAACTCTAGCTGTATCGGCTACGGTCTCGCCCCTTGCTAAATGAGTGGTACTTTCATCTAAGATAATTGCTTGTCCTCCTAATTCCTTAATTGCGATTTCAAATGAAACTCTAGTTCTAGTAGAAGGTTTTTCAAATATCATAGCC
Source organism: Rhodospirillaceae bacterium (assembly GCA_902571315.1). GTDB lineage: Bacteria > Pseudomonadota > Alphaproteobacteria > TMED109 > TMED109 > TMED131. Next base: position 6,922 of record CACGBM010000032.1, read on the forward strand.
AAATTAACACTAGCTAGACTTTTTTTTAAAGAACTATTCTTAAATCGTACCTTTTTTAATTGTCTTGCTCTCTTTAATATTTTATTAAGTTCTTCTTTTCCAATATCAGATAAGTTTATAAAATTTCTCTTATTTGAAAGCATTTACTGCCTCGTTTATAATATCTATAGCCTTTTGGGCCTCCTTTTTTGTAATGTTCAATGGAGGCAGTAATCTAATTACATTATTAGATGCAGTTACTACTAATAATCCTTTTTCTCTTAAAGTTTTAGCAAGGTCTGCGTTAGGTATTTTACATTTAATACCAAGCATTAATCCTTTTCCAAAAACCTCTGTTATTACTTGAGTATTGTTTGATATTATTTTATTTATTTTTTTCTCTAAAAAAATCCCTAAATTTATAACATTATTTAAAAGCTTTTTTTTAGAAATTTCCCTGATAACAGCTAAACTTACTGCACACGCAAGTTGATTGCCTCCAAAAGTTGATCCATGACTACCAGGATTAATATATTTCGCAATTTTATTTTTTAATAATATAGCTCCTATAGGAAACCCACCACCTAAACCTTTGGCCATTCCAACCATATCAGGTTTTATTTTCCACCACTCATAGGCAAACATCTTACCTGTTCTACCTACACCAGATTGTACTTCATCTAATATCATTAAAAGATTATTTTTATTACATATTTTTCTTATGTCCATTAGATAATTTTCAGGACATACATTAATCCCTCCTTCGCCTTGTATAGGCTCAAAAAATATTGCAGCTGTATTTAGGTTAATTTTTTTTTCCAAATACTTTATATCACCCATTGGAACTCTGACAAAGCCGCATGAGCAGTCTTCATTAGCAAGAAAACCTTCTTTGTGCAAAGAATTTGAACCAGCTTGTATGCCCGTTATAGTTCTACCGTGGAAGGCATTATCTAAAACTATAATCTCTTTTTTAAGAAAATCTCCTCTTTTATGATGATATTTTCTGGCAAGTTTTATTAATCCCTCAGTAGCTTCAGCACCAGAATTACAAAAAAATACTCTATCTGCAAATGACTTATTACATAATTCTTCAGCTAATATTTCTTGTTCTTTTATATTATAAAGATTTGATGTATGCCATAACTTTTCAGATTGAGATTTTAGAGCCTTTAATAAAACGGGATTAGAATGGCCTAAACAACTAACAGCAATCCCTGATGCAAAATCTAAGTATTTTTTTTTATCATCAGTGAATAGCCATGGTCCTTTACCATGTGTAAATGAGAGATTAATTCTTGCGTAAGTGGATAATAAATAATTGGACATGACTAATAATTAGGGTTTAAGCATCCATCCTTTTTTTAAAATGTAATAACTAAGTAAATATAAACCTAAATTTAGCATACTTATGTAAGTAATTCCATAAGCCAAATCATGATTAATTTCCTCTTGAAATGCGCTTCTAAATCCTTCGATAATATAGTAGAAAGGATTAAAAAGACTAACAGTAAAAAATGGTTCTGGTAACTTATCAATTGTATAAAAAGTACCTGAAAGAAAAGTTAATGGTGTAATAATAAAATTCGTTATCCCTGACATATTATCGAATTTTTCTGACCATATACCAGCAAGCAAACCTAGAAGTGCTAGAAGAATAGATCCCAAAATTGTATAAGTTAATAAAATTGTAAGGTTATATAAATATAATTCAGAAAATGGATAAATAAAAAGCAAAGTTAAAAGACCAACAAGAATAGATCTTATCATTGCAGCTGATACATATGAAAAAATAATTTCATTAGAATTGAGAGGAGGCATTAAAAGATCAACTATATTACCTTGCATTTTAGAACCCAAAATAGATGAAGAAGTATTAGCAAATGCGTTTTGCATCATG
>CACGBM010000033.1 GCA_902571315.1 Rhodospirillaceae bacterium
TTGTATCAACTGTGCCAGGATGAACGGATACCATTATTAAATTTTTATTTAACCTTTTCTGTTCTATCGAGGATGTTTTAATAATTTGATTTAAAGCGGCTTTAGAGGCTCTATAACTATACCATCCTCCTAGAAAATTATCGGAAATGCTTCCAACTTTAGCTGAGATTGATGCAAATACTGACTTTTCTTCTTTAACCATTAGAGGACAAAAATACTTAATCATTAATGCAGTAGGTATTGTATTTACTTCAAAGCATTTTTTCATGTACTCATAATTAATGTCTTGTTGCTTTTTTTCTGGAGAAAAACTTTTATCATGAAGAAACCCTATAGTATTTATAAATATTTTAATTTTTATGTTCTGCTCTATAAATTTTTGTGAAAAATCTTTAAGGTATTTTTCACTAATTATGTTGCTATTTGCATTAGTAGTCCTAGACACACCATATACTGAATAACCTTTTTTTTTTAATTGATTATATATATTACCTCCAATACCCCCTGAAATACCGAATACTATAGCTATATTTTTACTATTTAACATTACTTACTTTTACTAAGAACTACTTTTTTAAGTTGTTGAATATTTTTTTCTTTATCTATATTTTTCTCATTTTTTTCAATTTCTGAGAAATCAGCAAGAATTAATTGCGAAATAGCCGTTTGAACATTTTTACTTGATTCAGCGACTGATTTAGAAGCTGATAAACCTATTTTATCATTTTGTTCATATGATTTAGTTACCATATCCCACTCAGTTGCAACTAAAAGGTCTAGTAATTTACTTAATTTCTTTATTTGTTTGTTTCTGCTTTTTTTCAAAATTTTTATTTTATTTGTAAAGTTATTCATAGTTTTTTCCTTTTATAAAATTTTAAATAATTTTTTTTTATGTCGTTACTAATATTATGTATTTAAATATGATAAATAATTTTAAACACGAAAGTAAGAGAAAAAGTGGGATAGAAGAAAATACTTCAGATCACGATAAAGATGATGTAAATAATAAGTCCAGGCAAATTGTTGATGATAATGATAATTTTTTATATTATTCAGTCTTTTATGGAGATTTAACAAAAAATTGGATTCAGCTTAAGCATTAAATAATTTTGAAAAAAAGTTTTTGATATTTAACATTTATGTTATAATTAAGTATGGATAAAAGAAGCCCAGAAGATATTAGAAAATCAATTAAATCTTTAGTTGAAGAAGCTGAAAATGTTTCTGTTGATAGCGGAGAAATTGCTAAGTCTGATAAAAAATCTGATTCTAAACTAGATAGTGTCTCTTTAGACCTAGAAAATAAATATAAAAAAAATCTTAAAGAGCAGAAACCTAATTCAGAAGAAAATAGCCTGGATTTAGACCTAACAGGATTGATCAGTGATGATGTTGCTTTAGCAGTAAGAGCAGAATTAATGAGATTTTCTGACGTTTTTGACACAGATGATACAAAGGAAATTATCTATAAGTCTGTTACTAATGCAACTAGAGAAATGGTTAGAGAGTGGCTTGACCAGAACTTGGCTTCAATTGCTAAAGAAGTCATCAATGAGGCTTTAGACAAGCTTTCTAAAAATGCTAGAAGTTAAACTTAAGTCTCAGAGTTGAGTTTAAAAAATTTTTTTACTTTTTGATAACTATCTTTTCTTCTGTACGCTATGAGACAATGCTCACCGCAATAAGGTTTTCCTGGGATTACTGGCTTTCCACAAAAATAAAAATCATTATCTCCTGGATGGCCTATAGGCCATTTACAGCCGCTCATATCAGGTACTAGTGACGAGGTACTGATCTCCTTTTTAATAAATTTTTCTTTGGAAGCTAACTTTTTTGAAAGACCTAGCCTATTAGCTTTGCCGATTACAGCATTTCTGCTAATATCACCTAATTTTTCAGCAATTTCTCTGGCTGATACTCCTTGCCCCCACAATTTGGAAAGTTTTTCTACTTTTCCTTTTGTCCAATAATTTTTCATGTTTTTATATTCTTAAAAAAATTATAATATATTACAATAATGATAAAAAAGCAAAATAGATTATCTACAGTTCTTTTATACATAAAGCTCTTAAATAAGTGGGGAGTAAAACAAAAAAAAAGATTTTTAATGGCTAATATTTTTATGTTTGTAGTGGCAGTAGCAACTTCTATGTACCCATTAATAATAGACTTTGCTTTTGACGTGATTTCTGAAAAAAATAAGCAATATATTTTTTTATTACCAGTTTTGATACTAGCAGTAACCATATTAAAAGGTTTTGCTCACTATTATCAAACATTAATTGTTGGAGTTATCGCTAATAGTATCATCAAGGATATTCAACTTAACTTGTACAATAAAGTTTTAGAATTTGATGTTACTATTTTTAATCGTCAAAATGCTGGATCTCTTCAGTCAAGATTTATTAATGATTTAAATATTTTAAAGGAATCAATAATTAGAAGTTTAAATAATTTAATAAGAGATGTTTTAATTTTACTGGGTCTCATAATTAGTATGTTTTATCTTGATTGGGCTTTAGCTATTTGTGTTTTACTCGTTTATCCAATTTGTATAAGGCCTGTAATAAAGATAGGAAAAAAAACTAGAAATATATCATTAAAATTACAAAAGAAAATTTCTTTAGCTAGTGCATTTTTAAGTGAAAGTTTTTCAGCAATACGCGTTATAAAAACATATAATTTAGAGGACTTACAAAAAAAAATAGCTATAAAAAAATTTGAAAATATTTATCAAGAAAATATAAAAATTATAAGAGCAAGGGCAAAAATAGAACCTACACTTGAGGTAATTGGTGGAATAGCAATTTCAATAGTTTTAGTTTTAGCTGGAATAAGGATCTTAAATGATACTTCAGATTTAGGTTCTTTTACAGGATTTATTAGTGCCTTATTAATTGCCGTACAACCAGCAAGAGCTTTGGGTACTTTGAATACAATACTTCAAGAAGGTGCAGCTTCACTAATTAGATTAGAGGATATGCTCAAAAAGAAAAGTCTAATTGATATTAAAAATAGCAAAAAAAAATTAAGTTTAATAAAAGGTAAAATTAAATTTAAAAATGTCTATTTCTGTTATAATCATGAGCAATATATTTTAAAAAAAATAAATTGCACAATCAATCCAGGTGAACAGGTAATAGTTGTAGGTGCAAATGGATCAGGCAAATCTACATTTATAAACCTAATCCCAAGATTAATAGATCCTGTAAAAGGTAGCTTATATATAGACAATCAAAATATTAAAAAAATACAAATTAAGAACCTTAGAGATAATATAGCACTAGTTTCTCAAGATATAATTTTATTTGATACATCAATAATGAAAAATATTTCTATAGCAAATCCAAAGGCCACAAAATCTGAAGTTATTGAGGCTGCTAAGAAAGCAGATGCCCATAATTTTATTATTAAATTAAAAAAATCCTACAATACAATTACAGGAGACAGAGGATTAAATTTATCGGGAGGCGAAAGACAAAAAATTTCTATAGCAAGGGCGCTTATCAAAAAACCAAAAATATTATTATTAGATGAGGCAACTAGTGCCTTAGATAATAAATCTGAGTCTAAGGTGAATAAACTAGTTAAAAGTTTTCAAAAAAATGTCACTACAATAGTTGTAGCTCACAGAATGAATACTATCCTAGAAGCAAAAAGAATAATTTATTTTGATCAGGGAAGTATTTTAGCTGATGGTGTACATAAAAATTTGATTAAACACAACGCTCATTATAGAGATCATTTTTTCAGTGTTTATAAAAAGTAGGTTATTCTCTTTTTAAAAATATACTTATCAAAATATCTAAAAATGTATTATTTTTAAAGCTATTTTTGATGCTTTCTCTGTCATAATTATTATTTATCAATTTTAAAAACTCTGATTTATTATTTATGCCTATTTTTATAAGTTCAGAAAAAAAATGATCTAATATACCGGTTTTAGTAAATTTAATATGTAAATGTTTTAAGCTTAGTTGACGGCTTGCTTTTTCTAAGCTGTAGTTTTTTTTGTATATAAGATATAAAGCGGCTGCTAAACCGACCCTATCAGCTCCAGATTTACAATGCATTAAACATGGATATTCAACTCTGTCTAATAGTTTTTTAAATCCAATTAGCTTACTCTGATCAGGAATATCTCTTGAGGAAATTGGAAAGTTATGAATTTTTATATTTTCTAATGAACATATATTTTTTTCTAAATAATAAGATGAGCAATGCCGTTCTCCTCTTAGGTTTATAATACTTTTAATTTTATAGTTTTTAATGTCTCTTTTAATCTGATATGGGTATGGCTGATTGCTTCTATACATTTTGCCAGGAAGCACTCCCCAAGATCTCCAGATTATTCTAAAAATTCCATGATCTGAAAATGTGGAGTCTGCATAGGACATAAATTTATTAAATATACCCGAAGTATTTCCTCTATTCCACATAGTTATCTTATAGACTATAATGAAAAAATAGCACTACAATTATTAATATAGAAAGATAAAATTAAATGATATATTTTTAACATGAATAAAAACAAAAAGATTAATGATAGAAGAAAGTTTTTAGAAGAAGAGATGAAAAAAAATTTATTAAGAAGAAAAAACCAAATAAAAAAAAGTAAAATTTACAGGAGAGGAAAAAAAAATGACTTTGATGTCTGATCAATGGATTGAAAAACAAGTAAAAGAAAATAATATAATTAGTCCTTTTGAAAAGACACAGATTAGAGAAGGAAAAATATCATATGGTTTATCAAGTTATGGATATGATGCAAGAGTATCTGATGAATTTAAAATATTTACAAATGTGAATAATGCAATAGTAGATCCTAAAAATTTTAGTCTAGAAGGCTTTGTAGAGAAAAAATCTGATACTTGTATTATACCTCCTAATAGTTTTGTTTTAGCGCGTACTGTAGAATATTTTAAAATACCTAGAGATATTTTGGTAATATGTTTAGGCAAATCCACCTATGCTCGTTGTGGTATCATAGTTAATGTTACTCCGCTAGAGCCAGAATGGGAAGGACATGTAACCTTAGAGTTTTCTAATACAAGTCCTTTGCCAGCAAAAATTTATGCTAATGAAGGAGCATGTCAATTTTTATTTTTAAAAGGTAATGAAGAACCGAGGTTCTCTTACGCAGACAAAAAAGGAAAGTACATGAGACAGCAAGGTGTTACTTTACCAAAAATTTAATTATGGAATATATTGAAATTAGTGGAGGCAGAGAACTTTCTGGAGAAGTTGTACTATCTGGTTCTAAAAATTCTGCTTTACCAATCTTAGCTTGTAGTCTTTTAACAGATAAAAACATAGCCTTATCAAATATACCAGATTTATTAGATATAAAATCAATGATTGAACTTATTGAAAGTTTAGGAGTCAAAGCAAAAAAAAAAAATCATAATTATATTTTAACAACAAAAAAAATTACTTCTCACGAAGCTAATTATAATTTAGTAAGAAAAATGAGAGCCTCTTTTTTGACTTTGGGCCCACTATTAGCAAGAGAAGGTTTTGCTAAAATATCTCTTCCCGGAGGTTGTGCAATTGGTTCTAGACCAGTTGATTTACATTTATATGCTATGAAAAAACTTGGCGCCAATATTGATTTTTATGATGGTTATGTTATTGCAAAAAGTAATGCAAAACGTTTAATAGGTGATAAGATAGATTTTCCAAAAATTTCTGTTGGAGCTACTGAAAATGCAGTAATGGCTGCTGTTTTAGCGAAAGGCGAAACTCTCATCAATAATGCGGCATTAGAACCAGAAATAGTTGATTTATGTAGTTGTTTAACATCAATGGGAGCAAGAATAGAAGGCGCTGGTACAAAACAAATAAAAATCGATGGAGTAGACAGTTTTTTAGAAACCTCACACCAAGTAATATCTGATCGCATAGAGGCTTGTACTTATATCATAGCTGCTGCAATAACCAAGAGTAGATTATGTATAAAGAAAATTAATTTTGAGCATATAGGTAAATTTTTAGAGGTTATGCATGAAATGGGTTTAAAATTTAAATTTATAGATCAATCAATCTTAATTGAGAAAAGCAAAATACTATCACCCATTTCTTTAAAAACTAAAGAATATCCTGGTTTCCCAACAGATTTGCAAGCACAACTAATGACACTTGCTTGTGTTTCAAATGGAAAATCTTATATTGAAGAAAGTATATTTGAAAATAGATTTATGCATGTTCCAGAGTTAAATAGATTAGGAGCAAAAATAAAAATTAATGGTAAGAATGCAATTATAAATGGTAATTGTAGATTTATAGGCGCAGAAGTTATGGCAACCGATTTAAGGGCATCTGTCTCTTTGATATTAGCGGCGCTTATTGCAAAAGGGAAAACAAAAATTAATAGAATTTATCATTTAGATAGAGGATATGAAAATATTGATTATAAACTTTCAACTTGTGGAGCAGCAATTAAAAGGGGAAAAAATGAAAGTTAAGCAAGACTGGAAGCCAATTAAATTAAAGGCAGTCGATGATCAAGACTTACAAGTTTTTAGTCAATTTTTATATGAGTCAATAGTACTTCCTTCTGAAATTAATTTCGAAGAAAAAAATCAACAGTTTGCTATGGCAGTAGAGAGATTTACCTGGGAGCATGCCGGAGAAGAAAAGCATTTATTGATGCAGGTTTTGTCAATTTTGGTTATAAATTATGTTGAAAAAGCAAACCTAAAGAAAATATTCAACAGCAGCAAAATTAAAAATATATTATCAATTAGTAATATTGACAATAATATTCTTATAATGCTTAATGGTGGAGATATTATTACTTTTAAAGTAAAAAAATGTTACTGTTTACTAGAAGATATTGGAAAACCTTTTTATCCGGCAATAATACCTACATATTCTAAAAATGACTTATAGAAAAACTGAAAAAAAAATTATTATTGCTATTCCTAAAGGAAGAATTTTAAAGGACTTAACTCCTATTCTTGATAAAGTAAACATTACTCCAGAAAAAGAGTTTTTTGACTTAAATTCAAGAAAAATTTTATTTTCAAGTAATAAAAAATTAATTGATTTCATTAAAGTTAGGAGTTTTGACGTAGTAAATTTTGTAGCATACGGAGGAGCTCATCTTGGAATTGTTGGTTTAGATGTAATAGAAGAATTTAGTTATGAAGAGATATATGCACCAGTAAATCTAGGCATTGGAAGGTGTAGACTTTCTATAGCGGAACCAATTAGGATGGCATTGAAAGATGATCCAAAGACCTGGACACACCTAAAAATTGCTACCAAATATCCTAAAATTACAAAAAAGCACTTTGCACTTAGAGGAGTACAAGCTGAATGTCTAAAGCTAAACGGAGCATTAGAAATTGCTCCTAAACTAGATTTAAGTAGTCGAATTGTAGATTTAGTTTCAACTGGAAAAACCTTAAAAGAAAATGGTTTAATTGAGGTGGAAAAAATTATGGATATCACTTCATATTTGATTGCAAACAAAAATATGGCTAAAACGTATCCTAATAAAATTAAAACAATAATATCAAATTTTAGAAAGGCTGTTAATGCTTAAACAAATAACATGCAACAATAACAATTATGAAAGTAAACTATTTTCATTTATAAATAAGGGAGGTATAGAAAATAAAAAAAGAAGTAAAACAGTAAACAATATTATAAATTCAATCAAAAGAGATAAAAATAAAGCTTTGCTTAAATATTCAAATAAACTTGAAAATAATAACTTTAAAAACTTCAAATGTTTAAAGGTGACACAAAAGGAAATCTCGAATGCTATTAATCAATGCTCTAAAGATTTTCATGAGTCTGTAAAGTTAGCTAAGCAAAGAGTTATGAGTTATCAAAAAAAACTTATGCCAAGAGACCTTTATTACAGAGATAAACTTGGTATTAAATTGGGCAGTATTTGGTCTCCTTTAGAATCCTGTGGTTTATATGTCCCCGGCGGAAAAGCACTTTATCCCTCTTCAGTACTGATGAATGCTATACCCGCGAAGATTGCAGGTGTAAGAAGAATTGTAATTACTACTCCAGCTAGAAACAATCAATTAAGTTCTGAGATATTAGTGGCTGCACATGCTGTAGGAGTTAATGAAATTTATAAGATTGGTGGAGCTCAAGCTATTGCAGCACTGACCTTTGGGACTGAGACTATTAAAAGAGTTGATAAAATTGTAGGCCCAGGAAACTCATTTGTTACTGAAGCAAAAAAGCAATTATATGGATACGTCGGTATAGATTCGATTGCAGGCCCATCTGAAATATTAGTAATTGCTGATAAGTACAGTAACCCTAAATGGGTAGCAATGGATTTACTTTCTCAAGCCGAGCATGACGAAGAAGCTAAAGCTATATTAGTTTCTGATAGTAAAGAGCTTATAAAGAAAGTTAATAAATACTTATTAAATTTTTTAAAATCTATAAGTAGAACTAAAATAGCACGTAAGAGCATAGAAAAAAACGGCTTAGCTATATTTATTGAAGATATAAATTTTGCTCATTTCATAGTAAACTATATTGCTCCTGAACATTTAGAAA
>CACGBM010000034.1 GCA_902571315.1 Rhodospirillaceae bacterium
AAATCTGCATTTGGGTGGAAAGTTGTTTATATAGAAAAAATTGTATTAGAAAATAATTTAAGCTTCGAAGATGTTAAAAATGATATTAAGAAAGATTTAATGACCAATATTTTGAATGAAAAATTATATGATAAAGCAAATTCTTTTTATGAAAAGTTTTTGGAAAGCAATGACTTAGAACTATCTCTTAAGCATACAAATTTAGAAAGAAAAAAAATTAAAAATGTTCAAATTAATAATATAAAGAATCTGAATATAGAAGACAATAATTTAACAGAAGAAGAACTGGCAAAAATTATATTTAATCTACTAGAAGGCGGGCTTTCTGATCCCATAGAAAAAACTAATAACAACTTATTTTTTATTCACCTAGAAAAAATTATTAATACTACACCTAAAACTTTTGATACTGCTAAGGATGAAGTTATAGAAAGCCTTTATAATGAGAAAAGGAAGATTAAGGCAATAAAATTTGCTAATGACGTTTACGATAAGTTATTAAACAATAAAAAGCCCAAACAATTATATCTTAAATTAATTAAAACTGACTGGATCACTAAAGATAATAGACTAGGAGAAAAGTTAAGTCCTAGAATTAAAAATGTTATTTTTAAAACGAAATTAAATTCTTATTCTAAAGTTAATGAACTTGCAGAATTTAGGTATTTTTTAGTTAGACCTACTTTGCAATCACAAGAAGAGATAGTCACAGAGAAAGAAACTCAGATTAAAGATATATTATCAAATATTAATAGCAACATAAATAATGATATTTTGAATGCTCTTTTATTAGATCTTAAGATAAAGAAAAAAAGTTCTATAAATCAAAATTTTATAAATTCTTTTTAAGATGACAGTCATATATCCCCAAAAGAGTGAATTTTTAAGTAAAATTAAAAGCAAGGAAAATCAATTACTTTGGACTACATTAAAGTCTGACTTAGATACTCCTGTTTCAACATACTTAAAATTATGTAATAATATAACTAACAGTTTTTTATTAGAGTCAGTTCAAGATGGAACTCATAGGGGCAGATATTCTATTATAGGTTTTAATCCAGATATTATATGGAAATACAAGAATGGAATAGCCTACAAAAAAGTTGTAAATAAAAATAATTGTAAATTTATTAAAGAACCATATAAACCTCTTATAAGTTTACAAAATTTAATTAATTTATCAAAAATTAATTTACCCAATCACTTACCACCAATGTCAGCTGGGCTAGTAGGCTATTTAGGTTATGAAACTATTGAAGAATTTGAAAAATTACCGCCAAGAAAAAAAAATGCTATTAATGTTCCTGATGGTTTTTTTATTAGGCCTACAACTCTTGCTATTTTTGATGATATTAAAAATGAAATTACATTGATAAATCCATACTGGTATCAGAATAAAAATAACTTCGAAAAAGATTATGTTTTAATTAGCAATAAACTTAAAAGATTAATAAAAATAATTAATACTCCTTTAAAATATAAAAGTAAAAAAACTAAAAATAAATTTATTACACCTAAATCTAATATTAAAAAAAAATCGTTTTTAAGAATGGTAGAAAAAGCTAAAAAATATATATTTGAAGGAGAAATTTTTCAAGTAGTTTTGTCTCAAAGATTTGAAACAAAGTTTTTACTCTCACCTTTTGAATTGTATAGATCACTTAGAAGTTTAAACCCTTCTCCTTTTTTATTTTACTTTAACTTGGAGGAAAGTTTAAAAGAGAAATTTTCTATTATAGGATCTAGCCCTGAAATACTTGTGAAATTGAAGGATAAAGAAATAACAATTAGACCTATTGCTGGGACTAGAAAAAGAGGTAGAAATATTGATGAAGATTTAAAACTTAGAAAAGATCTATTATCTGATCCAAAAGAAATTTCAGAACACTTAATGCTATTAGATTTAGGAAGAAATGATGTTGGTAGAATGGCTAAGGTAAACAGCGTTAAAGTAACAGAAAAAATGAAAGTTGAATTATACAGTCACGTGATGCATATTGTTTCTAACGTCATTGGAATTGCTAAAAGTACAAAAAATTTGGTTGAAATACTTATGTCAGGTTTCCCTGCTGGAACAGTCTCTGGTGCTCCAAAAATAAGAGCCATGGAAATTATAAATGAATTAGAACCAGACTCAAGAGAAATATATGCTGGATGTGTAGGATATTTTTCTGCAAATGGAGATATGGAAACCTGTATAACACTTAGAACGGCTATTATAAAAAATAATAAAATGTATGTGCAAGCGGGAGCAGGTATAGTAGCAGATAGTATTCCAGAAAAAGAATATTTAGAAACTATAAATAAATCTGCAGCTTTATTAAAAGCAGCAGAAATGTCTTACAATAGGTGAATTTAGTGCTTTTGCTTCTTGATAATTATGATAGTTTTACTTGGAATGTGTATCATTTTTTAAAATCTTTTAAAATAAAAGTTGATGTTATCAGAAATGATAAAATTTATGTAAGTAACAGTAAATTTGATAAGTATAAAGGTATAGTTTTTTCGCCAGGACCAGGCAAACCTGAAACTGCTGGTGAAATGATGAATATTATAAATTGCTACAGTAACAATATACCAATGTTAGGTATTTGTTTAGGTCATCAAGCTATAGGAGCATGCTTTGGAGCTAAAATAGTAAAAATGAAAAAAGTTATGCATGGGAAAACGGACAATATAACTATATTAAAAAAAAGTAATATAATTAAAAATATTCCAAATAATTTTATTGCTACAAGATATCATTCTTTAGAAATATCAAAAAAAGATTTACCAAAAGAAATTGAGATTTTAGCTGAAAATAAAAAAAGAAGCATAATGGCTATTAAAATCAAGGGCAAGAAAATTTATGGATTACAATTTCACCCTGAAAGTATTGCAACCTTAAGTGGTAAACTTTTTTTTAAAAACTTTATAAATATATGCTACAGGAAAAAATAGTAAATGCATTTTAATAAACATTTTCAAAAAGTTTTTAATAAAAAAAATTTAACAAAAAAAGAAGCAGAAGAATCATTTGATTTAATAATGTCAGCTAAAGTATCAAATATAGAAATTTCTAGTTTTTTAGTAGCTTTATCATTGAAAGGCATTGTGCACAACGAGATTATCTCTGCTGTAAAAGTTTTAAGGTCTAAATGTCTTAAAATTAAAGCTAAAGGAACAATAGTAGATACATGTGGTACAGGTGGCGATAAAAAAAATACTCTAAATATCTCAACAGCAACAGCAATCTTAGCTGCAGCATGTGGTGTTAAGGTTGCCAAACATGGCAATAAATCAGTATCTTCAAATTCTGGTTCTTCTGATGTTTTAGAAAAACTTGGTATTAATATATATGCCTCTATAAATAAAGTCCAAAAGTGTTTAGAAACTTCAAAGTTATGCTTTTTAATGGCGCCACTTTACCACAGTGCAATGAAGAATGTTGCTGAAGTTAGATCAAAATTAAAGGTTCCAACAATATTTAATCTGCTGGGTCCTCTTCTTAATCCAGCTAACGCAAAAATACAATTAATAGGAGTTTTCTCTTACGAATGGATGATGCCGGTCGCTAAATGTCTGAAGGACTTAAAAATTAAAAAAGCGTGGGTAGTGCATGGACAAGACGGATTAGATGAGATAACAACAACTGCTAAAACTTATGTATTAGAGGTTGATAATAATAAAATTAAAAAATTTATTATAGATCCAAGCAAACTTAATCTTAAAAAATCTAAGTTATCTTATATTAAAGGAAAAGATGCTTCCTATAATGCTAGTCAAATATTAGATCTCTTTTCGGGAAACTTTAAAAACATTTACTACAAAGAAATTATTATGTTAAATACAGCAGCAATTTTAGTTTTAACTAACAAATGTAAGAATTTAAAGCAAGGTATTCAAATTGCTGAAAAAAACATAATTAATGGAAACGCACTTAAGAAATTAAATTTATTAAGAAAGTTAACTAACTAATGCAAGGAATATTAAAAGAAATATTTGATTATAAAGTTGATTTAGTAAATTATCTTAAAACTAAAGAAACACAAAAATCATTGAAGGATAAAGCAATTAATTTAGGAATTTCTAGAGGTTTTATTGATAAAATCAATAAAAATATTAGCAAAAAAAAACCTTCTATTATAGCTGAAATAAAAAAAGCAAGCCCTTCAAAAGGAATAATAAAAAAAAATTTTATACCTGAGAAACTTGCAAAAATATATCAATCAAGTAAGGCAAGTTGTATTTCAGTCCTAACTGATAATAAATTTTTTTTAGGGTCCAATGATGACCTTATTAAAGTTAAAAACGTAACAGATATTCCTATTTTAAGAAAAGATTTTATTGTTTCAGAGTATCAAATTTATGAAAGTAAAGTAATAGGAGCTGATTGTATTTTATTAATTTCAGAAATTTTATCTGAAAGTCAAATTGATGAGTACATAAGTGTAGCTAAAAGTATAGATTTAGATGTACTTATAGAGGTTCATAGCGAAGAGAACTTTTTAAAATATAAAAATAAAAAAAATATTCTGTTAGGAGTAAATAATAGAAATCTAAAAAATATGGATGTTGATATTAATCATGCACTAAAAATAGTAAAAGAAAAAAATAAAAATGCTATTATATGTGAGAGTGGTATAAAATATTATCAACAATATCAAAATTTAATAAAACAAGGATTCAAGAATTTCTTAATTGGAGAATATTTTATGAAAAGCAAAGATGCCAGAAAAGAATTGTTAAAATTTACAAATGAACCTTTAAATATGGAAAGTTATTAAGAATGCAATCGTCTCATTTTGATAAAAAAGGAGCTGCAAAAATGGTAGATGTTTCAAAAAAGAAAATTACTACCAGAGTTGCAAAAGCTGAAGGTTCTATTCATATGAAAAGTACTACATTAAAAATGATCCAAAAAGGCTTACATAAAAAAGGAGATGTTTTGTCTATAGCAAGATTAGCAGGCATAATGGGAGCAAAAAAAACAAGTGATTTAATACCTCTTTGCCATCCACTGGGTATCGAAGGTATAAATATTGATTTTGAAATAAACAATAAATCTAATTCTATCAAAGTGCTGGTAAACTGTAAAACTACTAATAAAACAGGTATAGAGATAGAAGCACTAACTGCAGTTTCTATTTGCACATTAACTATATATGATATGTGTAAGTCAGTGGACAGAGGAATGATTATTAGTAATGTTTTCCTTACACATAAGAGCGGTGGTAAATCAGGCACCTTTAAAAAATAATGATTACAGTTAATCAGGCAATTTCTATTATTAAATCATCTTTAGTACAAATTAAAACTGAATATATTAATGTAGAAAATGCAATTAGTAGAATTTTAGCTGATAATGTCAAAGCGAAAATTGACAGTCCGCCCTTTAATATGTCAGCCATGGATGGATACGCAATTAAAATAGGAAAAAAACTCAATCAAACAAAATTTAAAGTTATTCATGAAGTATTCGCTGGAGATGGTAAAAGTCTAAAGATAACTTCTAATCAAGCAATTCGAGTATTTACTGGAAGCAGAGTTCCTTTAGGAACAAACCGTATTGTTATGCAGGAAAATTGTAAAGTTATTAATAATAATGAAATAGTAGCTAGTATTAATAAAAATGATGAATTATTCATTAGAAAAAAAGCACAAGATTTCAAAAAAGGCAGTATAATTTTGCAAAAAAAACATCAAGTTACTGCCAGAGATATTGGTTTGCTAATCACATCTGGTGTAAAAAAGATCTTGGTATATAAAAAACCAAATATTGCAGTAATAGCTACTGGAAATGAACTAATAAATATTGATAAAAAAATCAACAAAGGTCAAATATATGCTTCATCATTATACATGTTAAAAGAATTAATAAACTGCTTTGACGCAAACTGCAATAAACTACTAATTATAAAAGATAGCGAGTTATCCATTAAAAAAAGTATAGCAAATCTTAAAAATATAGATTTAATTATTACTACAGGAGGGGTATCAGTAGGAAAAAAAGATTTAGTAAAAAAATGCTTGGAAGATTTAGGTATGAAAACTAAATTTTGGAAAGTCAGAGTAAAGCCAGGAAAACCGATTCTTTTTGGATTACTAAATAATATTCCAATTTTTGGTTTACCAGGAAATCCAGTATCAAGTTATGTATGTTTTATTATATTTATTACAGAAGCAATAAAAAAATTACTACCTAGCGATATAAGTTATATTAAAAAAAGTAAAGCTTATTCTCTTAGAAAGTTTGTTAATAATAGCCAAAGAGAAACATATTATAGAGGAAAGTTTTATAAAAAAAAAAATAGTAAATATGTAGATATTTTTGATAATCAAGACAGTTCACTAATGAAAAACCTTTCGTTAGCAAACTGTTTAATTAAAATTCCCGCAAAAAAAACTTATTATAAAAGTGACTCTTTAGAAATATTAGAGCTTAAAAACTGTATTTAATTAGCGCTTGACATAGTTAAAGAACTAAAGTAGAACATTTTTATGTTAACTTCTAAACAAGCCAAATTATTAGACTATTTAACAAATACATTAAAAAATAATAAGGTATCACCCTCGTTTGATGAAATGAGAAAATATCTAGGTTTAAGTTCAAAATCAGGAGTGCATAGGTTAATAAACTCTTTAGAGGAAAGAGGATTTATTAAAAGACTGCATAATAAAGCAAGAGCTATTAAAATTATAAAAGAAGATATTATTTCTGTTGGTCTTGCAGATAAAAATTCAAATGATTACGGCAATAGTTATAAAATATTCATTTATGGTTCAATTTCTGCGGGAACACCGTTAGAAGCTATACAAAACTCAGAAGGTCACTTAAATGTTCCTATAGATATGATAAAGAATAATAATCAACATTATGCTTTAAAAGTATCAGGAGAATCAATGATAAATGCTGGAATCTTAGACGGAGATATAGCTATATTAGAAAAAACTAATGATGTTATTAATGGAGATATAGTAGTTGCACTAATTGACGGACAAGAAGCAACACTTAAAAGATTTAGAAAAAAGACTAACTCTATAGCTCTAGAACCAGCTAACAAAAAATTTGAAACAAGAATATTTGGCTTAGGAAGAGTGTTGATACAAGGTAAATTAGTAGGTCTAATCAGAAACTACTAACCTTAAAAATAAAAATGTCAGTAATAACAAGATTTGCACCCTCACCTACCGGATCTCTTCATCTAGGTGGAGCTAGGACTGCTTTATTTAACTGGCTATATGCAAAAAATCAAGGTGGAAAGTTTTTACTTAGAATTGAAGATACTGATATTTTAAGATCAAAAAATGAGTATAAAGAACAAATTTGTGAATCATTAAAATGGTTAAATTTGAATTGGGACGACAATATTACTTTTCAAAGTAAAAATATTTCTCAGCATGTAAATTTTGCTAATGTACTTTTAGAAAGAGATTTAGCATATAAATGTTATTGTAGTGTTGAGGATTTAAAAAAAGAAAAAGAATTAGCCTTAAAAAATAAAGTACCTTATAAGTATAGTGGTAAATGTAGAAATATTAAAGAAACTCTGAGTAATAAGTTTGTAATAAGGATTAAGACACCCCAAAAAGGCTTTTTAAAATTAGAAGATAAAATTCAGGGTTTAGTAACTGTAGATTATAACAATTTAGAAGACTTTATTATACTAAGATCTGATAATACCCCTACTTACATGCTTGCGGTCGTAGTTGATGATTACTCTATGAACATAAGTGATGTAATCAGAGGAGATGATCACTTAACTAATACATTTAAGCAAATAATATTATATGATGCATTAGGTTGGAAAACTCCAAAATTCTCTCATATCCCATTAATTTATGGCTCGGATGGGTCTAAACTTTCTAAAAGACATGGTGCAAAGAGCGTTTTAGAATACAAAAAAGAAGGGTTTTTACCGCAGGCCTTAAATAACTATTTACTTAGACTGGGTTGGGGACATAAAGACAAGGAAATTTTCTCAATAGACGAGTCTATAGAACTTTTTGATATCAAGGGTATAGGAAAATCTCCTGCTAAATTTGATAAAGTTAAATTAGAAAGTGTTAATAGTTATTATTTTAAAAGGCTAAGTAATGAAAAAATTTTTAATGCATTATCATTTAACTTTAAGCAAAATGGGGAAAAAAAGCTCATACCATTAATTGAATTATTTAGGAATAGAGCAGTAAATATTAGTGATGTTGAAGAAGGTATTTCATACATGTGTAGTGATAAGCTTAGTAAGTTTTCTGATGAAGCCATAAAAATTATAAAAGCAGCAGATGAAAAAATAATGCTAATAACTATAAATGAGTTAGAAAAAATTATTACTTGGAAAGCTGATAATATTGAAAAAATAATAAAAAATGAAGTGAAAAAAAATAATCTAAAAATGTTTAATATTGCTGCTCCTATCAGGGCATCAATAACAGGCAAAACTTTCTCACCTAGTATTTTTTT
>CACGBM010000035.1 GCA_902571315.1 Rhodospirillaceae bacterium
TATTTAGTTTAATTTTGTTGTTACTTTATGGATATTTCTACACAAGAAAACTAGCAAGAAAATATAATCGTAATACCGAGGCATGGATATTTTATTACTTATTAATTGGACCTTTTGCAATTATTATTTTGATTTTAATAGGGAAAAAGTATGAAGATCCTCATGAATAAAAAAGGATTTACATTGGTGGAACTTTTGGTGGTGGTTTCAATACTGGGAGTATTGGCAGTAGTTGGTATTGTTTCGTTTGGAGGTAATTTGGGAAATGCAAAAGAAAATACTGCAAAAGCAAATTATAAAAACTTTATAAAATATGCAGAATCATTATTAATGAAGTGTCATTTAGGAGAAAATAAAGTTTATCTAAAGGTAAATAATGAGTCACTACCTCAAAGTTACAACTGTGAGGATGCAATTCAAAATTTTTTAAATTTATTTGCAACTCATTTAAGAGATTTTAAAGATTATAAAAATCCATTCAGATTAGATCAACCAGCAATGAGAGCATCAACTCCTCAAGATACACTTATTGGAAGAATTGGTTATGTAGATATGTGGGTAGAGGGAACTTCACCATATGCTCCAATAAATGTTTCATTAGAATATGCTGAAAATAAAATACTAAAGTCTTATATAACGGTATGTTTAGCAGGTGGGTGTGATGTTACAGAATAGGGGGTTTACATTGGTGGAAGTTTTAGTAATTTTTTAACTTAGAAATAATAATTTTAATACTCTATATCTACAATAAATTTTTATAGTCTTTACAACTTTACTTTTATTTCGCAAATATGAAAATCGTCTGCATTACTGCCCCATTGTGTTTGAACTTTAATATCAAAAGGTTCAGTATCGTTTGCTACATCTATTAGAGCATATACAATACCTAGTATATCAGCAGGTGATTTAGAAGACCAGCTAGAATATTCTGATGCACTATTTGCTTTACTAACTAGCCATCCACTACCAGTAATAGTATTCTTAAGTCCTAACCCTTCAAAGTATTGTTGAGCGTATGTAACATATTCTCCTGAGTTATTCACTGCTCGAGAACAACGAAATGTTGATTTTGCTCCAAATTCACTACTTACATATTCATTTTCATATGAGCTATCAAGGTTACATCTCATAACTGTACTTTCGATAAATTTGCAAACATTAACATGATTAGCATTTAGTGTTGTTTTTTTTGAAGACGTTAAATAGCCTCCAAAGCTAACAATACCTATAGCCGCTAGAACTCCAAGTATTGCAACAACTACTAAAAGTTCTACTAAGGTGAAACCATATTTTCTCATTAACATACTTAATAGTATAATAAAAAAAACTTTTTTAAAAACAAAATTAAAGTATAATTTTAATATGACTAAAGGTTTTACACTTATAGAACTTTTGATTGTTGTTGGAATTTTAGGTATTATTTCAATAATAGGAATTGTGAATTTTGGTGATCAAATGGGTGCTGCTAAGAAAGAAGATGCAAAGACTAGCTTGCAGAAAATACAAATGATGCAAGAACAGTATGTACTAGAAAATAGTTTAACAAATTATTGGACTACAGGTAATTCCTGCAATGATAAAACCAATGAAATTAAGAATACATTATTTTCAGGAGAAAATGCTTTAAACGATAAAGATTATTATTTTTGTATAATGCCTTTTGAAGCTAATGGATTTAAGGCTAAGGCTATTTCAAAAAAAGATAGCACTGAACTTTGGATTGACTATAAAAACAATAATAACTGGTAAAATTTTATGTTGAAAAATTATTTTTATTTATTACTTGTCATTTCTTTAGTTGGCTGCACTAATGCCATGAAAAAAAATATGAAATTAGAGCAAAATGCTAAAATTGAAACTACTGAAGTACTTGAAAAGCAAAAAGAAAAAATTACAGAAAATAAAAATCTTGGACCGCAACCTACAAAAAAAATAATTAAAAATAGACAAACAAGAATTGCAGATAAAAAAAGTCCTCAAAGTAAATTATTAGAAAAATTTTTTGATAAAAATAAAGATCAATTTGTTTACATGAACTTCAGAGACGTTGATATTAATGCTATTGCAGAAATTTTTTCATTAGCTACTAATACCAATATCATTGTTGGAAAAGAAGTAGACTCGCAAGCTAGGTTAAGACTTGAAAATGTTCCTGTAAAAAATGCTTTTGATGCTTTACTATCATCTCAAAGTCTTTATCAAGTTTTATCAGATGAAGGTAATATTATCACCATACATACTCCGGAAGAAGCAGTTAAATTGGCCAAAAGTGGAGTAGGTAAAATTGCAAGATCTACTCAAGAAGATGTTACTGACATTTTCAGAATACACTACGCTAATCTAGAAGATTTAAAAACTAGTCTGGAAGATATTTTTAAAGAAGATAATGAAAATAGTGAAAAAAAATTAAAAATATCGATAGACACTAGAACTAAAAGTTTAATTGTAAGTACTAGTGAAGAAAATATGAAGATAGTATCTTCTTTTATTGAAAAGTTAGATAAGAAAACGAATGTAGTTTTAATAGAAGCTATAATAATTTTAGCTAAAGATAATTTTGCTGAAGCATTAGGGGCTAGGTTAGGGTTAACTAAAAATGCAAATATTCTTACTTCAGGTTTAGGGGGTACGTCTACTTCAAGTGCTTCTGGAGAAGCTGCATTAACAACTGCAGGAGGTACGGCGACACAATTAGGAGTAGGAGATGCTGCGGGTTCCATTACTAACACATTACCCTCTGCAGTGAACTCTGGTATAGGACTTATTACTGGTATTGGCGATATGACAAGGTTGAAACTAGAGATTGCTGCTTTGGAGTCTGAAACATTATCAAGAACTTTATCCAATCCTAGAATCTTCACTATGGATAATGAAGCAGCTAAAATATCACAAGGTGATCAAATTCCTTACACTAATACTACTTCTCAAGATGGTGCAACAGTTCAGTTTGTAGATGCAGCACTAAGTTTAGAGGTAACACCAAGTGTTGTGGGAGATGGAAATGTTATTTTAAATGTACAGCTAAATAATGATAGTGCTGACACATCTTTATCAAATCCTCCTATATCTACAACCGAAATTACTACTAATCTTCTTGTAGAAACTGGACAGATAGTTGTTATCGGTGGAACAACAGTTGATACTAAAAGTCAAACTAATGCTAAGGTTCCTTTCTTAGGAGACATTCCTCTATTAGGTAATTTTTTTAAAGGAGTTAGTAATAGTGATAATATGACAGAACTGATGATTTTTATAAGCCCTGTAATATTGTAATGCAAATATTTTCTGATAATACAGCGCTTAATACAGCAAGAGCCTTTGTCAGGGAAAATATATTAAAAAAGGCCGAACTTGATAATGCCCTAAAAATCAACGAGCAAAGCAATAAACCCTTAATTAATACTTTATTAGAATATGAACTGATAAATGAAACACAAATTAGAGATCAATTAGCTAATAACTATTCATTAGATATTATAGAATTAGAAAGTGTTTCTTTTACAAAAGAAGTAAAAGAAATATTACCAGCTTCTTTTATAATAAATCACCATGTTTTACCTTACGAGGTAAGAGAAGGTGTACTTAAAATTGCTTTAGCTGACCCTGCTAACTTAAATATTTTATCTCAAATCAGGACATTTACTGACTTAAGCATAGAGGCTTATTTAGCAACAATAGGTAGCATTCAAAAATATATAAAGCATAATTATGAAGAAGCAGTGAAAGTAATAGATCTTGAAAAGTCTGAAATGGAAATTGCAGAAGATGATATTTTAGTTAATCAATCATCTGATGTAATAACTTTTGTAAATAATTTTTTAGATAAAGCTATTAAACAAAAAGTCAGTGATATTCATATTGAACCTAATTTTAAAGGTCAGATAAGGTTTAGAAAAGATGGAATACTAAGAGTACAAAAAACTTTAAGTGAATTTTTGCAAAAAAACTATTTACCCGTTATCGCTAGGCTAAAAATTATGTCAGGAGCAAATATTTCTGAAAAAAGATTGCCTCAAGATACAGCATTTACTTATGGAAAAAAAGATATAGATTTTAGAGTTTCTTTTTTACCAACTTATTCAGGGGAAAGAACTGTTTTAAGAATTTTAGATAAAAGTAGTTTAAATGTATCTTTAGATGTTTTAGGGTTTTCAAAAAATGATTTTGGTCATATTAATAATGCCTTAAACAGTTCCCAAGGCTTAATTTTGGTTACTGGACCAACTGGTAGTGGTAAAACTACTACCTTATATTCTATGCTTTCTTCTATAAACAAAGATGACATAAATATATTAACAGCAGAAGATCCTGTAGAATACGATTTAGACGGTATTTCTCAAGTTCAAGTTAGAGATAATATCGGACTAACATTTGCTGCGGCCTTGAGATCTTTTTTAAGGCAAGACCCAGAAGTTATTTTAGTAGGAGAAATTAGAGATCAAGAAACAGCAAATATAGCAATTAAAGCCTCTTTAACAGGGCATTTAGTTTTAAGTACTTTACACACTAATGATGCCCCAAGTACAGTTACTAGGTTATCTGATATGGGAGTACCAAATTATTTATTAGGCACAGCTATAAAAATAATTATAGCTCAAAGGTTGGTTAGAAAATTATGTGATTGCAAAGTTCCATTAAGTGAAAAATTAAAAAAAACCATAGATTGTAAAGCTTGGAACATATCTCCATCAGAATTAAAAAAAATATATATGCCTAAAGGCTGTAATAAATGCGATCATACAGGATATAAAGGAAGAATGAGTATTTTTGAAATTTTACCAGTAGATCAAAATATAAGACAATTAATTTCTGATAATGCAGATCAAAAAGTATTAGAAAAAGCGATGACTAAATTAGGGCAAAATACTTTAGGAAAGTCAGGTGTACTAGCAATGCTTAATGGTATTACGTCCTATTCTGAAATTGAAAGGGTCTTAACTACATAATGCAAAAGTTTTTATATAAAGGACTCAAAGCTGGTAAATATACTGATGGTATTATTGAAGCCTTAGATAAAGATGAAGCAATATTTAAACTAAGAGAGAAAAAAATAATTATTTCAAATTTAAAGGCTCAGAAAAGTAAATTTGATATATCAAAAATAGACTTAAATATGGAAATTGGAGGGTCATCAAAAATTCCTGATAAAGAGATACTTTTTTTTACAAAAACAATGCACACAATGCTTGCTGCTGGAATTACTACTTTGGAAGCATTAAAATTATGTGAAGATCAAAGTACTAATAAGCCGTTAAAAAAATTTTTAAATCAATCTATTAATGATATTAGTGAAGGAAAAAATTTATCATATTCTTTTGAAAATCATAAAAGTTTTGATGAAATATTTGTTAGTTTAGTAAAAGCTGGAGAATCAACAGGAAGATTAGATACTTTTTTTAAAAAATTAAATGATATGCTGCAAATGAGTATGGACATAAGAAAGAAGTTAAAAAAAGCAATGATGTATCCAGCTACTGTCTTTTGTGTAATTCTTTTAGTTACAGCTTTTATGTTAATTAAAGTAGTTCCAATATTTGAAAAAATGTACGGAGACATGGGTGCTGATCTTCCTGTCCCTACACAAATTGTAATTGATATAAGTGCCTTTTGTAAGGACCCATTCGGTGGAGGGCTTTTAGTAATTTTTACAATAACCTTAATTTTTATTATTAGATCACTAAATAAAAAAAATATAAAATTTAGAAGAGTATTTGACCGTTTCGTACTCAAGCTTCCTGTATTAGGGGGGATACTTTTAAAGGCCAAGCTTTCAAGGTTTGCAATGGTAATGGAAAATTTATCTGCAGCTGGTGTTGGAATTATAGAGATGCTAGATATTGCAAAAGCTGGATTAAGTAATATGGTTTTAACTGACTCTGTTATGAGAATTCAAAGAGGTATTTATTCTGGTGAGTCTATTTCTGAACTCTTTAAAAAAGAAGTCATATTTCCAAAACTATTTACACAATTAATAAGTGTTGGAGAGCAAAGCGGTAATATGGTAGAAATGTATGCTAATGCAGGAAAATATTTGCATAATGAGTTTGTAGATATAGCGGATAATTTCAATACTGTTTTAGAGCCCATTATAATTGTAGTAATGGGTGTTGTAGTTGGAGGGCTGCTTATCGCTTTATACACTCCCATGTTTAACATGGGAGCATTTATAAAGTAATTTTATTCTACTGTAATAGCGGCACTTAAACAGTCTGTATTTGCTGATCCAAATCTTGTTAAAACAGTAAGAGTAGCACTGCTACCAGACATGTTTGTAGAACCAGTTGTAGCACTTCCACACGCAGAAGCTGTTCCTGACGCACTAGAGGCTGTACTGTATGGATTTTTCCAACCTTCTCCTGTAAAGTGATTAACAAAAGCAGTAGCTACAGTTGAAGCATCTCCTCCAGTAACTGAAGAACAAGCTAAAGTTGTAGCACTACCATTCGCAGCTTTTAAAGCTATAGTAGTATCACCTAAAGAACATTTTGTTAGAGAAGCTTGAATAAAGCTTGTAGCATTTGAATGGTTAGTTTTGGAAGCGTTTACTTTGGCATTACCAAGAAAACCTCCAAAAGCTACAATTCCTACCGCTGCTAAAACTCCTAGTATTGCTACTACTACTAGTAGTTCAACTAAAGTAAAACCTTTTTTTATCATATCAATTGTCCTATTTATTTATTCTTATATTATAAATACAAGTGATATTATTGCAATATTTATATACTATGTCTATTTATTTGTTATATTAGCAGTAATGCTAGGCTTTCTTAAAAAAAAAATAAAATTTAATACTGCTGCACCAAAGGAAGAGGTTGTAGCCGTAGAGCTGCTGGGAGATAAGCTATTTGTTGCCCAATTAACCGGTTCGATAGGTAACTGGCAGATTTCTAAATTTGATTATACCATTTTAGAAGGAGTACCTAATTTAGATGATGAACCTACCAGAAGGTCTCTATCTAGAACCTTAGAGAACTTATTAATTAAAAGCAAGATAACAACAAAAAACGTTGCAATTAGCGTACCTACTAAAAATGCAATAATAAGAACTGTACAGGCTCCTTTAATGACAGATGAAGAATTAGAAGAAGCTATAAAAACTAATTCTTTATGGGAAAATATATTAAACTTAGGCTCGATAAATTTTGATGAATATATAATTTATCATCAAGTTGTAAGAAAAATTACTAATCAAAATTTAATGGATATATTATTTGTAGGCTCTCCTCAAAAAGATATCGATAAATATATAGATATTTTAGAAAATGCAGAACTTAGTCCAGTAGTAGTAGATGTCAGGTGTTTTGCTTTAAAAAGCGCAGCGGATATCAACAAATCTAAAAGAGATTTATACAAAGTTGATGCTATTTTAAATATAAGTTCTGATGAAAATTATTTAATGATAATCAGAGATAATTCTCAGTTCATTACAGAAATATTTACAAGCCCAAAAGATATAGCAGAATTAAAAAAAAATGAGAATAGTCCTGATTCGAAATTTGAATTTCTAGAAAGATATTTTTTACAAGTACAGGAAGCTATAAATCAATTCAATAGTAATAGTAAGAAAGACGGTGAAAAATTAGTAGAAAAATTAGAGATAGTTTCACCTCTAAATAGTGTTTCTAATATTATCTCTATAGCAGCTAAAATTCTGCCTCAAGTAGAAGTAAAAGTATTATCAGCACTTCATAAAATGGTAATTCCTGATCAGTTTAAAGAAAAAATTAGTTCTTTAAATAATACTTCAGTTAGTAGTGGTGTTTTAGGATTAGCTACTAGAAAGTTGGATGTTTTTGGATATTATAAATTTGTAGCAGCTGTAAAAAATATAAATTTATTACCTAATAGAGAAAAAGTAATAGAAAAGAAAAAGGCTCAATTTAAGGCAAAAAAGTTTATTTTATACTTATCCTTATTTACACTTATTATGAGTATTTTTTTTGTAAGATTTATTAACAACACTTTACAGGAAAATAAAACTACTAAACTTTCTTATAATGAAATTAAAAGTAAGCATGAAAAAGGTTTTTCTGAATTAAAGAAACTTATTAAAGAAAAGCGCTCAATTGAGACTTCTACTGGAAGTATGAATACTGGATCCTCTA
>CACGBM010000036.1 GCA_902571315.1 Rhodospirillaceae bacterium
CAATGTTCGAAGTAGTAGTTATTTAAATAAAATTACAAAGTATTATTATTCTCAAGTTTTTATGGAACAAGACAATAAAAATAATTTTGATTTATATACTAATGAAATGTTGACATTTGGAGGCATGTGGGCTCTTTTAGCTCACGAGTTACGAGGGCACCTTTATTTTTCTAAAAAAGACTACGAAAATGCCCTCAAAAATTTCAAAAAAATTGTTCAGAACCAACAAGCTACTGTATCTATAAGAAATAGAGCGCAAGAAATGATAGATAATATAAATTTGTATTATGACAAAAATAGTTAATCTTTGCTCATTATCTCTTATTATTTTATTGCTAGTATCTTGTGGTGCAAGAGAATACTTAGGATTTGAAAAAAAAAAAATAAGACTTGAAGGAAAAAGAGTTTCTATTTTAAATGAAAAAGTAGATAGTAATGATATTGAGAAAAAATCTTCTACAGCTATAATATTAGAAGATGTTATCTCATTATCTGATTGGCCACAAAGTTATAATTCTCCTTCTCATTTGTCTTTTAATCATATTTCTGAGTCTAATTTAGAGAGTTTTAAGAATATAGTTTCAGGAGCAGGTGAAGGAAAAAAAAGTAAAATTTTAAGTCAGCCAGTTATTTACGATGATCTAATTTTCTTTTTAGATGCTAAAAGTAATGTTATAGCTTTTAGTCTAAAAGATAATAAAATTATTTGGAAAAAAAATATTTCTCTTAAAAATGAAAATAATCATGATATAGGAGGAGGTATTGTGATCTATAAAAGCAGTATAATTATAAATTCTCCTTATGGTCAAATAATTAGTTTGGAAATGTACACAGGAGAAATAAAATGGGAAATAGATGTTGACTCTTCTATAAGATCTGCTCCAACAATTTTTGACAATAAATTATTGTCGCTTACCTCAAGTAATAAACTTTACGTATTAAATGCCGATGATGGAGATTTATTATGGCAACATCAAGGAATTTTTAATAATACTACTTTAATTGACAGCCCTAAAGTAGCTGTAGATGAAAATATAATAATCGTTCCTTATTCTAATGGTGAATTTTTTGCATTAAATCTTAATAATGGAAAGGAAATATGGAGGAATAGTTTTATTGACCTTGAGATTAAAGAGACTACTAATGCCTTCTCTGATATTGATGCTTTTCCAATTATTAAAAAAGATATAGTTATTATAACTAGTGCTAATGGTAAATTGTTTGCAATCAATAAAAAAACAGGAAGCAAACTATGGGAAAGAGATATTTCTTCAACACAAACTCCTTTAGTTAATGGTAATAATATCTTTATAGTCAATAGAAATAAAGAAATTATGTGTCTAAACATCCTTGATGGAGGGTATAAGTGGATATTATCTATTGATGATGCCCTATCTGATAATAAAAAATATATCTGGCTTTCTCCTGTTTTAATAAATAGTCAATTATTATTAGTAGGAGGAAAAAAGAAATTAATAGTCATAGATACTTATACCGGGAAAATTAAAAAGGTAAAGGATCTTCCAAATTTACCAGCATCTAGTCCTATAATAGTTAAAAAAATACCGTATTTATTATTAAGAAATGGAGATATAGTTAAAATTGAATAGTTCAATAACTAATATAGTGATAGTAGGTAGGTCAAATGTTGGAAAGTCTACTTTATATAATAGATTATTAGGAAAAAAAGAGGCAATAACTGGTGAGGAATATGGTTTAACAAGAGATTATCAAGCTCAAAGATGTATCTTAAATGATATTGAATTTAATTTAATAGATACAGCAGGTTATAATATTAAAAAAGGTGAACTAAGTAAGAGAATTAATGACACGATAAAAGATCAAGTTATAAAAGCAGATATTATTTTTTTCGTAATAGATATAAGCACAGACTTAACTTCTGAAGATAGAGAATGTTGGGAGTTAATTAGAAAGAAAAAAAAAAATATTATTTTGATTGCTAATAAAGCAGAATTAAAAACTGTTAAAGATAACGAACATCAAATTAATGATTTTGGAATTGAAGAATATATAAAATTAACTGCATTAAGTAAAACATCACAACTATTAATTTATAAAAAAATAAAAAATAAAGTTTCAAAAACAAACAAAGTGTTAAAAAAATTAGAAGCTAAGGAAACTATAAGAATCAGTATTGTAGGACAACCAAATGTTGGAAAATCAACTTTATATAATTTACTGTATGGAAAAAAAAGAGTTATAACAGCTCCCATATCAGGCACCACTAGAGACTCTATATTATCACAAGTAGTTTACGAAAATTATAATTTTGATTTAATTGATACAGCTGGATTGCGGAAAAAAAATAAAATAAGTGACAGTGTAGATATAGCGGCCTCATATTATTCAAGAAAAGAGATTAGGTACGCAAATTGTGTAATTTTAGTTATTGATGCTTTAAAAGGGATATCAAATCAGGATATTGCTTTGTCTAATTATATCATTAAAGAAGGAAGGTCTATATTATTAATTTTTAATAAATGGGACTTAATTATTAACCAAATTAATAAACAGAAAATAATTATGAACAAGATAGAAGAGATTTTTTTTGATGCTAAAGGTATTAATATACTGTTTATATCTTCAAAGGAAAAAAAATATAAAATAAAAGTATGTGAATTAATTATAGAAATTTACGAGAAATGGAATAAAAAAATTGGTACATCGGTACTTAATAGATGGTTTGCAAGCGTATGGAAGTCTAACAATTATAAAAAAATTCCTGGCTCTTTAAAGTTCAAGTACATCACACAGAATAAAACTAGACCTCCTACATTCAATATATATCATAATAAAGACTCAAAAATTCCTAAAGTAGCAAAAAGATACATTATGAATAGACTTAGGGAAAGATTTGGATTTGAAGGCATACCTATACGTTTAAATCTCATGACCTCTAAAAATCCATTTAAAAAAAAATAAACTAACTATCACTTAGCAGTGATAATTGTGAAGACAATATTCCTTCATCTTTATCAGTAAGTTCTGTTGGATAGTCTCCAGAAAAACAATGATCAGTAAATTGAGGACTGATTTTATTTCTCTCCATTAAGCCCATAGATTTATATAAACCTTCTATTGATAAAAAATGTAATGAATTAAGCTTTAATTTTTTTTCCATTTCTTTAACCGTATTATTAGCTGCCATAAGTTCTTCTTTCTTTGGTGTATCTATGCCATAGTAATCTGGAAATCTGATTGGGGGACTAGAAATTCTCATATGAACTTCTGAAGCTTCAGCCTCTCTTATCATTTCAACAATTTTTATAGCTGTGGTTCCTCTTACAATTGAATCATCTATTAAAACCACTTTTTTTCCTTTTATTAAATTTTTATTAGGATTATGCTTAAGTTTTATACCCAATTGTCTAATTTTTTGTGTAGGCTCAATAAATGTTCTTCCTACATAGTGATTTCTTATAATACCCAAATCAAATGGAATTTTGGAGTGTTCAGAGTATCCTAAGGCTGCAGGTACTCCAGAGTCGGGAACTGGAATTACAATATCACCGTCTGTATAGAATTCTTTTGCAAGCTGCTTTCCCATTCTTTTCCTATATTCATAAACACTGTTTCCACTCATAATACTATCGGGTCTTGCAAAATAAATATATTCAAATATACAAGGCCTTTCATGAGCATTATTAAAAGGTTCATAAGTTTTTATGCCATCTTTGTCTATTGCTACTATTTCACCACATTTTATTTCTCTTTCAAATTTAGCTCCTATAATATCTAAAGCACATGTCTCAGATGATATAATTTTAGCTTTACCCAGAGAACCTAACACTAATGGCCTTATACCCAATGGATCTCTTATTCCAATTAACTTTTTATTGGTTAATAGTCCGAAACTATAAGCACCTTTTATTTCATATAACGCATCAATAATCTTTTTAACAATAGTTTTTTCTTTGCTTTTAGAAATTAAATGAATAAAAGCTTCAGTATCAGATGTAGATTGAAATATTGAACCTTCTTTCACGAGTCTTTTTCTTAATTCTATACCATTAGTTAAATTGCCATTGTGTGCACATGCTAGACCTCCTCCTAAAAGGTCTGCAAATAGAGGTTGGATGTTTTTAAATAAAGTTTTACCAGTTGTGGAGTAGCGCACATGACCTAGTGAGGCATGGCCAGGGAGTCTTTTAATTACTTTTTGTTTTGTAAAATAATCTCCCACAAGTCCTAAATTCAATTGATTATTAAAATTTTTACCATCAAAAGATACTATGCCGGCACTTTCTTGTCCTCTATGTTGTAAGGCATGTAAACCTAAGGCTGTTAATGCTGCAGAGTCCTCATGACCAAAAACTCCAAATACACCACATTTATCTCTTATTCTATCATCAAGGTTTATCATTTTTAAAAATTTTAATTATCACTTTCAATGTTAAATAGTTTATCTAATGACTCATTATCGGTATCGCTATATCCTTTATAATTATCTTCTTTTTGTGTATTTATAGCTGGCTCATTATACTTTTCTAATTTTTTTTTATCGATAAATTCTTTTACTCCTTCATTTAATGTAATATTAAATAATTTTTCAATACTTTCTAAGCTTTTTTTAGGTAAAATTTTTATAAATTTATCACTTGTATAATTTATTAAAAGCATTGATCTCGACTCATTTAGCCATTCAGGGGTATTTTTTTTCCACAAAGTCCAATTAAGTAATACATTTAACAAAGAAAAAATTAATAATGCTCTAAAAAATCCAAAAAGAATACCAAAATTTTTATCTAGTATTTTTAATGGCGTATTAGATATACTTGAAACTACAAAATTACTAAAAATGTTAATTAAGGAGTATATTAATAAAAACATTAAAGCAAAAGATATACTGTCTGCTAATACAACCATTTCTATATATTCTTTTAAAAATAAACTAATCTTAGGATAAACATTGATAGAAATGTATACTGCAACAAGTATGGATAAAATAGAAAGTAATTCTTTAACTATACCTCTTGAATACCCATAAATCATCGAAAGAATACTTGCGATTATAATTAGTATATCCAATTGATTAAAATTATTAATAAAACTCATTTTTCCTCGTAATTAATAATAAATCCTTTTTACTCTTAATCCTATTTTACTGCTTACTTCGTAAGTAATAGTATTACACTTTGCAGCAAATGCGAAAATAGAAATATTATCACCAAATATTTCTACCCAATCATTTACTCTAGGATTTTTAATTGAAGAAATATCTATACAACTAAGGTCCATTGATATCTTACCTACAAATTTTACTTTTCTTTTTTTATAGAATACAGATCCATTATAGTTTCTTGGTAAGCCGTCTGCATAACCTATTGCTAATGTGGCTATTCTAGAGTTTTTTTTTGTAATATAATTTGCTCCATACCCTATGCTTTCTCCTTTTTTAACATCTTCTATTTGAATAATTTTCGCTTTAAGAGATATAACATTTTCACTTTTATTTTTTTTTGATAAATCAAGTCCATAAATAAAACCTCCAGTTCTTATCATATCAAAATAAAATTTATTTTTTAAAAATATCGAATTAGAGTTTCCTAAACTGAAAAGAGTTTTATTAGAGAAATAAAATTTATTTTTCAAATTATTAAAAAGTTTCAATTGAGAGTTATTTAATTTAGATGTTTTTTCAGAGTTTACTAAGTGGCTAATAACAAGCTTTACATCTAGGTACTTTTGAAAAGATAATATGTATTTAACCAAATCTTTAAATTTCAATCCTAATCTATTCATTCCTGTATCCAAATGTAAGCAACACTTAATTCTTTTTTTATTTACCTTAAAAAAACTTTTCAGAATAAAAAATTGATCTAGATTATTTACAACAGTTATGATGTTAGATTCAATTACTTCAACAAATGTTTCTAAATTGTTTACACCATTTAACATGTAAATGTTAACATATTTATACTTTTTCCTTAATGATAATGCTTCCTCTAAGGTTGCAACAAAAAAATCTCTGCAATTTTTTTTGTATAAGATTTTACATATTTCATCAGTTCCTAAGCCATAGGAATTAGCTTTAACACATGCTGCTATAATAGTATTAGGTGCTTTTCGTCTAAGGTAATTGTAATTATTTTCAATTTTTTTTTTATTTATTTGTAGTATAGCGTTATATTTTTTCTTAATTTCTTTCATTCTAAGATGTGTCTTTAGGCTGATGTTTTTCATCAGTTAGATTAGAAAATTTTGTATATTTGGCATCAAAATGTAATTGAAGGGAACCTATGGGCCCATGTCTTTGTTTTGCTATTATAATATCAGCAATATTTTTACAATTTTTTAAATTTTCTTGCCATTTCATATAGCGTTCATGAAAAGTTGTTGAACTCTCTGAACCTGAAAGTTTAGGTTCTGCTCTTTCTTCATAATATTCTTGTCTATAGATAAACATAACTACGTCTGCGTCTTGTTCAATAGTTCCTGACTCTCTTAGATCAGCTAGATGAGGTCTTTTATCTTCTCTTTGTTCCACAGCTCTAGAAAGTTGCGATAAAGCTAATATAGGAACATCTAATTCTTTTGAAACGGATTTTAAACCTTGAGTAATTTCAGAAATCTCTTGTACTCTGTTTTCATATTTTTTACTTCCTCTCATAAGTTGTAAGTAATCTACAACAATTAAACCTAACTCAGTGTTTATCTTTCTCTTAAGTCTTCTTGCTCTAGTTCTTAAAGTAGATACGCTAATTGCTGGGGTATCATCTATAAATAATTTATCGCTAGAAATTTCATTGCTTACCCTTGATAACTTTGCAAAATCATCTTTATTTAATTTTCCTCTTCTGACTTGGTCTGAAGATAATGTTGCTTGCTCTGCTAAAATTCTATTTGCTAATTGTTCGGCAGACATTTCTAAGGAAAAAAAAGCGACTGATTTCCCTTCATTCTTATTTGATGCCGCATAATATGCCATGTTTGTTGCTAATGCAGTTTTACCCATAGAAGGCCTACCCGCTAATATTATTAGATCAGATTTATGCAACCCTCCTAATAAATCATCAATTGCTAAAAATCCAGACGATATACCAGATAATTGGCCTTTATTTTCATGAGCTAAATTAGCTGAGACCATTGCTAATTTTACTGACTCTGAGAAAGCTACTAATTTATTACTTTCAAATTTTTTATTTTCTGTAAGCGCAAACAATTGAGCTTCAGTTTCTTCAATTAATTCAGATGAACTTTTTTCAAAGTCAAGTTTTTTAGAGTTTAGAAAAATACTTTGAGCTATTCGTATTAATTCTCTTTTATTAAAAAGTTCAAGAATGAGTTCTGCATAATCTTTTACGATTCTAGAACCTAAATTACCTTCACATAAACTGATTAGATAGTTTTTGCCTCCTATTTCTTTAAATGGATTATCGTCTGCAAAGTAATGATCAAGTGTTAGAGGATTAGCAATTTGATCTTTATTGGTAAGTTCTATTATTGCCTTAAATATTCTTCCTAACATAGGAACATAGAAATGAAAATCTGATA
>CACGBM010000037.1 GCA_902571315.1 Rhodospirillaceae bacterium
AACAAGGATATCTTCTCATATGTAAATATTTTTAATGCAACTATTTCATAATATTCTTTTCCTATGATGAACCCTGATGCTAAAAATTGCAGAAATATAACTAAATATATATTTGAGATGAGTGTCCATTTTAACAATAAAATTAATATAAAAATAAGAGTTGAAAGCCCAAGTATTCTAATACCTGCTATTATTCCAGAGATATGACTGGAGTTGTCTTTATATTTGTTTCCTAAAAGTAAATTCGTTTTATGTGATATTGGGTCTAAGTAGAAACCACTGATAATAGTAGATAGCGGTGGGTATAGTAATATAAAGAGAGTTGATATTATAAAAATCCATATTGAATTTAATATATCATCAAAAACCCCCCAAAAAATAACCTTTATCCACTGTATAGAAGGAAATGCATTCCAAAATGCGAAAAGAACACATGATAAAATTACAAATGATAATAATAAAGAAATAACAGAAAGTTTAAGAATACTTTTATTAAATAAAGCTTTAACAGAAAAAATAATAGTTTCTTTATACTCGAATATTTTCATTATTTATATTTATAGGAACCATATCAGAAATATTTATATTTTCTTCTAAAGATTTAGCAAAGTTAATTAGTTTTTGTTCTTCGTGTGGAGGTGCAACAATTTGTATACCAAAAGGAGCATTGTCTTTAGAAAAACTTGTAGCTAAAGCAATACTAGGACAGTTAGTAAGAGAAATAGAAGCAGCTATCATTAACCAAGAAACATAATTATCAAAGGTTGTATCTTCAACTTTTTTTATCCATTTATTTTGAGAGTTAAATGGAGGAACTACAGAGCTGGGTACTATGAGAAAATCAAATTTATCAAAAAATTTCATAGTATCATTATAAATATCAGCTCTTGCTTTTTCTGCTTCAAGCAAATCATCAATAGTTATAGTCTTAGCCTTGTTAATATTCCAAATAACCTCTTCTTTAATAAGACTTTTATCTTTTTTTAATAATGATTTATAAGTGCAATAAAACATATAAGCCCGCAATGTTTGAAAGCAATATTCTGACTTACTCATGTCGGGATAAGTATTACTTATTTCATGCCCTAAATTTTGTACTAGTTTTAAAGTGTTATGCATCATACTTCTAACTTCTTTGTCACAAGGAAATATTCCGAAGTCATCTGTAAAACCTATAAGGTATTGAGCTTCTTCTCTTTTAAGTAAATTTTTGTAATAAGAATTACTAGCGTCTTTTGAAGATAGAGGGTCATTTTTGTTATGACCTACCATTGCATCAAGAAAAATTGATAAATCTTCTATATTTCTTGCCATTGGGCCATCTACAGATAAGTTAAAAAATGGAAAATTAGAAGGGCCATGAGGTATCAAGCCTGATGTTGGTCTCAACCCTACAACACCACACCAACTAGCAGGATTTCTTAAACTCCCACCTAAGTCAGATCCCGAGGCAAACCAACTCATTCCTGTAGCTAAGGCAGCAGCAGCTCCTCCAGAACTTCCTCCAGCAGATAATGATGTATTCCATGGATTTTTAGTAAGACCAAATACGCTATTATAAGTATGTGAGCCTGCAGCAAACTCTGGTATATTTGTTTTACCTATAATTAAACCACCATTCTTTTCAATTGTTTGAACTACAATATCTGATTTTTTAGGAATGTGATCAGCATATAATTTAGAACCATAAGTGGTTCGCATATCTTTTACATCATTCATGTCTTTAATCAAGACAGGCATGCCTTTTAAGATGCTATCAGTGCTATTATCAAAATTATTAATTAATCTTTTTTTTTCGTCTTCATTTATAAGAGTTACTACGGCATTTATATCAGGATTAATTTCTTTAATTCTGTTCAAAGAGGAATCTAAAACTTCTTCTATTAAAATTTCTTTTTTATCTATAAGTGCTAAAATTTCACTAGCTTTTTTTTTCCAAAGATTTTTTGTTTCAATATTCATTTTAAAAAACCACTCTTTAATATATGATTGTATATCAAAAAAAGGGAGCAAGAAATGCAAAAATATAATTACGATGTTTTAGGTATAGGTAATGCTGTTACTGATATTTTTGTTGAAGTTGCAGAGTCCTTTTTAAAAAAAAATAATTTAATAGAAGGTACTATGAAGTTAGTAGATGAGGTTTTTATAATTGAGTTATTAAAAGATCTAAATATTTCTAAAACCTATGCTGGTGGGTCAGTTGCTAATACTTTATCTACTATTTCTAAACTAGGAGGAAATTGTGCTTTTATAGGAAGCAGAAAAAATGATAAGTACGGTAGTCTTTTTAGTAATAGTATGGAACAGGAGAAAATTGATCTGTTGAATAAAGAAAATGAAGAAGGAAAAGCATCTTCACTCTGCTTAGTTCTAGTTACACCTAATGGAGAAAGAACTATGTGTACCTATCTAGGCGCCTCTACTAATCTAAACAATGATAATTTAGAATCAAGTAGTTTAACTAAGGCAAATATAATTTATTTAGAAGGTTATTTATTTGATTTACCTGAGGCAAAAGATATTTTTTATAAGGTTGTAGACAAAGCTAAAGAAAATAATTATCAAGTAGCACTAAGCCTGTCTGATCCATTTTGCGTAGAGAGACACAGAACAGATTTTATAAAACTAATAAATAAAAAATTAGATATATTGTTTGCTAATGAAAATGAAATTAAGACGTTATATGAATGTGATAAAAAAGAAGCATTAGAAAATGCAGGAGAAAATGTAAATGTCGCAATAGCTACTTTAGGAGCTGAAGGTTCATTAATATATAATGAAAAACAATTTATAAAATCTGAGGCATTTAAAGTCGAAGCTATAGACACTACTGGAGCAGGAGATAATTATGCAGCTGGTTTTTTATATATGTATGGCATGGACTCACCATTAATTGACTGCATGAATGCTGGTTCTCTGTGTGCATCTGAGACTATAAAGTCTTTAGGTGCAAGGCCTACATCCAATTTAAAGGATCTTTTAATTGAAAATAATATTATAAAAAATTAGTATTTTGATAAACGACTTTAAAAACTGTTTTAAAAAAAGATTACTAATTTTTTTACCTGTTGGTTTTTTTTCAGGATTACCACTATTATTAACTTCAGCTACTCTAGGAACTTGGTTAGCAGATTTGGGTGTAAATAAAACAACTATAGGTCTATTTGCTTTAGTAGGCATGCCATACGCTCTTAAGTTTTTGTGGGCACCTTTACTTGATATAAAAATCTTAAATTTTTTTTCAAACAGAGTTGGTGTAAGAAGAGTCTGGATTATTATTATGCAAATATTAATTTGTATTAATATATTTATTATAGGAAATATTAACCCAGTAGAAGATACTAAAATTCTTGCTTTCACTGCATTAACACTAGCATTTTTTTCAGCATCTCACGATGTAGCTATAGACGCGTGGAGAATAGAGATACATAAGAAAAGTGAATATGGCCTAGGTGCAGCTATGTATGTGACAGGTTATAGAATTGCTTTACTAGTAGCAGGTGCTGGAGCTTTAATAATAGCTGAGATATTTTCTTGGAAAATTTCTTTTATAAGCTTATCAGCTTTGTTTCCATTAGGAATTTTATTAATAAGTTTTTGTAACATTAAAATCAATGCAAGTGATCAAGATAAAGCAGAAATTAATTATAAAAATTTTTTCAAAGATAGAGTAATAGAGCCTTTTAAAGATTTTATGAATAAAAATAATTGGATTTTGATTTTAATATTTATAGCATTGTTTAAATGGGGAGATGCTTTGTTAGGAGTATTGGCTCAACCTTTTATGCTTGAAATAGGTTTTACTAAATCTGAAATTGCTACAATATCAAAACTATATGGGTTAGGAGCAACTTTAGTAGGTTTATTTCTTGGAGGTTTAATAATATCCAGACTAGGAATCATCCTTTCTTTATTTATAGCAGGTATTTTACAGTTACTATCGAATTTAGTTTTTATACTTCTAGCAATTAAAGGAAGTAGTATTTCTTTATTAGTAATTACCATTACTATAGAAAATTTATCTGGTGGTATAGGGACTGCTGCTTTTATTGCTTATTTATCTAGTTTATGTAATGTTCAGTTTTCTGCTTTTCAATACGCACTATTATCTTCTTTTATGGCTTTTTCAAGAACATGGTTAGCAGCGCCTGCTGGCTGGCTTATAGATAATTTAAAATGGCAGAGATATTTTGAAAACTTTGGTATCAATCAAATTAATAATCCGGAGTGGGTAGGTTTTTTTATAATTACAGCTTTATTTTGTCTGCCTGCTATCATTTTGATATATTACATTGATAATAAAAGGAAGATAAATTGAGTTTAATTTTTAAAAACAGTTTTAATCAATTACCTAAGCAATTTTATAGTAAAATTGAACCAGAAAAAACAAATAAGCCAAAAAAAGTACTAATAAACAATAGCTTATGTAATGAATTGAATATTGATTATAATTATTTAGATACAGAAGAGGGTATAAATATTCTTTCAGGCAACTTAATTCATAAGGACTCAGATCCATTAGCAATGGTATATGCTGGACATCAGTTTGGAAACTGGGTTCCTCAATTAGGAGATGGTAGAGCTCACTTATTAGGAGAAGTATTAGATAGAGAAGGAAATAAGTATGATCTTCAATTAAAAGGTTCAGGGCGTACACCTTACTCTAGAGGAGGAGATGGTAAAGCTTGGTTAGGACCAGTAATAAGAGAGTATGTTGTAAGTGAGTATATGAATAACATAAATATTCCTACTACTAGAAGTTTATCAGCTATTTTAACAGGAGATAATGTTTACAGAGAAGAAACATACCCTGGTGCTGTTTTATGTAGAGTTGCAAGATCACACATAAGAGTAGGAACGTTCCAATATTTTTATTCTAGGAAAGATACAAAGTCTTTAAAAATTTTAGCTGACTATTTCATAAAACATCATTTTTCTAATTTAGAAAAAATAGAAAACAAATATTTTGAACTATTTAAAAAGGTCTTAGAAGGGCAAATAAATTTGGTGGCTAATTGGATGAAAGTTGGTTTTATACATGGAGTAATGAATACTGACAATACTTCTATAAGTTGTGAGACAATAGACTATGGTCCTTGTGCTTTTATAGACAATTATAAAAGTGATAAAGTTTTTAGTTCTATTGATTCTATGGGAAGATATTGCTATAAAAATCAACCAAATATTTTAATGTGGAACATGGCCTGTTTCGCTTCTACTTTAGTACCTTTGTTAGAAGGAACTGAAGAAAAAAAAGTAGACATGCTGCAAAAAGAAATTTCTAGCATTCCTGAAAAATATAAAAATAAATGGTTATTAGAGTTTAGTAAAAAAATAGGACTAAAAAAAATATACCCAGAGAATGAAGTTTTAATTAATAGGTTTTTAGAAATATTAGAAAGTGAAAATTTAGATTTTACAAATTCTTTTAGAGGATTAATTAAAGAGGTAGAAAACAGCAATGAACTAATATCTAAAACAGATGCATTTAAAAGTTGGAAAAATGATTGGAAAAAGCTTATTAAAAATAAAAGTAACCAAAAAGAAGTTTGTAAAACTATTACCTCAAATAACCCAGCTTTTATAATGCGTAATCACTTAGTAGAACAAATTATACAAGAGTTATTAACTGATAAAAAAGATACATTAAATAAAGCTTTAGTTTGTATAGAGAGACCGTTTGAAAAAATAAAACATTACGAAAAAATGTATATTGGTCCAACAAAAGAACAAGAGGTACTAAGAACATTTTGTGGAACCTGAATAACTAAGTTAAAATTTCAGATCCATCTTTTTTTTGAATAGCAATTATACAAGATCGAGGCTTATTATTTCCGTTATCTGGAAAATTACTTCCTAACCTTTCTCCGGGGTGTTGAATACCTACAAAAACTGTTTTGTAATCAGGTGCAAAGGTCAGCCCTGTAACTTCACATTCTTTTGGCCCAACCATAAATCTTTTAATTTTCCCAGTATTGGTATCGGCTATAAGCATTTGGTTATTGCCCATTCCTTTAAAGTCTCCTGAGTTGGAATAGTTTCCATCAGTTTGGATCCATAATCTTCCATATTTGTCAAATTTTAACCCATCGGGTGAATTAAACATATTTTCTTTATCAATATTTTTAGACCCTCTATTGCTGTCATCATGAACATTAGGGTTTCCGGCTACAACAAATAAATCCCATTCAAAATAAACTGAAGAATGGTTATTGTCTCTAGGCTTCCACCTTACTATTTGTCCATATTTATTATTTTTTCTAGGATTAACTTTATCTACGTCTACTTTATCGCCACCTTTATTAGTTTTTATACCTCTATTTTTATTATTTGTTAAACAACAACATACCTCATTTTTTTTTGAATTACTTGCAATCCATTCAGGTCTATCCATAGTCGTAGCTCCAACTTTTGATGCTGCTAGTCTAGTAAAAATACAAACCTCTGCTTTAGATGAAAGACCAGTTGTTTGGGTATCTAATAATAACCATTCTCCAGTGAAGTTATCATTAAATTTAGCTACATATAAATTTCCATTGCTGAGCAATGTACTTTTATCTTTTACCTTATTGATGCTTTCATTACTCACATACTTATAGAGATATTCTCCTCTTTCATCATCTCCCATATACACAATTATTTTTCCATCTTTCGATATTACTAGTTCAGCATTTTCATGTTTAAACCTTCCTAAAGCTGTGTGCTTTTTCGGAGTAGAATTTGGGTTTAGTGGATCTATCTCAACAACGTAACCAACTTTATTGGGTTCATTTATTTCTTTAGATAAGTCAAATCTACTATCCACTTTTGCCCAATTAAGACCAATCTCTCTAGTCCTAATTCCATATCGGTGAAGTTCATCAGTTGACTTAAAGCTTTTATCAGAAGAAGAAAAGTAGTTATTAAAATTTTCTTCACAAGTTAAATAGGTTCCCCAAGGGGTTCTTCCACTACCACAATTGTTCCATGTTCCTTTTGCATAAATTCCATCTTTGTCTTCTTTAGTTTTCATAAGGCTATGACCTTTTGCAGGACCAGTAATTTCCATTTTAGTAAAAGGAGTAATTCTTCTATTATATTTAGAGTCTTTTACTAAATTCCATTGATTATTTGAATTTTCAATTTCGAAAATTGAAACACCATGAGCATACATGCCTTTTAAAATATCCTCTTCATTTTCAGGAAGAAGACTTTTTCTATTAGAAAATATTATTTTATGATTTGTATATTCATTATTTACTGCTAATAATGTTTTATTGTCTGAAGTAACAAAAAGCTCCATACCATCGTTATTATCACCTACAGATTTTAATTGTGTCTCATGAGAGCCACATGATTTTTGGTCAAACTCTTCAACGTCAGACCACATCGGGTCTCCCCATTTTGAAACAATATTCCAAGTATAT
>CACGBM010000038.1 GCA_902571315.1 Rhodospirillaceae bacterium
TAGGAGCACAAATAGGAAATAAAAAATTAGAAGATTTAACATTAAAACAATTTGAATTGGGTTTTAAAATGGGAACTTTAGGTGTTTTTAGATTATGTAAAACCTTATTCCCATATATGGAAAAAAGAGGAGAAGGTACTTTAATAGCTACTTCATCGACTGCTTCTGTAAGAGGCAATAGAGGGCAACATTCTCATGCTGCAGCAATGGGGGCAAGAAGAATGTTATGTCAAACCTTAAACGATGAGTTTTCAACCAAAGGAATTCATATAGTACATGCTATTATTGATGGTGCTGTTGATGCACCTGATACTTTAGGTAAAATGCTTGGTCCTGAAGCTTACGAGAAATTAAGAAAAGAAGTAGGATTAGAAAAAGATGGACTTATTTTGCCGGAAAAAATAGCTGAGAGCTATTTGCACTTAACTAAACAACACAGATCAGCATGGACACATGAAATAGATTTTAGAGCATTTTCTGATCAACCTTGGTGGAATACGCCAACAGATAATTATAATTTTTAACCATATAAGTTTTTTAAGTATTCTTGTGTAAGCTTTTCGTAGGTTTTTTGACCTAAGCTAAAAAATTCTTTTTCTTGTTGAGTAACATTTCTAAAAAATTTAGCAGGATTACCCGCATATATTTTGCCTTCAGGTACAATAGTATTTTTATTTACATATGAATTAGCTCCTATAAAAGCATTTTTTTCTACAATGCAATTTTCTTCTAAAATGGACCCCATACCAATTACTGCATTATCATATATTTTGATTGGACCATTAATTATAACATTATGGCCAATAGTTACTTTATCGCCTATACATATATCCTTTCCCTTCGTATTAAAAATAGAATTATCTTGTATGTTAGACCCTTTTCCTAAATATACAGTGCCTTTATTATCTGGGCTGTAAAGAACTGTTGAAAACCATATACTTGAATTAGGTTTTGTGAAAGTATTACAACCTATTGATGAATTTGGAGCAATAAAAGTATTATTCTCGTCTAATTCAATTGATTGAAAATTTAGATTTATCTTTTTATAGTATTTCTTAA
Organism: Rhodospirillaceae bacterium; assembly: GCA_902571315.1. Classification (GTDB taxonomy): domain Bacteria; phylum Pseudomonadota; class Alphaproteobacteria; order TMED109; family TMED109; genus TMED131. Next base: position 1,060 of record CACGBM010000038.1, read on the forward strand.
AAATAAAATTAGATTTACTCTTTAAACTATTAAAATTATTGTAATATTTAATATCAATATTTTTAATTAGTTTTGCAGGTGATCCTGAAATAAGTGAAAATTTTTCAAATTTTTTTCCCGGAGGAATTAAGGTATCTGGTAGTATGACAGAATAATCTCCTATGTAACTTCCGTCCATTACGACACAATTTTCTCCCACTTTAACATTATTTCCTATTGAACATGCATGTATTATAGCGAATTCTTCTATAAGACAATTATTGCCAATTTTTGTTCCCATAAAGTCCGAAGCAACATGTACTGTACTTCTCTTTTTTAATAAACAATTTTCCCCAATCTGAATTTTTTTTCCATCCCCTCGTATTACTGTATCATCAAGAATTTTTGTGCCTTCACTAATACTAGTATTACCAATAATTTTTGCAGAAGAGGAAATACTTACATTATTTGCTATATCAGGAAAGTGCTTTAGAAATTTTATAGTTGGGTGTATATTATTCTTTTTTTCTAACATTCTCATAATTATGTTTAATAAAATAATTAAAGCAAAAAAATTAATTAATCAACATATCATTAGCACTCCAAGTGGATTATCTCATTCTTTATCTGAATTAACAGGAAGATCAGTCTTTGTTAAATATGAGAATAAACAGCATACAGGTTCCTTTAAATTCAGAGGTTCTCTTAATAAATTATTATCATTGAGAGAAGAACAGAGAAAAAAAGGAGTAATAGCTATGTCAGCTGGAAATCACGCTCAAGGAATTTCATTAGGATGTAAATATTTAGGTATTAAAGCTACAATTGTGATGCCAAACAATACTCCTTTTGAGAAGATTAGAAAAAATATTGATCTTGGTGCTAATGTAATAATACATGGGAATAATGTTTTAGAATCTGAAAAATACGTAAATAAACTGGTATCAAAATATGGTTTTATTAAAATTCATCCATTCAATGATTATGATGTAATATATGGGCAAGGTACTTTAATGTTAGAGTTTTTAGAGAAACATCCAAATATAAAAAAAATATATATACCCGTAGGAGGAGGAGGCTTAATTTCTGGTTGCGCTATTGTAGCTAAGACTGTAAATAAAAACATTAAAATTATAGGAGTAGAAACTGAAAACTTTCCCTCTTTATACAACAGTTTTTATAGAAAAAAAAAAATATTTGAAAAAAGTACTATAGCTGAAGGTGTAGCGGTCAACAAAATAGGAAAAAAAAATTTAAAAATTATTAATCAATTAGTTGATGAAACAATATTAGTTAAAGAGAGTTCTATTGAAAAAGCTATTTCAATGTTTTTATTAAATGATAAAACTTTAGTTGAAGGAGCAGGTGCGCTAGGTTTAGCTGCTATATTAGAAAGCAAAGATAAAAAATATAATGAGGATTTAGGTATTATTGCCTGTGGCGGTAATTTAGACTCAAGAGTTCTTTCATCTTTGTTAATGAGGGAGTTAGCAAGGAAAAAGCAAGTATTAACCCTTTCAATAGATATGGAGGATAAACCCGGACAACTTAGTGAGATATCCAAGTTATGCTCAAAGGAAAAAATAAATATATTGGCAATAGAGCATAGTAGATTTACCTTAGATTTGTCAGTAAAAGCTGCCAGATTAAATATTACATTAGAAACGCAAGACAAAAAACATGCTAAAAAAATGATTAATCTGATAAAAAAATTAGGTTTTAAAGTAAAAGAAAAAATTGAAAATTAATTAGGGCCTAAATCCAAAAGTACTATAGCCAACTTTAAGCCTTTTATAAGCTAATTTAATCCAAATACATACTTCTTTTCTTGTATCTCTTGGATCTATTATATTTTCTAATAAGAATTTTTCTGCTGTTCTAAAAGGAGAAGTCAATAAATTAAGTTTGTTATGAATTTCTTTAATAAATAATTCAGGATTTTTAGCTTCATGAATTTCAGACTTATAAGCTGCCTCAATACCCCCTTCAAAAGGCAAAGAACCTGTATCAGCTGACGGCCAAGCAAACCTGAATTTAAAATTCATATGATTTGTATGTGCAGCTCCAGCAACCCCAAACACTTTTCTCAATATAATTGAACACATTGGATTTTTAAATTGATATATAGAAGCTAGAGCTTTTGCTCCATATTTTATAGTTCCATCTTTCTCGGCATTCCTACCTATAATAAAACCTGGATTATCTACAAAATTTAAAACTGGAAAATGAAATACTTGAGCTAGATCAATGATTTTAATAATTTTTTTGCAAGAATTAGCTGTCCACCCTCCACCGTATACCTGAGGATTGTTTGCTAGAACTATAATTGGATAACCATTTAATCTTGCTAACCCTGTAATAACTGATAAACCATATTTCTTTCCTATTTCAAAAAAAGAATCTCTATCTACAACACTGTTGATAATAGGAAGTATGTCATAGCTTTCTCTTTTATTTTTAGGAATAATACTCATCAAAAAATCATCCCTTCTTTTAAGAGTATCATTGGTTTTATTTTTAGTAGGAATACTATGAATTGAATTTGGCATGAATGATAAAAATTTTTTTGCCATTTCCATTGCTTCTATTTCGTTTTCAGCTACATCGTCTATAACACCATTGGTGCCGTGTATTTCACTACCACCTAATTCTTCTTTAGTAAGTTTTTCTCCTATTTTTTCTACCAATGGAGGCCCGGCGACAAAAATTTGGCTTAATTTTTTTATCATTATAGAGTAATGGCTGCTTACAAGCCTAGCTGCGCCTAAGCCAGCTACTGGACCTAATGCTAATGATACCACTGGAATTTTAGATAAATTTTCTATTACTTTATCCCATCCTGGGTTAAAAGGAACATATGTTGATCCTTGTTTTTCTAAAGATTTAACAGAACCTCCTCCCCCGGTACCTTCTATAAATCTTATCAGAGGCATTTCATATTCATTTGCTAACATTTCAGCTGCTATCATTTTTTCCCAAATTGAAGCATCAGAAGCACCACCTCTAACAGTAAAATCGTCTCCATAAAAAGCAACTGATTTTCCATTCACTAAACCATGCCCTATTATTGAATTTGACGGAGTAAAAGTTTCTAATTCTCCTGTTTCTTTATAGTTTGAGTGGCCACTAAGCATTCCAAACTCTTGGAAACTATTGCTATCAAAAAATAAGTTTATCCTTTCTCTAATTGTATTTCTATTTGCTTTATGCTGTCTTAATACTTTTTCTTTACCACCTAGACTTTTTGCAAGTTTCTTTCTTTTTTTGAGTTCATCAATTTCGTTTTGCCAAGACATAACCTAAATAATTTTTTTATCAACTTCTTAAATTATAGCCTTTTTTAAAAATTAATAAAGTAATGACTATTAGTATAAATAAAATTAATATGATAGTTATTATGCTTGTCCAAATACTGACATCTGATATTTCATAAAAACTATATTTGAAACCACTAACTAAATATAACACGGGGTTAAGCAAAGAAATTTTTTGCCAAATTTCGGGCAACATATTTATTGAATAGAAACTCCCTCCTAAAAATACTAACGGAGTAATAACTATTAAAGGAATCAGAGATAGTTTTTCAAAGTTATCAGCCCACAATCCTATAACAAAACCAAATAAACTAAAAGTTATTGCAGTCATTAATAAGAAAAAAATCATTAAAAATGGATGTAATATATTTAAATCTATGAAAAAAGATGCAGTTAAAATTATTAACGAACCTAACAAAATTGATTTAGTAGCCGTGGCACCAACAAAGCCTACTATCATTTCTAACCCGCTTACAGGAGCTGCTTGTAATTCGAAAATAGTGCCATTAAACTTTGGAAAATAAGTGCTAAAAGACCCATTAGATACACTTTGGGTTAATAGATTTAACATTAATAATCCTGGTACTATAAACATACCATATGTAACTCCGTCAATTTCCTTTATCCTTGATCCGATAGCAGACCCGAATATTATAAAATATAAGGATGTACTTAAAATGGGAGAAATTATACTTTGCAAAATAGTTCTTTTAGTTCTGTTCATTTCATGAAAATAAATTGCTTTTATTGCTAAGTAATTAATCATTTTTCTTTTTTAATATAGTCTACAAAAATACTTTCCAAAGATCTTTTTTCTATGTTGAATTCTAAGTATTGAGTTTTACTTTTTTTGAAACTTAATAAAATATCACTAACCTCAGATTTGTCCTTGCTTAAAAAAAATTCAATTGTACTTTTTTTTCTATTTATTCTATGAGGATATTTGTTTAATAAAGAGGGTACTTTCTGAAAAGATTTTCTTAAAGTAAATACTAGCTTATTATTACCTAATTTATTAAGTAATACTTTTTTATCCTCAACTAAAATAATTTTTCCATTATTAATAAAAGCTACTCTGTCTGCAATTTCCTCAGCTTCTTCGATATAATGAGTCGTAAGTATTATTGTTACACCCTCTTTTTTAAGGGCATATATTATTTCCCACATTTCTTTCCTTAATTCAATATCTACTCCAGCTGAAGGCTCATCAAGAAATAGTATAGTAGGGTTATGTGAAAGTGCTTTTGCAATTAATACTCGTCTTTTCATTCCACCAGATAGTTGCATTAATAAATTATTTTTTTTATCATCCAAGTTTAGTTTTTTTAACAAGTCTAATATATGATTGTCATCTTTATGCTTTCCCCATAGACCTCTTGAATAATTAATATTGTCTAGAACTGTTTCAAAGGCTTCTAAATGAAGTTCTTGTGGCACCAGACCTATCATAGATTTTATTTTTTTTCTATTCTCAGAAAGGTTCATACCATTAATTATTATACTGCCTTTTGAATGATATGTTAATCCACACAACACATTTATTAAGGTAGATTTTCCTGCACCATTAGGTCCTAGTAAAGCAAATATTTCACCCTTTTGTATATTCAAATCTACATTTTTTAAGGCAGTAAATTTATTTTTATAAATTTTACTTACTTGTTTGAGCTGAATATAATTTTTAAACATCTTTAATTATTTTATTATTATAAATAAATATATATTTAGTTTTCTCTTTTATCTCTGTAATCAAGAAGTTTTTCTTCTACTTGAGGGTCATAAGAGGTGATACCTACTTCTGGAGCTTCTTTTGGAGGTAAAGGTTTTGCTGGAGCTGTGTAAACTAATGTTTTTCTCTCTTCTGCATTAGTTGGGTAAAAAGGATTAGCTATCTTTACTTCTTCTCCATTTTCTCTTCCTTTTTCTAACATCTCATCATATTCTTGTGCTTGCGAAGCATTCCAAGGAAATTTATATAACCTTGGTTCTTTATGGTCATCTAATTGAACTAGCAAATAAATTGCTTCGTCTTCGACCCAATTAACATGAAGAAGTGTCAACTCATTAGCGTATTTATTCAATAGTTCTAAATTTTTTGGTTTTGGCCTACTAAGTATTTCTATCATCGTACCATAGCTTACAAAGTAACTAAAAACACCGATTAACAATGACAAAACTTTATATTTTACATCTTTTCTCGACCATATAGTTATCGCTATTATAACTGTTATTAAAATAGTTAAAATAGCATAGAACCAATTAAGTATATCCATTATAAACCTCCTATTAAGCTTTTTCTGAGGCTATTTACAGATCCTGAAACAAGTTTAAAATTGTTATCTAGCTTAAACCTAAGAACTGTTTTTTCTTTGCCCTCCTTAGTTAAATAAATATTTTTTTCTAATATTTGTTTTCTGTAGTCTCTATCAGGAGTAACTAAACTAGCTGATACTGTAGCTTGAATCTTAGATCTGTTCGCATCATGTTTAAAAAGATGAACATTAGCTTGATATTCTCCTGGTGCAATACCTCGAGTAAAACTTATTTCGTAATTGAGAGGTGTATAATCTCCGGTTAAACCTCTATCATCTCTAAGTAAATTAAAAACTATGCCTGAAGGTTTGGAATACCCTACAGGACCGTCATTTGGTCCCTTTACCCAAAGGTCTAGATCAGCATCAATATCTTTTGGCCAGAATAATTCTATTATAACACTTCCAACAGGTTCTTTTATGATTTCCTGTTTAGTCTTCAGGTTTAGCCATGGCAATAGAAGAAGAACTATTGCTACAAAGCCGCTTAGAGCTAAAAGAGTAACATCTCTAAAAACAGTATTAGATTGATCATCATCAATTGCTTTTAATTCATTAAAAGAATCATGCATTTATTTTTTTTCTCCTAATTCAATTATTTTCGACAGTAAATTGTTTGCTCCTGTTGACATGATTTGATAGCAAATATTTAACCAAACACTGCAAATTGAACCTACTAGAGTTGTGTATAAAGCGACTGACATGCCCTGAATTAATGTTGATACCATT
>CACGBM010000039.1 GCA_902571315.1 Rhodospirillaceae bacterium
AAATGATCTTCTATAAATTTTTCCTCTAACAGATCTACTGTTACAGGTTTCCATTTGGGGTCTCTATCTTTGTCAACTAAGTTTGCCCTGACACCTTCGTAAAAATCATGTCTGTCCATCATTGCTTGGCATATTCTAAATTCCATACTTAGGCAATCCTTTAAGTTTAAGGATTTAGAAATATCTAACTGTCTGGTTGTAACTCCCATACTAGTTGGAGACTTTTTCTCTAAAATGTTTAATTGCTCTTTACACCATTTAGAGTTTTCTTTTTTTAATGAATTAATTATTTCTTTAATACTTTTTTTATTAAAATGCTTACTTATACCTAGTAACTCTTTTTCTAAAGAGGGGAATGTTTTAGTTTTTTTATCGAATTTTTTTAATATAAAATCAATATCATATTTTGTATATTTTTTTAAATTTAATATTTTTTTAATACACTCATCAACTAAATTATTTTCAATAAAATGTGTTCCTATTTTAGCAAAAATAGAATTTTCGCCATCTAATGTTTTGCCAGTTAAGGCAAGGAAAGTTCCAACAAAGTTATCTATTCTTGATAGAAAGTAACCTCCTCCAACATCAGGAAATAAACCAATAGCAGTTTCAGGCATAGCAGTTACTGTTTTTTCACTTACTATTCTATGACTTCCATGCACAGATAGCCCTAGACCCCCTCCCATAGCAATACCATTTAATAAAGAAATCCAAGGTTTTTTAAATTTACTAATTTCATAATTTAATAAATATTCTTCTTTAAAAAAATCATATGATAAATTATTACCTTCATCATTTTTTGAATGATACACCGAAACTATGTCTCCACCAGCACAAAATGCCTTTTCTCCTGCTCCTTTTAAAAGCACTCCGCTAATACTATCATCATCATTCCAAGTAGAAATATTTTCGGAAATTATTCTAACCATATTTAAATTTAAAGCATTTAACACTCTTTCTCTATTAAGAGTTAAAATAATAGTAGAGTTTTCCTTATTTACTAAAACTTCGGTCATATAATCTATTTAAGACTATCTCTAGATATAATTAATTTCATTATATCATTAGTGCCTTCTAAAATTTGATGGACTCTACAATCTCTAACCATTTTTTCTATTCCATATTCGGACAGATATCCATACCCTCCATGAATTTGAAGTGCCTCATTGCAAATATTAAAGCAAACATCAGTTGCAAATTTTTTTGCCATTGCAGATTTAATAGTAGTGTCACTTTGCTTTAAATCTAGTGCATTAGCAGCCTCATGTACCATTAACCTTGCAGCATTGTAATCAGTAATCATATCAGCTATTTTAAATTGGATAGATTGAAATTCTTTTAAAAACTTTCCAAATTGTTTCCTTTCGCTAACATACTCTATACATTTATCTATGCAAAACCTGGCTGCACCTAATGAACAGGACGCTATGTTAATTCTTCCACCATCGAGACCTTGCATAGCTATCTTAAAACCTTCTCCAGGTCTACCAACTATATTTTCATATGGAACTATACATTCATCAAAAGAAACTACTCTAGTTGGCTGATTTTTCCACCCCATTTTTTCTTCATTTTTACCAAAAGAAATTCCATCATTATTTTTTTCAATAATAACACAAGATGTTTCATTATCCTCACTAGTTTCTGTTTTCATCATTACAAAGTATAAATCAGAAACCCCAGCTCCAGAAATAAAAGACTTGGAACCATTTATATTTAAAGAAGAATTATCCTTATCTGGTTTGCCTTTTGTTTTCATAGCAATAGCATCTGAACCTGAACCTGGTTCAGTTAAACAGTATGAACATATATTTTCCATACTAGTTATACTTTTCATATATTTATTTTTTAAATCATTATTTCCATATTTACTTAGCATCCAAGCAGTCATATTATGAATTGATAAAAAAGCAGATGTAGATGGACATGCATAAGCTAACTCTTCAAATATTAAAGATGCATCTAGTCTAGTAAGACCTGTCCCCCCATCTTTTTCTGGCACATAAATGCCAGCAAGACCGAGCTCTGCAGATTTTTTAAATACTTCAACTGGAAAATATGCACTTTTATCCCATTTTAAAGAATTATTTTTAATATATTCATCTGCAAACTGCTTTGTTGAGCCAACAAAAGCTTTTTGCTCATTATTTAAATTTATATTAATATTTAAATTCACTGTTACCTATGTTAATAATCTATAAATACTAATATAACTTATGAATAATTTTTTATCAAACTTTCCTTATTGTAGAGCAAGAAGGCTGCGCCAAGAAGATTGGATAAGGTCAATTGTAACAGAAAATTTTTTAAAAGTTTCAGACTTAATACTTCCTATTTTCTTAACTTATGAGACTAATAGTACTGAAATTGATATGATGCCTAATATTAAAAGAAATAATATAGATGATGCCGTTTTACTTGCAAACAAAGCTTATGAAACTGGGATTAAAGCTGTAGCAATTTTTCCGGAAGTACCTGAAGAAAAGAAGGATATTTTTGGAAAGGAAGCTTTGAATGAAAATAATATTGTATGTGAGGCCGTAAGAGCAATTAAAAAAAATGTTACTGGGATAGGAGTCATTTGTGATGTAGCCCTAGATCCTTATACTATATCAGGACATGATGGAATTTTAGAAAACAATCAGATAGACAATGATAAAACTATAGAGATACTTTGTAAGCAAGCTATTGTTAACGCAGAAGCTGGCTGCGACGTTATTGCTCCCTCAGATATGATGGATGGGAGAATAAAAGTTATTAGAGAAAGTTTAGATAAATCGTCATTACATAATACAATAATAATGTCATATGCTGCAAAATATGCCTCAGCTTTTTATGGTCCATTCAGAAATGCAATATCAGCATCTAATAACCTAGGTCCAAATAAAAAGAAATCATACCAAATGGATTATAATAATTACAATGAAGCATTAAAAGAAGTGTCTATGGATATTAAAGAAGGTGCAGATATAATATTAATTAAACCGGGAATGCCCTATCTTGATGTTCTTAATAAAATTAAAAATACTTTTAATTATCCTACCTTTAGCTATCAGGTATCAGGAGAATACTCTATGCTGATGAAATCTATTAAAGAAGGTTACTTTAAAAAAGAGGACATAATTATTGAAACACTCAGTTGTTTTAAAAGGGCTGGAGCTGATGCAATTTTAACTTATTTCGCTTTAGAGGCTGCAAAAATTTTAAAAGCAAGATAATTATATAATTCTACCTCTCTCTATTTTAACAATGTCGGCCTTGATTTTTTTTGAATAAGTTTCATCAGACTCAGTAATCATAGTTATTAAATTACTATTGTTCAAACTGCTTATTAATTCTACTAGCCTATCAGCTAACGCAGGCGCAACTCCTTCAAAGGGTTCATCCAATAATAATAGTTTTTTACCAACAACCATGGCCCTAGCAAGCGCTACCAATTTTTGTTGTCCTCCAGAAAGCTGAAAGGCTTGTCTTTCCATAAAATCTTTTAGTTCAGGTATAAAAGAAATCACTTCTTCTAATTTTTCATTTAAATTTTTTTTATTTAAACTCCATAATGGCACCATTATATTATCTTTGACAGATAAGTCTGGAACTAACCTTCTATCTTCAGGCATATACCCAATACCCAATTTACTCATATCATGAGTTTTCAAACTATTTAAAACTTTATCATTAAATTTTATATTCCCTTTATTTGCAGGCAATATATTCATGATAGCTCTAATAAGAGTTGTTTTTCCTGCTCCATTTCTACCAATAATACTAGAGAAATTAGAAACTTTAAAAGACACCGATTGCAATATATTTATATTTTTAATAGAAACCTCTAAGTTACTAACTACTAGCATTATGAACCACCTATTATAAACTTTTTAACATTATTTTGATTAAATACTTTACTAGGTTTATCATCAGCAATAATTTCTCCATTATAGAATGCAATAACTCTTTCAGAAAATTTTTCTACTATTTCCATGTCATGTTCTATAAAGAGAACAGATATATTAAGTTCCTTTATTGCCCTAAGAATATTATTCATTATGCTATTTTTTTCATCCGTACTAATACCTGAAGTAGGCTCATCTAGTAAAATTACTTTAGGCTTACCTATAATTGCGATTAAAATATCTAAAACTTTTCTTTCGCCTTGAGGAAGTTCTTTAACAACTTTATCTTTGAATGTATCAACATCTAAAGAAAATTTCTCTAATAATTTAATTGCATTTTCATAATTTTGCTTTGTGTAGGCATCCTCAAATAATGTATTTTGCTTATTTTTAGACACTAATTCAGTAATTATAATATTTTCAAGAACCCCTAAATTTTCAAAAACTTGAGGAATTTGAAATGATCTATGAATACCAATATTTTTAATCTCTTGTACATTTAGTTTCGTAATGTCTGCACCTTGATAAAGTATTTCTCCGCTATCTGCTTTTAAGTAACCTGTAATTATATTACAAAAGGTAGTTTTTCCTGCACCATTTGCACCAATAACACCAATAATTTCATTTTCATTCATTTGAAAATTTATATTATTTGCAGCAGTAACTGAACCAAACTTTTTGTTTAAGTTTTTTACTTCTAAAAGCATTATTTTTTCCTTTTATTAAAAATTGAACCTATGCCCTCGGGTAAGTATAAAATTCCTAATATAAGAACAATTCCTATTATCATTTGCCATGTATTAGGAAAATAAAATAATGCATATGATCTAATAAATTCAAAGAAAAGGGACCCTATTAAAGGTGCAAAAACATTTAGACTTCCTGAAAGAATTGCTACAAAAACAAACTCTCCTGACTTAGTCCAATATGCTGTATCCTCAGGAGTTATATGCCCAATAAGAATTACCATTAACCCTCCACCTAGAGCTGCTAATGTGCTTGAAAATATATAAACTTTATGGATTTGTTTATTTATGGAAATTCCTAAATATGCAGATCTAATTTCATTTTCTCTGATTGCTTCTAGCATTTTACCGGAAGGTGATCTTAAAAAATTCATTACGAATAACATCATTAGAACAGTAAATACAACAATCAATATATAAGAAAAAATATTTAACCTTTTTTGATCCTCAATGGTATAACTAAGATAGGTAAGATCTTTTATGCCAAATCCATCAGTTGAGCCTAAAGACACACTCTTTACTATAATACCAAACAAAATCATCGATAGTGCAAGATTAAGCATTGCGAAAAAAATACCTCTAAACCTTCTTACAAAAAATCCTAAAAGAAAAGAAACTATGAAACCTGTTAAGATAGCAAAAGCGACAAGAAAAAATACTTCTTTAATTTGTAAAAAGTTATATGTCATAGCAACTGCATATCCGCCTAAACAATAATACATCCCATGTCCAAATGATACTAAACCCAATCTCATTAGAAGTAAAAGTCCAAGAACTACCAGACCATTGCAAAAAGATAAGGTAATAGTATTTATAGCATAGTCAGGAAGTACAAACCAAAAGCCAATAAAAGAAAATAAAAAAATAATTAATATTAGTTTTTCATTATTAAACAGATCACGCATTTTTAAATTTTTCTCACTTCTTTGCTACCAAATAGACCTTCAGGTTTAAATGAAAGGATGATTGCCATAACAAAAAAAACAATAAATAGTTCTAATTGCGGTGCATAAAATATTGCAATAGTTCTCGCTAAACCTATAAATAAAGCTCCTATTGCAGCACCTGTTACGCTTCCTAATCCACCAGTTACCACCACTGCAAAGGCTAACACAATTACTTCTACACCTATTCCTGGTACAACAGAAATCATTGGAGCAGATACAGCACCTCCTAAACAGCCTAACAAACAACCAAATGTAAAAGTATAAATGAAAAATTTATTAACATTTATTCCTAGGGCAGATGACATTTCTCTATCATTTATCACAGATAGTAATAATTTACCTATTTTTGTATATTTTATTATGAAATTAAATGAAAACCATATCAGGGAAGCAATGCATATAATTCCTAAATCATAAACAACATAAGGAATACTAAAAACATTTATATTTCCTAACAACATTCTAGGTTGATAAGGCAAATATGAGGTAGTTCGAAAATTAGAAATAATCCATAAGTAACTAAGACTACTACGATCTCATCTCTAAAATAAATTTTCCTTAAAAATAATTTCTCAATAAAAATACCTAAAATAACACCAATGGCTAAAGCTGAAATGGGAATAAATAAAAATGAAAAAAACTCATACTGTGTATAATTATTAAAATACCAACCTATTAACCAAGCATTAGCATATGCTCCAAAAGCATATAAGCTTCCATGAGCTACATTCAAGACTTTCATAACTCCATAAATTAATGTAAGACCGGAGGCCACCATAAATAGCCAGGAAGCATAAACTAAACTATCTAAAATTATAAAAGGTATTGATGCCATAAAAATATCTTAATTAAAGGTAATGAATTTTTCAAATTAATGCATTAAAATAATTTATATGTTAAAAAAAATAGCTCAATATTATTCAATTGCACCTATGATGGGAAAAACTGATAGTTATTTTTGTTATCTTATGAGCTTAATAAATAAAGATATTATTATTTATACTGAGATGATGCATTCTGAAGCTGTTAATAGAACTAATATTTTAGATGATTATAAAATACTAAAAAGCTATTCAAACATTGTGGTACAAATTGCAGGAAATAAACCTATTAGTTTGGCTAAAGCTGCTAAAAAAATATCAGAATTAGGCTTTTTAGAAGTTAACATAAACTGTGGCTGCCCTAGT
>CACGBM010000040.1 GCA_902571315.1 Rhodospirillaceae bacterium
TTCATTTTTTTTTGATAGTTTTCTAGTATAGATATAAATTTTTTTAACTTATATATAGCCTCTTTACTTGGCTTTATTTGACTCGTAAAAAAATTAAAGTCTTTTTCATTATCTTCAAACAACTTTTTTCACTTTCTTTTTAGTATATAAGAGGACAGATGATAATGCGGCTGCAGTAACTCCTGGAATTCTTGACGCTGTTGCTAAATCACTGGGTCTTGCAAATTCCAATGCTTGGCAGGACTCACTAGACAAACCTCCTATTTCACTGTAGTTGATATCTTTTGGAATTTTAACCCGTAAGTCTTGCTTGTATGAATATATGCTAGCTTTTTGCTTTATTAAATGAGTTTCATACTTTGATTGTATCTTTATTTGTTTTAAAGCACGATCACTGAACTTATTTAAAAATACATACTTTTTAACTACCTTAGATTTGTCAATATCTTCAAAGCCTAACAATTCATAAAGGGATCTTTTCTTTCCGTCTGCACTTAAATTTAAATTTAATTTTTTAGCTTCATTGGGAGAAATATAAACTTTCTGGCATCTATTTTTTAAATTACCTATTTCTCTTTTATAGCTTAAAAATTCTTCCCTTCTACGTGTAGTTAATACATTTAATTTACAAGCTTTATCAGATAACCTTAAATCAGCATTGTCTGCCCTTAAATGAAGTCTGTACTCCGCCCTTGAAGTAAACATCCTATAAGGTTCAGACGCGCCTCTTGCTACTAAATCATCAATCATAACACCTATGTAAGATTCTGTTCTATCTAACACCCACTCTTTGTAATTACTATCCACTTTCAATGCAGCATTTATACCTGCAACCAATCCTTGCCCTGCTGCCTCTTCGTATCCCGTTGTTCCGTTAATTTGTCCTGCGAAAAACAAATTTCTAATATTTTTAATCTCAAGAGTCTTTTTTAAAGCTCTAGGGTCTATGTGATCATATTCTATGGCATACCCAGCCTGAGCTATTTTAACATTTTCAAGCCCCTTAATAGATCTTAAAAACTGCTCTTGTACATCAACAGGTAAAGAAGTTGAAATTCCATTAGGGTAAATAGTTTCTGACTTTAGCCCCTCTGGTTCCAACATTATCCTATGTCTATCTCTATCATAAAATCTTTTAATTTTATCTTCTATTGAGGGGCAATATCTTGGTCCAGCAGAAGAAATAGCACCATTGTATAAAGGACTTTTGTCCAAAGAATTATTTATAATTTGGTGGGTTTGCCGATTAGTCCAAACCACATGGCAAGGCAACTGTTTATTATAAACCCTTTTTGTATCAGTAGAAAAAAACTCTGGAACAACATCTCCGTAATCTCTTTCTAGAAAATTAAAATTAATTGTATTTTTTTCTAATCTAGGCGGTGTGCCTGTCTTCAGTCTTGCCATAGGCAAGCTTAAAGACTTTAAAAAAACTCCTAATCCAACAGATGACTTCTCATTAATACGGCCCGCGGAAATTTTTTTATTTCCTATATGTATAATCCCATTTAAAAAAGTTCCTGTGGTAAGAACAACAGACTTTGAGGCTATTTGTTCTCCGCTGTTAAGCACCACTCCTTCACAAACCCCTTTATCAATTTTAATGCTTTCTACTATACCATTTACAATTTTAATATTTTTGTGCTTTACTATCTCTTTATTTATTGCTTTCTTATATAAACTCCTATCAGCTTGACATCTAGGGCCTCTTACAGCCGGCCCTTTGCTAGCATTTAAAACTTTAAATTGTATACTAGCCTGATCTGCACATTTTGACATTAGTCCTCCCATAGCATCAATTTCTTTAACTATGTGGCCCTTTCCTATTCCTCCTATTGCAGGATTACATGACATTTCTCCTATTTTGCCTTTATCAATTGTAATCAATATAACCTGAGCGCCTATTCGTGCGGCTGCATTAGCCGCTTCGACTCCTGCATGCCCTCCTCCTATTATAATAACATCTGTAAATTTCACCTTTTTCATAGTTTATTACTATATAGATGCCTAAAAAATAGTCTACAAAAACTTATTAAGGTTTCACGTGAAACTTTTTTCCAAAATGAGGGCCATGTTTCACGTGAAACTTTATTTTCCTATGCAAAAATTAGAAAAGATGTTACCTAGTACCTCTTCTACGTCTATGCTTCCAATGATTCTTTCTAATGCATTGATAGCTTGTCTTAAGTATTCGCTTATAATTTCCTCAGATTTTTCTTCTAATGCTTGCGTAATATTAAACTCTGCTTCTTTTAGTTCATTGGCCTGTCTTAAATTCATTATTATACTTTTTTTGCCGTCAAATCTCTTAGTTTTTTTACTTATTGCTAAATAAATTTTTTCTAAAATAGCTTCAAGCCCTTCTCCAGTCTTTGCACTAACTAAAATAGCCTTACCTTTTAATTTTTTTTTTAGGTTCCCACTTTTGTCTATCTTGTTCAAAACGAGCCATTCCTTTGTATTATCATTAATTGATAAGAATTTTTCGTCTTCTGAAATATTTAAAATTATATCGGCCTCCTTTAATAATTTTTTTGTTCTTCTTATCCCTTCTTTTTCAATATTGTTATCGGTTAATGTAATTCCTGCTGTGTCATAAAAAATGATTGCATTGCCCTTATAATTAATTTGCCCTTCTATAACATCTCTGGTAGTACCTGGGGTTTTACTAACTATAGCCTTTTGTTCTCTAATGATTCTATTAAAAATGCTAGACTTTCCTGCATTAGGCTTTCCTTTTAAAACAACTCTGATTCCCTTATTAATAAGTTGGTAGTAATGTTTATTTTTAAGAGCTTCTTTAAATTCTTCTCTTAATGCAAAAAGTTCTGCCTTTATATTTAAGTTTTTTGGCGTATCGTTTTCATCTGAAAAATCTATGTAAGCCTCTATCAAAGTCATACATTTTATAATTTCTTTTCTCCACTTTTTAATTGGAATAGATAGGCCTCCATTAAATTGGCTTATAGCTAGTTCTCTTTGTTTCTCAGTAAGAGAGTTTATCAGATCATTTACAGCTTCTGCTTTTACTAAGTCTGTTTTTCCATTAATTATTGCTCTTTTAGAAAATTCTCCTTGCTCTGCATAACAAACATTAGGAAAAGAGGATAACACAGAAAAAAAACTTTGGAAAACAGCATCTCCTCCGTGTGTATAAATTTCTATACAATCTTCACCAGTATAAGATCTAGGGGCAGGCATCCAAACTACTAAGCATTTGTCTATAATTTTTTTATTACTTTTTGGAAAGTAAAAGTTTCTTAATGTCAAAAGTCTCTCTTTCGGAGTGTTTTTTAATGTAAGTTTTTTTAAAAGCTTTTCGCTTTCTTTTCCTGACACCCTAATGACGGACAATGCTGACAATTCATTTCCTGTTGCTAGCGCAAATATTGTTTTTTGCATTTAATTTTTAATTAAGTTTTTTTTAAAAGTATTTTTTTTTATTAAAAGTTCTTCTATAAACAAATCAACATCATTTTTGCTTGATATTTTATACCAATTTCCTTCAGGATAAGAGACTACTATTGGCCCTAATTTACATCTATTTAAACACCCGGATGAATTAATTCTAACTTTTTTAATCGCTAATTCTTTTACTTTATTTTTCATATAGTTTCTTAGCTCTAGACTGTTATGGTTTCCGCACGAAAGTTTGTTTTTGTCTTTTCTAACATTAGTGCAAAAAAATATATGTTTTTCATAAAATAATTTCATATTTTTAAATCAGATGTGTTATCTTATACTAATATATTATCTGAAATTTTAAAAGAAATTATATAAGAAATGATAAAACAAGTAGAGATACATTCTAATGGTGGCCCCGAAAAAATCGTATGGAAAGAGTGTGAGCTCGAAAAATTAAAGTCAGGGCAAGTATCAATAAAACATACATTTGTTGGTCTTAATTTTATAGATACTTATCATAGGTCAGGGTTATATCCTTTAGCTCTTCCAAGTAAATTGGGAATGGAAGGAGCTGGAGTAGTGGTAAATAAAGCTCCTGATGTAAATGAGTATGATGTAGGTGATAGAGTTGCTTATGTGATGGCATTGGGAAGCTATTCAACACATCGAAATATTGAAGCAAGCAAATTAGTCAAAATTCCTGAAAAAATTACAGATCAGCAAGCTGCTGCTGTGTTGCTCAAAGGAATGACTGTAGAATATTTAGTAGAAAGACTATTCAAAGTAAATAAGACCCATACTGTTCTTTTTCACGCTGTAGCTGGTGGCGTTGGATTATTAGCCTGTCAATGGCTTAAGTGCTTAGGTGCAAAAATCATTGGAACAGCGGGAACTGAAAAAAAAGCTTTACTTGCTAAACAAAACGGCTGTGATGATGTAATCCTATATAAAGATGAAGACTTTGTAGAAAAAGTAAAATACTTGACAGAAGGAAAAGGAGTAGACGTTGTATATGACGGGGTAGGAAAGGACACGGCAATATTAGGTCTCGATTGTTTAAAGCCACTTGGAACTATGGTTGTTTTTGGAAATTCTTCTGGTAATTGTCCTCCCATAGATCCAGGTCTCTTGGCTTCTAAAGGCAGTTTGTTTTTCACTAGGCCAACTCTTATGAACTACGGAACTAAAAGAGAAGATCTTTTACATAGTTCTGGGAGAGTGTTTGAAATGATTTTGACAAACAAAATCAAGTTAGAAATCAATACTTCTTATAAGCTTTCAGATGTATCCAAAGCACATACAGACCTTGAATTGAGGAAAACTTATGGTTCTGTTGTTATGGAGAATGACTACTGATTCATTGCTGAAAAAAAGTCTTCGTTATTTTTAGAAGACTTTAGCTTTTCTAGTAAAAATTCCATAGCATCGGTTGTTCCCATTGGAGACAAAATTTTCCTTAAAACCCACATCTTTGATAGTACTCCTTTATCGACTAACAGTTCTTCTTTTCTCGTTCCAGACTTTGCAATATCAATAGCCGGAAAAGTTCTTTTATCAGCAAGCTTTCTATCTAATACTATTTCTGCATTTCCTGTACCTTTAAACTCCTCAAAAATCACTTCGTCCATTCTTGATCCGGTCTCAATTAATGCTGTAGCTATGATAGTTAAACTTCCACCTTCTTCTATGTTTCTTGCTGCACCAAAAAATCTTTTAGGCCTTTGTAATGCATTAGCATCAACTCCTCCTGTTAATACTTTACCAGAAGAGGGAACAACAGTGTTATAAGCTCTAGCTAATCTAGTTATTGAGTCTAATAATATCACAACATCTCTACCGCTCTCAACCAACCTTTTAGCTTTCTGGATTACCATTTCTGCTACCTGAACATGTCTACTGGCGGGCTCATCAAAGGTAGAGGATACAACTTCTCCTTTTACCGTTCTTTGCATGTCTGTCACTTCTTCTGGTCTTTCATCTATTAATAATACTAGTAAGTAAACCTCTTCATGATTCATCTCAATAGAATGAGCAATACTTTGTAGAAAGACAGTTTTTCCTGTTCTGGGAGGAGAAACTATGAGAGCTCTTTGTCCTTTTCCTATAGGGGAAACTAATTCCATTATTCTTGTAGACATATTCTTTTTTTTTACTGCAGGATCAGAAGAATCCATTTCTAATTGTATTTTATCATTAGGATATAAAGGAGTAAGATTATCAAAATTAATTTTGTTTCTGACTTTATCTGGGCTTTCAAAATTAATAGTAGTCACCTTTAACAATGCAAAATATCTCTCATTATCTTTCGGTTGTCTTATCTCACCCTCTACAGTATCTCCATTTCTTAAACCAAACCTTCTAATTTGACTAGGACTTACGTAAATATCATCTGGACCAGGAAGATAATTAGATTCGGGCGCTCTCAAGAAACCAAAGCCATCTTGAAGTATATCTATTACACCATCTCCGTGTATTGCTGTTCCTTTATCTGCAACAGATTTTAGAATACTGAACATGATATCTTGTCTTCTCATGTTCGCCGCGTTTTCTATTTCATGTTCGGATGCTAATTCCAAAAGTTCATGTGTTTTCTTTTTTTTTAAATCTTGTAAATGCATTTTAATTGAGATATTAAATGAAGTATTTGAATAACAAATTATAATAAATAATTTTATAAGTCAATAAGCAGTAAAAATTAATGATTGTTAAAAAAACTAAGTCTCATCCTAAAGTTTCCTTTGGAAAGAATGCCGTTTTGTTAATAAACCTTGGCACACCTTCTTCAACCTCAAAAAAAGATATTAAAAAATATTTAAAAGAATTCTTATCAGATAAAAGAATAATAGAAATTAATAAGTATTTATGGTGGTTTATTTTAAACGTAATTATTTTGAATATTAGACCTGCGAAAACAGCAAAAACATACAAGGAAATATGGATGAATGACAAAAATCAATCTCCATTAAGATATTATACTATTCAACAAAAGATACTACTGTCCAAAAAGCTTTCAAATAAAAATTTAATAGTTGATTATGCTATGCGTTACGGAGAACCTAGTGTAAAGAAAAAAATTCTAGAGCTCAAAGATAAAGGTTGTGAAAATATAATAATATTACCTTTATACCCTCAATATTCCTCAGCAACCATTGGGTCCGTATGTGACTCTGTTTTTAAAACTCTATTAGAAATGAGATGGCAGCCTAGCATACAAATCATTCCTCATTACGAGTCTAATCCTCTTTATATTGAAGCTTTGATAAAAACATTAGAAAAAAGCATGACCTCTATAAAGTGGAAGCC
>CACGBM010000041.1 GCA_902571315.1 Rhodospirillaceae bacterium
AAAACAAAAATTAATTGATATACATCTGGTAGAAAAAAAAGAATTAAATATAAATTTAGTTAAAAAAAAAAATGTTAAGGTTAGTTTTTATAAAAAAATACCTAGAAATTGGAGTGGCGATATTATATTTTTTGCAGTAAAACCTCAAGATTTTTACAAGTTAGCTAAAGAAATTAATCAAAATAATGTTTCATTCAATAATATTGTTTCAATTATGGCAGGTTTGACAACTAGTAAAATAAGAAGTCATATCAATACAACGAGCAGTGTTACAAGAGTTATGCCTAATTTAGCTGTTGCAATTAATTTAGGAGTAAATTGTATATTTCATTCTAATGATACGAAAAATTTATTTAAAAGAAATATTAATGAATTATTTGCCTTATTAGGAAAAAATTATGAAATAAAGAATGAAAAATTTTTGGAAAATGTTACTGCTATTTCAGGAAGTGGCCCAGCATATTTTTTTCTGTTTTTAAATGTATTTGAAAATATTGCTAAAAATTTAGGCTTCTCAAAAAAGGTTGCTAGAGGTTTAGTATACGACACTGTTGAGGGAGCATTTGAATTAGCAAAAAAAGAAGATGATACTAGAAAACTAATAGAATCTGTTTCCAGTAAAAAGGGAACAACTGAGGCAGCATTGAAAATTCTTGAAAAAAAAAATACAGGACTATATGAATTAATGCAAAATGCAATACAAGCAGCAAAAAAAAGAGCAAATAGCTTATCTAAACTAGATTAATGTCAGAAAATAAAATAATAAATTATTTTTTAAAACAAGCTGAAATTGGAGACTGGGATAAAATAAAACTTTCTAATACAGAAAAAGAATTAAATTTAAAAAAAAATAGTATAAAAAAAATATTTTCAGATAAAATTTATTTTTTAGAATATTATGATAGAAGTATAGATAAATTGGTAATAAATTCTGTTTCACCAAAAGATATTACTGATAATAATCCTTCTGATATAATTCAGGAGTATTTGATGAATAAATTAGATTTTATGAATGAAAATAAACTAGGAATATCTAATATAATAAATTTTTATTTTAACAACCCTAAGTTTTATCTGATTAGTTTAAGGAGTTACAAGTTAAGTACCCAAATATTTTTAAATCAATTTTCATATTCTAATAATATTATTAAAAAAAAACTCTTTGAAAAAGTTATACTTGCTTTATTTGTATTAAGCTTTAAAAAATGGTTATATGAAGATAATACGAATAGTGGGGCATTTGCACTAATAGATAGAGGAATAAAAAGAATAAAAAAATCTACAAACTTATTTGAAGATTTAAATAAAAAATAATTTTGATTTTAACTTATGAAGTCCTTTTAGGAATTGTAACTTCTACTTTTAAACCACCAAGTGAAGAACTATTTAATGAAATCCTTCCTCCATGACCCTGTATTATATCTTTTGCAATGGTTAATCCAAGTCCAGTATTAGCTGATGCTGATTTTCTTGACTCATCTATTCTATAAAAAGCTTCAAAGACTTCTTCTCTTTTATTTTTAGGAATTCCCTTACCATCGTCTTCAATAAAAATATTTATATAATATTCATTCTGTATAGATGATATCTCTACTATATTTTTAGAAAAAGATATGGCATTAGATATGATGTTCGATAATGCTCTTTTCATTGCTAAGGGTTTAATGTCAATATACAAGTTTTTAATAATCTTATTTTTAATGGTTTTTGAACTATGTATGACATCTTTATCACAAAGTGTTTTTATTAATCTGTAAATATTTATATTTTTAATTTTTTCTTCTTTTTCTCCTCTTGCAAAGGCCAAATAATTATCTATCATCGCTCTCATTTCAGATACATCATCTCCAAGGTTTTTAATCGCATTTTTATCATTTAGTAAAGCTATTTGTAAGTTCATCCTAGTTAAGGGCGTTCTCAGGTCATGGCTAATACCTGCAAGCATTAAAGTTCTATTATTAATTTGGTTATTTATTCTAGCTCTCATTTTAATAAAAACTCTTGACAATTGTCTAAGTTCATAGGCACCTCGAGGTTTAAGATCATAGTTATTATTACCTTTTCCAAATTCCTCTGCTGCTAGTATTATATTTCTTAATGGTTTGATTTGTTGCTTCATAAAATATAAAGCTAAAGTTAATAAGAATACTGCTGTAAATAACATCCATATTATAAATACTTCTATAGTAGAACTATATAAATTTTTCCTTGCTACAGAAAATTTCAATACTCCATTATTTACTTTCACATAAATTATTACTTTATTTTTAATTAGTGTCGTGTCAAAAGTATAAGGATATTTTATTCTTTCAGCTAGTGATTTTTCTAAGGTTTTATCTAAAAGAGAATTTACTTCTTTTTGACCAAATTTTTTCAGCTTTTCATTAGGATGCCAACTTGAAGTAATTAAAAAATTACTTTCTGCATTTTCGAATTGAGTTTTTATATCACTAGGAGAAAAATCTTCTTCTTCTAATGTTTTGATTATATATGAGATTTGACCACCTAATGCTAAGGCTAATCTTCTTCCAACATCATCCCAGTGTCTTGCATAAAAAAAATATATTAAAACTAATTGTAGTAATAATACAGGTATTAAAATAATTACTAGTGATCTGCCAAAAAAAGTTTTTGGAAAAAATTTTCTAGTATTCATATTTATTATGGCTCTAATTTATACCCTATCCCTCTAGAGGTTAGTAAAATATTCTTTGAGTTTGGTAAAGAAGTAATTTTCTCTCTTATTCTTTTTACCAAAACGTCAATCGTTCTTACAGAAACATTAATTTCGATAGCTAATTTTTCTCTTTTCACATCATTTCCTAAGTTTTTATATAATAGTAACAGCACTTTTGTTTCTTTTACAGTTAATTTAACAGATGTATTTTTTCTGCTTAAGATACTTTTGTTAATATCAAAGTTTAAAATGCCTATTTTAATAATATTAATTTCTTGTTGAAAAGACTGACTTCTCCTAATTACATTTTCTATTCTTAATAATAGTTCCTCCGGTTCAAATGGTTTTGCTAAATACTCGTCTACTCCGGTTTTCAATCCTAGTATTCTATCCTTAGGCGAACTCATTGCCGATAACATTAATATAGGTGTGTCATGACTTACTCTTAATTTACTTGCAAAAGACAATCCACTTTCTTTGGGGAGCATAACATCTAGAATTAATAGGTCAAAAATTATATTAAATAGCTTTTCTCTTGCAAGTAAAGTATTTTCAACAAAATCCACTAAATACCCTTTTTCTGTTAAAA
The DNA here is from genome assembly GCA_902571315.1 of Rhodospirillaceae bacterium. Lineage (GTDB taxonomy): Bacteria > Pseudomonadota > Alphaproteobacteria > TMED109 > TMED109 > TMED131. The sequence goes on from CACGBM010000041.1 coordinate 3,267, forward strand.
AACTTTTTAAAAGACTGCCAAGTTTTTTATCATCATCTATAACTAATATGTGTTTTTGTTTATACATAATTAACAATAACAAAAATTTTTTACATTAATAAATAATTATTTTCTTTTCATAAGTAAAAATATAGATTATTAATTATCTTTTGGAGAAGATATTGGATTACAGTAATTTAGAAGGTTTTATATTTCTTGATGGAAAACTTCTTAAGTGGACGGATGCTAAACTACATGTATTAAGTCATGGACTTCACTATGCTAGCTCTGTTTTTGAAGGTGAGAGAGCTTATCGAGGAAAGATATTTAAAGAATTAGAACACACTGAGCGGTTAATTAAATCCGCTAATACACTAGGATTTGATATTCCTTATAGTATTAAAGAAATTTGCAAAATTAGAAAAGACGTTTTAGATGCTAATAATATTAGTGATGGGTACATCAGGCCCGTAGCTTGGCGAGGTAGTGAAATGATGGGCATATCTGCGCAGACAAATACTATTCATTTCGCAGTGGCTGCTTGGAAATGGCCTTCATACTTTTCACCAGAGGCAAAGTTAAAAGGAATTAAACTTAATATATCTAAATGGCGAAGACCAGACCCAACAACAGCGCCAGTTAACACTAAAGCTGCCGGTTTATATATGATTTGCACCTTATCTAAGCATGAAGCAGAAAATCAAGGTTTTGATGATAGTTTAATGTTAGATTATAGGGGTTATATAGCTGAGGCTACGGGAGCAAATATTTTCTTTGTCAAAAATAATGAAATTTACACACCAATAGCAGATTGTTTTTTAGACGGAATAACTAGACAAACTGTAATTGATATAGCTAGAAAAGAGAATTTTAAAGTTAGTGAAACTAGATTAAAAATTGAGGATTTATCACAATATAGTGAGTGTTTTGTCACAGGTACTGCTGCAGAAGTGACTCCAGTAAAATCAATAAATGATATTGAATTCAATCCTGGAAGAGTTTGTAAACTTTTAATTGAGAAATATACGGAACTCACCTTAAGTTAATTATTCCACTTTAATTCTTCTTCCAAGTCTTGACTTTTTGCATCAACCCAGTAACCCTTATCTATTGTTTTTTCATATTTCCAAAAAGGTCCTTTTGTTTTTAGCCAATCAATAATAAAATGGCAAGACTCTATAGCTTCTTTTCTATGTTTGGAAGCACTTATAACTAATACAATTTGATCTCCAGGTAATAATTTTCCGTATCTATGAATAATCGTTGTACCTAAAAGATCCCATCTATTAATTGCTTCGTTGTTAATTTTATTCAACATTTTTTCTGTCATACCTGGGTAATGTTCTAATGTCATTGATAAAAGTTTTTCGTCTTCTCTTTTATCTCTTACAATTCCAATGAATGAACTTAAAGCCCCAATATTATTATATCTTTTTTTAAGTAGAACCATTTCATCGTTTAAGGAGAAGTCATTCTTTTGTACTTTAATCATTTTATCCACCAGTCATTGGTGGAAAAAAAGCTATTTCATCATTATCTTGTATAGAGTCTTCATACTTAGCAGTTTCCATATTAATTGAGACTTTGATTGAAGATATATCTTTAAAAACATCTTTATAGTTTTCGTTGGTATTTTTTAATAGAATTATCAAATCGTTAATTGTTTTTATATTATCTTTTATCTGAATTTCTTCCTGACTTTTTCCAAGTTTATCCTTTATCCATGAAAAATATAAAACTTTCATATTAATTCCTTTTCTGATTAAGTGTATAAGTTATATAAGAGTATTTTAAACCTGTATATATTGTTAATATAGTCGCTATCCATAAACTAATATAGGCAATATTAAATATATTTAAATATTTTATTAGAATATCTTGTGCTAGAAAAAGTGATATAGATATAAATTGTAACATTGTTTTTATTTTTGATATAAAAATTACTTCAATCCCCTTACTATTTTTTCTAAGCATATATTCTCTAGTGCCTGAAACTATAAATTCTCTAGTAATGATTAATAATGAGGGTATTAATATTATATTCTCAAAAGTTAAGATATAAATTAACGAGGTAGAAGTAAGAATTTTATCTGAAATAGGGTCAAAAGTTTTACCAAAAACTGACTCTTGGTTAAGCTTTCTTGCTAAAAAACCGTCAAGAAAGTCAGTCAAACTAAATAAAATGAATAGGGTAAGAATTACAACTTTCTCAAGAGAGGGGATTAATTTCAAGTAGCAGATAAAGCAAATGAATATGGGAAAAAAAAGTCTTAAAATAGTTAAAAAGTTAGGAATATTCATTTAATTCACTCTAAAATAATTATAAATTGCTTGTGCAACATTTTTATTTATACCAGGAACTTTTTCTAATTGTTTTAGGTCCGCTTTTTTAACTTCTTGTATAGAACCAAAATATAAAATTAAATTTTTTTTTCTCTTAGGACCAATATTCTCAATATTATCTATTTCAGATCTTAACATGTTTTTGTTTCTCTTAATTCTATGGTTTGTAATGGCGTAGCGATGAGCTTCATCACGCAGTCTTAACATGTAATAAAACAGCGGTTCACTTTTTTTTATAAATATTTTTTCACCTTTAACATTATAAAATATTTCATTTTCTGAATTTCTTAATTTGCCTTTGCTAATAGCAATTAAATTAACAGACTGTATGTTCAATTCTTCAAAAGTTAATTTTGCCATAGATAATTGTCCTAATCCACCATCTATTACTACTAAATCAGGAAAAGCTTGGTATTCTTGTGATTTAAATCTTCTTTTTAGTACTTCTTTCATCATTCCATAGTCGTCGTTGGTAGCGGCTTCTTTTATATTAAATTTTCTATATTCTTTTTTAATAAAACCATTTATATCGGCAACTATATAACTGCCCACTGCTTCTTTTCCAGAGTAATGCGAATTATCATATACCTCAATTTTAGTAATATTTTTTGATAAATTGAATTTTTTCTTAATTTGAGAATGTAGTTGCTTAACATTAGAGTTTTTAGATATTTTATCAGCAAGATTCCTTTTTGCCTTAGCTAATCCTTCTTCTATTATTTTAATATTAGAGTTAGTGTTAGGAATTTTAATGATAACTTTATTTTTATTTTGTATTTCTAGTGCTTTTTGTAATAAATTTTTTTCTTTCACTTCATCAGATACAAAAATTTTAGAGGGTATATTTTTATTATTATGATAGAATTGAGCAATGAATTTACCTAAAATTGATTCACTATCTTCCTCTTCATAAATATAAGGGAAATGAGTATTAGAACCAAAGTTTTTTCCATTTCTAAAAAATATTATTTCTATAGCAAAAGTATTTTTAATTTTAGTTAAACAAAAAAAATCAGCTGATAATAGATTT
>CACGBM010000042.1 GCA_902571315.1 Rhodospirillaceae bacterium
AATATAAAAATGATATTAAAAATTTGATTAATGTGGATGGGGATGTAATTAGAGCTCTTTACGATAATGATTTAAATTATGATTTAGATTCGAGAATTACACAGATTAAAAGAATTCAAAAAGTCTGCCTTTTTTTAGAAAATCAAGGGTTAATAGTTATTGCATCGGCTTTGTATTGTGATGAAAGTTTGATGGAGTGGAATAGAAAAAACTTTAAAAATTATTATGAAATATATTTAGAGGCCTCGTTAGACATAGTCAAACTCAGAGATGTTAAAGGTTTATATAAAAAATATGAAAAAGGGTTAGAAAAAAATGTCGTTGGCCTTGACATCCCATGGAATGCTCCAAAAAATTATGATCTTAAAATTAATATGAATGATAATATATCAGTAGAAGAGACAATAAAAAAAATTATAAAAAATTTCAATATTTTTGATAAGCTAAAAAATGAACTTAAAAATTAACTTTGATATTTATCTTGAGCTAGAAAAAATCAGAAATGGAACATTTAAACCTCTAGATGGTTTTATTCTCGAAGAAGATTTTTATAGTGTTTCAAAGAATATGCGTTTGAATAATGGTAAACTCTTTCCCATTCCTGTGCTGTTACCAATTACAAAAGAGTTGTTTAAAAATTTAAAAATAAACTCTGAGCTTATATTGTTTTATAACAATAAAAAAGTTGGGTCAATTTTAGTAAAAAGTATTTTTCAAGTTGATTTATCAAAACATAAAAAAAATTTGTTTGGCACTAACGATACAAAACACCCGGGTTACCAATTACTGAAAAAAATGGGCAATTATTTCGCTGGTGGCCCAATAAATAGCTTCTTTCCTGCAGATTATAAATATTCCAATTACTCAATTAGTCCCAGTGAATGTAAAAGAAAAATTAAAAAATTTGGACTAAAAAGCGTAGCTGGATTTCAAACTAGGAATGTTCCACATAGAGCTCATGAATATATAATTTTTAATGCATTAAAGGAAGTAGATGGAGTATTGGTTCACCCTTTAGTAGGAAGAAAAAAAAAAGGAGACTTTGTACCAGCAGCGGTAATAAAAAGTTATGAATACTTAATAAAAGAAGTGTATGAAAAAAATAAAATTATTTTAGCTGCATTGACTACTTACATGCGTTATGCAGGCCCAAGAGAAGCTATCTTTCATGCTTTAATAAGAAAAAACTTTGGTTGTACCCATTTTCTAGTGGGAAGAGATCATGCTGGAGTAGGAGGTTATTATGGACTATATGATGCACAAAAATTATGTTTAAAGTTTGAAGCTGAGTTAAATATTAAAATTATCAAAGTTAGAGGGCCTTTCTACTGTAGTAATTGTAAAAAAATTACCAATGATAAGTTTTGTAAAGATATTAAATCAAAGGTAGAAGTAAGTGGAACTAAAATTAGAAATGCTTTATTGAATAAAAAAAAAATTGAAGATATATTCATGAGAAAAGAAATAGTTACACTTTTAAAAAATGAAAAAATTTTTTTACAATAATGATGTTTTATAATAGAAAAACTAAAATAGTAGCGACAATTGGCCCAAAGGTTGCGAATAAATCAAAATTAGAACAAATGTATAAAACAGGCATGTCTGTAGCAAGATTAAATGGATCTCATAATAATTTAGAATGGCATGCTAAAGTCATAAAGCTCATAAAAAAAATATTGCCAGATTGTCCAATTTTATTAGATATACCAGGAAAAAAAATTAGAACTACTAAACTCTTAATAGATAAAAAATTTAAAAAGAATGATACTTTAATTCTTACAACCTTAAACGGCTTTAATGGTGAGCAGAAAATATCTATCACCAGCAGAGATTTGCATCTGTATCTTTCAAAAGGTGATATAGTTTTTGCTGATGATGGTACATTAAAGTTTAAAGTATTAAGGGTAAATAAAAAAGACATTTATTTGAAAGCTTTATCTTCAGGAGTTTTGAAAAGCTCAAAAGGAATAAACGTTCCTCATGTGAGGTTTAAGGGTAAGTTGGTAACCTCAAGAGATATTTCAATGATTAACTTTGCAATTAAAAATAAAGTTGATTTCATTGGTATTAGCTTCGTTGAGTCTGCAAAACACATCGATGATATTAAAAAGATGATTAAAAATAATATTCCCCAAATAGTAGCTAAAATTGAGAATCAAATAGGATTAGATAATTTAGAAGAAATCAATGATAGTGCTGATGCAATCATGATTGATCGAGGTGACTTATCAACTGAAACTAATATTCAAACTTTAGCTGTAAATCAAAAAAAAATTATTAAAAAAGCAATTGAGTTTTCTAAGCCAGTTATTGTAGCTACTGAAATGCTGGATAATATGATTTCCAAACCTTATCCTACAAAAGCTGAGGTATTAGATATTTCGAATTCAGTCTTGGATGGTGCTAGTGCTACAATGTTGTCAGGAGAGACAGCAGTTGGTGATTATCCAATTGAGGCTATTAAAGTTATGTCTGAAATTTCTGCAGTAAGTGTACGTGATAAATATGAAAATTATAGTAATTCAAAAAAATTATCAAAATATTCTGAAAATATAGGCATGTCAGGTGCCATTAATAGCTTATGCAGAAGTTTGCCTATTAGCAAGATAGTTGCTATAACCATTTCAGGATATGCAGCTAGAGTAGTTTCTTCTTTAATGCTACAGCAACCTATAATTGCAATAAGTAATAATAAAGATTTAGCAAGAAGCTTTAATATTCTTCATGGTACTAAAGGTGTTTACTATAATACAAAGTTTTTCAGAGACAGTTTAGAGCATGTACCTAAATGTCTTAATCACTTAAGAAAACTTAAAATACTTAAAAAAGACGACATAATACTAGTTACAGCATTAGGTTACCCAGGTTCTGGAAGAAGAATGAATATTATACAAACACATTTAGTTAAAGACTTAATTAAAAGTTTTCACTGGAAATAACAATCTTCAGCTTTAAGAATTAGAGAAATTTTTACACGATAGTTGATTTAGAAGAAGAAATTAATTTTATTAGATATTTCTTATTTCATATAGTTTTCAGTTTAATTATATGTTAATCTTTTACTGTAGTTTGAAATTTTACGAGTATTTATCTAAACTTATAAAGTTATATTTGCGGGTGTAGCTTAGTGGTAAAGCTCCAGCCTTCCAAGCTGGCTACGAGGGTTCGATTCCCTTCACCCGCTCCATGATTTTAGGAGTGTAGCTCAATTGGTAGAGCACCGGTCTCCAAAACCGGGGGCTGTGGGTTCGAGTCCCTCCACTCCTGCCATGAAATATCTTGAGTTTACTTCCAAAAGTATTTTGTAGTTATCAAAAATAACATTACTTGTAATTGACTTAAATAATTTTTTATCATAGTGTCTTAATATTATGAAAGACTTTAATCCGACTAAATTCTTTAAAGAAGTAAAGCAAGAAGGCCAAAAAATAGTATGGCCTACCAAAAAGGAGACCTTAATTACTACGGCTATGGTCTTTGTAATGGTATTAATATTTTCATTGTTTTTTTTATTAGTTGATAATATCATTTCATGGTTTATCAGATTAATCTTGGGCATTTAAATATGGAACAGCAGATTAATGAATTACATAAATGGTATATAATACATACTCATTCAGGCTTTGAAGCAAAAGTTATAAACAATATTAAAGAAGAAATAAAAAAAAAAAAATTAACACAATATTTTGAAGACTTTTTAGTTCCTACACAAAAAACCCTTGAAATTAAAAAAGGAAAAAAGGTTGAAGGTGAAAAAAAGTTTTATCCAGGTTACATATTGATTAAGATGCTCATGAATGATGATGCTTGGCATTTAGTTAAAAAAACTTCTAAAGTCAGCGGCTTTCTAGGAGCGGGTAACAAACCAATTCCTCTGAGGGATGAAGAAGCGGAGAGAATACTGGGTCAAATTAAAGAAGGTGTAGAAAAAGTAGTTTCAACAATTTCTTTTGAAGTAGGAGAAACTGTTAAAGTTGCTGATGGTCCTTTTGCTTCATTTAATGGAATAGTAGAAGAGGTTGATGACGATAGATCACGGTTAAAAGTAGCAGTATCAATATTTGGTAGAGCTACTCCTGTAGAATTGGAATACACTCAAGTAGAAAAATCTTGATTAATTTTAAAATACGTTATATACCCATTGATTTGGTAAAATATATATGGCAAAAAAAATAACAGGTTATGTGAAATTGCAAGTACCTGCTGGTTCAGCAAGTCCTTCCCCTCCAATAGGGCCAGCCTTAGGGCAAGCTGGTCTCAATATAATGGATTTCTGTAAAGCTTTTAACGGGCAGACAGAAAAATTAGAAAAAGGTATGCCCTGCCCGGTTGTTATTACTGTATATCAAGATAAGTCTTTTGAGTTTATTGTTAAAAAACCACCAGCTAGCTTTTACATTAAGAAGGAACTTAATCTTAAAAAGGGTTCTGGTCAAACAGGAATAGCCGATCCAGTGGGCTCTATTACAAAAGACCAACTTTTAAAAATAGCAAACGAAAAAATGGTAGATTTGAATACCACGGATCCTGATGCTGCTGCAAAGATTATAGCAGGTACGGCAAGATCAATGGGTATCGAGGTTAAATAGAAATGGCTTTTAAAAGTAAAAGATATAAAGAGATCAAGAATTTAGTTAATAGTTCAAAGTATTACAATGTTAAAGAAGCTATTGGAATAATAAGAAAAAGCAAAAAACTAAAATTTGATGAAACTATAGACATAGCTATTAATTTAGGTGTGGATCCAAAACATGCAGATCAGATAGTGAAAGGAGTTGTAAAGTTACCTTATGGTAATGGGAAAAATGAAAAAATAGCTGTATTTGCTAAGGATGAAAAAGCTAGTGAAGCTAAAGAAGTAGGAGCAGATTTTATCGGAGCAGAAGATTTAGCTCAGAAAATAGAAAAAGCTGATATTAAAGTTGATCGAGTAATTGCTACGCCAGATATGATGGCTATTGTTGGAAAGCTAGGAAAAGTTTTAGGGCCTAAAGGATTAATGCCTAATCCAAAGCTAGGGACAGTTACAACAGATATAAAGAAAATCATTGAAGACATCAAAAATGGTTTAATTGAATTTAAGGCTGATAAAGCTGGAACAGTGCATGCAGGTGTTGGAAAATTAAGTTTTACTGAAGATAAACTTGAAAAAAATATAAATGATTTTGTTGATGCAATTATTAAAGCAAAGCCTAAAGGGGCTAAAGGAAATTATTTGAAGGATATTTATATTTCTTCTACCATGGGGCCGTCATTGAAACTTTTTTATAAGTCTTAATAAATATTGCTTGACTTTAATTTATTTAAGATTAAATTTTAATTTCTGTCAAAGACTATAGGTTTATAAGTCCTATATAGATGGTAATATCTATGGTCTGTAATATTATTTGATAATTATGGATAAACTAAGTAAACAAAATATTGTAAAAAGTTTGAAGAAATCCTTCGAAAATTCAGCAGGTGTAATTGTAACTCACTACCTAGGATTAAATAGCTCTGAACTAACTGAACTTAGAAGCGAAGTTAAACAAGCGGGCGCTAAATTTTGTGTTACAAAGAATAGTTTAGCTAAACTTGCTTCTAAAAGCACTGACTATGAAAGTCTTAATGATTATTTTACTGGTCCAACAGCGCTTATCTTTTCTAAAGATGCCTTAGCAGGCATAAAAGTTATTAAAAAGTTTAGTGATAAAAATGAAAAATTAAAATTTGTAACGGCCAGCATGGATAAAAAAGTTATCGAGCTTAAAGAATACGAAACTTTAGCTGAATTACCTTCATTAGATGAACTAAGAGCAAAAATTGTGGGCTATATTACCGCTCCTCATCAACAGTTAATAAATGTTTTAAATGCCCCAGCAAAAGAGACTGCTGGTGTCATAGAAAATTATTCAAAAAAGAAAAGTTAATATATTAGAAAGGAATATAATGAGTGATTTAAATAAAATAGTAGACGAGTTATCCAACCTATCAGTTATGGAAGCTGCAGAGTTATCAAAGCTCCTACAAGAAAAGTGGGGAGTTTCAGCTGCTGCACCTGTGGCGGTTGCTGCTGCTGCAGGAGAAGCAGGTGCAGGAGCACAATCAGCAGAAAAAGATACCTTTGATGTTATTCTAACTGATGTAGGTGATAAAAAAATAAATATAATTAAAGAAGTTAGAGCTGCTACCGGATTAGGACTTAAAGAAGCTAAAGACTTAGTCGAAGCTGCTCCAAAGCCAATAAAAGAGGGAGTGGCTAAGGCAGAGGCTGAGGAAATGAAGAAAAAATTTGAAGATGCTGGTGCAAAGATAGACCTTAAGTAATCAAATTTGCACTTCACAAGTTAATCTTTGAAGTGTACTATATTAATT
>CACGBM010000043.1 GCA_902571315.1 Rhodospirillaceae bacterium
ATTGAGATTGTTATTATGAGTAAGAAAATATTCATAGTATTATTTGACCAAATAATATTGAAGCTATTATTAGCGTTAGAAGAATCTATATTATTTTCATGAAAACTTTTCAAATAATATTTTTCAGGTAGTTGGTATAACAAGTTAAAAGTAACTTTTTCATTTTGGCTATTATTAAATTTATATATAAGCTCAACGGGTAATTGAGGATTAATTTTATATTTTGCGCTTAAATATATTAGACCCTGTCCTTGAATATTAGGAGCTCCTTTTGCATGATTAAAAGGTAACTCTTTAAATAGGTCTTTAGTAATTATTATTTCTTTATCATTTTGTTTTAATATTAAATTTTCCTTTTCTATAACTTTACTAATTCTATCTTCAAGGTTTCTCCATATATCCCCTGTAAAAGCTATATAATATACTTGATCGTCAACATTACGACCTGCAGAAATATATTGATCAAACCATCTTCTACCTAAGATATTTGTTCCAATACCCGCAGGAGAAACATTTGCTATTAAATAATTGGTAAATAGATCATTGTCTTTTTTAAACTTAATGGATCTTGGTGCTTCAATATTAGAGTTTTTAAAAGTCTCATTTAATAAACCAATATCTATTTTATAGATAGATAAACTTTTATCTTCTATCAATGCATTCCATTTTTGAGGCTTATATTGCTCCAAATCTATAAAGTTTCCGATATCATTACTGTCTAAAATAATTGATTTCTGCCTTGCAATTTTTCTAGCACCTCTCATTATTGCGTCCATAAATAGTAAGGATGATGTTGTAGTTCTTGAAACACCATCAATTTGAGTTAAGTTGTTAACTTCCCCAGCAGTTTCTCTCATGGCTATGTTATCACCTTCAATATCTGCTCCAGTTAATTTTAGTGTAAGTGATATACCTGACTTAAGGTCTATAAGTTTATATTGCTTTAGATAATCAATAAAATCTTGATCAGTTCTACCTAGAATAGCTATTGGTTCAACATGTTTTAGAAGCTTTACTCCTCTTAAAACTCCATTAAAGTCAACTCCTACAGCTAAATTAAATGGTCTCCTTGAATAACCTAAGCCTCTAGTTACATCAAAAGTTTCAAATAAAAAGCCTATTTCTTCACTTTTATTAAAAATAGGTATCGAAAGAGTTTTTTCATCAACATCACCAAACCTTGTAGCTTCAGGAAATATACTTTTTACTAAATCTAAATTTATGTATTTTAAAATTACTAAATCTTTAATATCTACTTCTTTTGTAACTAAATCTTCTTCTCTTAATTTTTCTTTTTTATCAGATTTTTTTAAGAGTGTAGGACCCTCATTACCCTGCACAGTTTTAACTGTAAAACAAACAAGAAGTAATAAACCTATAATAAATTTACTTAAATAAGGAATATTTGTTCTCAACATAAGAAAACTCCCGCCTAATAGGCGGGAGATAAAATAATTTACTATTTAAATATAGTTAACTTTACTGGACCAAACTCATGATTTGGAGGTGGTAATCTACCAGGTAATTTGCTTAAAGAAACACCGTTATCATCATATCCAACTTCATATTGAACAAAATTTAAACTTTGATATTTCTCTGGTAGATTATCCTTAGTATCTTTGTATTGAACTTTCACTTTAAATCTAAGTTGGTTCATACTCTTAGGTTCATCGGTTTTTAAACAAGCTGGTCCTTTACCATCCCATTTCTCTCCACCTTGAGTTACACACCATTCAGGCTGAGGACTATAACTAGATGACTTTTTAAGTTTAAAAATAACAGCTTCTCCACCATGATTTTTACTTGATTCATCTATTTCTAATACCGCCCAATAATCCTTATCTACCCAATTATCTTTAGTATCCTCAGGAATACCTCCTTGCAAATATAATATATAACTAGGATACAATCCTGCGAAATATAACATAGACTTTTCAGCTTTAATAACATGGCCATCTGCAAAAGATTTTCCTAAGAAACTGAATAATAATACCGCAGTTAATATTAACTTTTTCATCAAAATATCTCCTTAAAACTACTTTAAAAAAAAGCCCCGAATATAATTATCCGAGGCTTTATAAATTAGAATATAATAGAAGCTCTAATTAAGCCTTTCTAGTATATCCAAACCTTTTGTTTGAAGGTCCACCGCCTGCTTCACGGAATTTAGCTGCAAGACCAGCAATTTTATCTTCAGAGAAGTTTGGTAAATCAGGCATATTAGTTGCCTCATTCATACTTAGACCATAAATTCTTGCTGAATTTAAACCGAAAATTGCTTGCTTAGTCAAACTGTTAGCTCCACCTAATGCAGGAAGTTTGTACTTCTTTTGCATATCTTCAGGCACTTCTAGTCTTCTCATAGCTTCAATCTGCCATTGTGGTGAACCATACCATACAGTATCTGATCCCCATACTACATGATCAGCACCCATTCCACCTACTAGTGTTCCAATGAAAGCTGCACAGAATCTTGGATGTGCTACTGCAGAGTTAGCAAAAGTTGAACCTAATTCTGCGTAAACGTTTGAAACACCGTGCTCTTGAGGAATTCTAGCTAAGTCAGAAGCCCACTTGATGTATCCACCACTCTCTTCAAACTCTTTCCAAGCTTGATCTGGTAATTCTAAGAATGGTCTTAGAGCAGCATGGTAGATGACAAAATTCATCTCAGGCCAGTCTTTAGCAGCCTTAGGAACATCATCCACTGTTGCATATTTCCAAACACCTTTAAAAGATGTTTCATAATCAGGTGGTAAAAGACCTTTGTGAATACAAATAGTGTTAATACCTGCTTTTAGTGACTTTTCATAAAAAGGATACATAACCTTTTCATCATCTAATCTCCAAGGATATTTTGACGGAGATAAAGGATCACCAATAGTGTAAGACTTCCAAGAGTTTGGCTTTAATTCTGCCATTGCTCTTTCAGCTTCATCCATCCACCCATCTTGCTTAGGTGTAATAACTGAATGACCTAACATTCTAGTAGTACCAGCAAAATCATTGATCATGTCTCTAGCTGCAACTATTTGATCATTTCCTAATAACCACCAAGTTGGATCGTCAAAAGGTGCTCCTGATAATAATGCCATTTTGGTATCACTTCTATACCATAGCTCAGCTATATAATTTTCAAATTTATATCTGGTTAAAGATAATCCTTCTTCTTTTAATTTTGGGTTCCAGTGCTCCGCAGCAAATTCACCTAAACCAAGAATCGCGTCATGAGGAAAGTCATCTCTTAAAAAGTGTGTTTGATCATCAAAGATGAACTGTCCTGATAATTCATTAGTTCTAGCTAGAGTCAGCTCAGGATCTCTTGCTTCAGCTTTACTCACATTAAATACACCTCCGCCATAAATTTCATTCATAGCTAAGAATGCTGTAGCCATACCGCAAGAAGTTTGTAAAAACTGTCTTCTGGATAAACCTAAATATTTAGCATTTTCGTCTGCTAATTCAACCATTCTCTTCTCAACTTTCTTCTGAAGATTTGATTGCTTAGGTGGTAAATACTCACCATTAGACACTATTTGTGTAGGTATAGGAAGATCTAAATTGTTCTTCTCTGCACCTTCAACAAGCATTTGTTCTCTATCGCTTAACCAACTGCTCATAGTCTCCTCCCTTTCTATAATTATTAATCATCTATTATATATTAACAATTAATTAAATAAAACTAAAAAATAAATAATTTTAAATCATAATTAGTCTGTTATAGTAAATTTAAAGACACATTAGCTTTGGGGGAGGGTTAATGATCTCAAGAATTCTAGTAACTTTAAGTATTATAATAGTAATTATTGCGAATCCTTTCAATTTGAGTTCAAATGAAAGTATTGTTGTAAAAGAAGAAAGTCTTACAAATAAATATATTAATAGCTTAAGAGAAGGTAAGTGGGGAGCCTCAGATCCAAGTTGGGTTAAAAAAGAAGTTGCAAAGGAATTTTTCCCAAAAGTAACAAAATTAGGAAGATTAGAGGGAGACCCTCCAACAGTTAGTGTTTTCAGTAAAGGAGAGTTAGAAGGCTACTTATTTGTTACTAAAGACATAACATCCTCCAAAGGTTACGCGTCATTAACCTTTGACATGCTAGTAGGTTTAAGACTAGATGGTAAACTAGCTGGGGCTAAAGTATTGGATCATCAAGAGCCTATAATAGGCATGTACACACCAGATGGTCAATTAATTTTACCAAAATTTACAAGTCAATACAAAGACTTAGATATAAGAGTTCCCACTAAAGTGAATTTACTAAGGACTGAAGGAGAAGGATCAATAGATGGAATTTCTTCAGCAACTGTCAGTGCAGTTTTATTTAATGGAGCTATTCTAAGAGCTGCAAGAATAGTAGCTTTATCTAAAGGTTTAAGATTAAATGATAAACCAGTAGTAGATATAGTAAATTTTGAAAAAAAAAAATTTTATGACTTAGTCTCAGATGGTTCTATATCACGTTTAACTTTAAAACTTGAAGATTTAAAAAAACTTAGGTGTGACTAAGCCTAAAATCTCAAATCGTTCAGGAGTTGCTGATATTTATAGATACAGAGCTTTATTTAAAGGGGATACACCTGTAGCAGCAAAACAAAAAGAAGTAAAAAAAGGTTATAAAGATACTGATAGAAATTTAGCTATTGATTTATATCTTGCACCAGTTGTAACTCCAACTATTGGAAGAAATTTATTAGGTGATAAGTGGTATGATATATTTGTTGCAGGAAGAGATCCTGAAGAAATGTCTATAGTAATTACTACTTTGGGAAGATATGCCCTAGATGGTGAACCAGAAATAGCAAGTGGAAACTTTAAAAGATTAGCCGTTATACAAAATAATGAGAGGTATCCTATTGAAAAAAGTCAATTTAGAAACTTAGGTTTTTTACATGGAGAAGATAAACCATTTTTTGCAGAAGCAGGCCTTTACAGAATACCTGCCGGATATATTAATCCTGTTGAACCATGGAAATTAGAACTTTTAATTGAAAGTGAAATACCTAGTGAAAATAAAAAAATCTATGTAGATTATCATTTGAGTAATAATTATATAATCCAACCTGATGGATTAAAGAAAATTGCTAATAAAGATGAACCTATTTGGTTTGCTGCATGGGAGAGTCAGAGAAAAAATATTATTATTTTGAGTTTTTCATTATTAATTTTGTCCTTGGCTTTGATAAAAATGGAGACATTAACCTTTAATAGCAATTTTAGACAAATTTTTAGAAATATTTTTTTACTTTGGATTTTAATTTGGCTTGGTTGGGAAGCTGGTGGTCAAGTTACGATATTAAGCATTTTAACTTGGGTAACAGCTCCAATATCTCAACCATCTTGGAACACCTTACTATCTGATCCTTTATTAATAGTGTTAATGTCTTATGTTTTAGTAACTTTTTTTGTCTGGGGGAGAGGAGTTTTTTGTGGATGGCTATGTCCATTTGGTGCATTACAAGAAATTATTGCAAATATTGGAAAATTTTTAAAAATTAAACAAATTAAAATTCCAGAAAAATATAATAAAAATAGCTTGAACATAAAATATATTATTTTATTAACATTATTTATCACGTGTTTTATTGCACCAAATTTTTTAAACCTCGGATCAGAAATAGAGCCTTTTAAAACAGCAATTTCTATGAAATTTAATAGAGAGTGGTACTATGTTATTTACGCAACTTTGTTACTTGCTGTAGGGCTATTCATAGAAAGGTTTTTTTGCAGATTTATTTGTCCTTTAGGCGCATTTATGGCTATTGGCGGAAAACTAAGAATTTTTAATTCATTTTTAAAAAGAAGAAACGAGTGTGGTAGCCCTTGTAAATTATGCTCAAATGAATGCCCTATAGATGCAATAGAGAAAAATGGAAAAATAAATATGAATGAATGTTTTTATTGTTTAGATTGTCAGTCCTTATATCATAATGACCATAAATGTCCGCCTCTGGTAATAATAAGAAAGAAAAATGCAAACATTACTATTGATAAACCAGATACAATAAAGGCCTGACATGCTCACTTGTGCATTAATAGTTTGGATATTACAGCCGGTAAATTTTGACTATACTGTAGTAAGAGAGACATTTTTAACAGAACAAGAGTGTATATCAAATTTATCGAATAGTTATAGTTGTATAAAGATAGATAAAAGATATGATTTGACAAAAACTGAATGGCAAAAAGATA
>CACGBM010000044.1 GCA_902571315.1 Rhodospirillaceae bacterium
AGTTAAAAAGATAGAAATAGAAACTACAGAAAATGCGGTATATTTATTTAATAATAACGGTAAATGGGAAATCCCTGGCTATGAAAACTTCCCTGCGTCAGAGGAGAAAATTAAAAAATTTTTGATATCTATTGTTCAGCTAAAAGGAGTAGATAAGAAAACCAATAATCCAGCTTTGCATGCGAAATTAGGTTTGGCATTCCCTTTAGAACAAGAAAGTATAAGAATAAGGTTATTAGATGATGATAAAAATGTTATTAGTGATTTTATTATTGGTAATACCTCTTCTCATAATGAGCAATTTAGTTATATTAGAGAGTTTGATAGCGAGCAAACATGGCTTTTTAAAAATGAATTTGACTTTAAAACTACTGATATAGATTGGACTGAGGATAGTATATTGAAGATAGCCAGATGGCGTATAAAGTCAGTAAAGATAGAAAGCAGTATCAAAAAAAGTGAGAATATTTATATATATAAAGATAAGTATTCAGATCAATCTTTTAAGTTGGACAATATTCCAAGTGGTTTTGTATTAAATTCAAACTTTAATTTGGGTAACTTCTCATCAATGCTTGAAAGCGTTAAAAAGCTTGATATTAAAAGTAGTATTTTAAATGATAAGGATAATGATTTAAGACAAATATATTTTGAAACATTTGACGGCTTAATAATTAAAATTAAATCTTTTAAATCTGGAGATGATATATATTATCATTTTGATGTTGATAGTGATTTTAAAGTAAGAAACGAGTTGGATGAGAATGAGCCTAATATTGTAGGACTTCCTAAAATGATGACATTTGAAGATGTTGAAGAAGAAAAGACTAAATACAACTATTTAAAAAACTGGTATTTTAAACTTTATAAAGATTTTAATACAGGAACAAATTTTACTCTACAAGACCTCATAGTAGAAAAAAACAGTAATTAAAAGTTAATTAGGGAATAATGTGTTTTGTTAAGTGACACAATTTTTTCATAACCTTTTAATGCCTGAATTTCTATTAAAAACTGACATTCTATAATATTTACACTGAATTTCTCTAACATTTTTAAACTTGCACTAATAGTACCTCCAGTTGCTAAAACATCATCTATTAGAACTACATTATTGTGTGCTTTTAATGCATCTATGTGCATTTCTAGAGTATCCTTTCCGTATTCTAAATTATAATTCTCAGAAATCACTTTATAAGGTAACTTCCCTTTTTTTCTAATAGGGACAAATCCACAGTTTAATGATTGCGCTAAAGCAGCACCCAAAATAAACCCTCTAGACTCTATTCCAATAATATAGTCTATTTTGTTCTTAATTATTCTTTTTTTGAATTCTTCTATAATATAGCCAAAAGCGTAGTTATTTTTAAGCAAAGGAGTGATATCTTTAAAAATTATTCCTTTTTTAGGAAAATCTGGTATATCTCTTATATATTTATTAAGGTTCATGTGAAAAAATATTTATTTTTATTATTTATTTTCTTATACTATAACAAATTGTTTTCTAATCAATTAGAAGATATAATAGGCAACTTATCTTTGTATACAATAAATGAAAACGAAACATTAATTGATATATCTAGAAGATATAATTTAGCTTTTCCAGAAGTATTGTTGAATAATCCTACAATTGATGATCCCTGGATTTTGGAGGCTGGTAAAGTTATAAGTTTACCTACCAGACACATTTTACCCAGAGGAAAAAGAGAAGGAATAATAATTAACAAAGGAGATCTAAGAGCTTATTATTTTAAAGACGAAAATACAGTATATTCCTTTCCTATCGGTATTGGCAGAGCTAATTGGGATACACCCTTAGGAAAAGCAGTAATTGTTGGAAAAAAAAAAAATCCATATTGGACTGTTCCTGAGTCCATTTTAGAGGAAGAACCACACTGGCCAAAAGTTGTTAAACCAGGTCCTGATAACCCACTAGGGTCTAGAGCAATTTATTTATCTATGCCAGGCTATCTAATGCATGGAACCAATAAACCATGGGGAGTTGGTATGAGAGTAAGTCATGGTTGTATAAGAATGTATCCTGAAGGTATTGAGAGACTATATGATTTAGTTGAAGAAGGAGATAAAGTAGAAATAGTAGAACAGAATGTGAAGGCGGGATGGCAGGGTGGCGTGCTATTTTTGGAAGTACATACTATGCATGAATATGGTCTTGAAGAGGAAGAAAAGAAAAAACCTAACATTAGGTTATTGCCTGAGGCTGCTAAATTAATACAAGTTGCTGCAGGTGTTCACATTGCAAAAATAGATTGGGTAAAAGTTACTGAAATAGTAAGAACTGCTTCTGGAACCCCAAAAGCAGTTCTCAGTATTTATTAATCTTATTTTCTAGAAATAGTTCTGAACATTCTATCAATCTTATCATTAAGGGCTCTTAATGCAGATCTATTTTGTTCAGTCATAGCTTCAACCCTAGAAACTGCTTTATCTTGCTCTGCATCTTTAGTTTCTAATTGAGATCTAATATCTGCTATAGCAGCATCCTGAGCAGCTTCAAGAGCGGCATCTTTTGGTGCTTCACAACCGGCTAGAGCTATAACTATAGCAACAACTGGTAAAATAACTAAATTTTTAAACATACTATACTCCAATTTTTATTATATTACTTATAATTAACTATAATTGTAAAGTAAAGCATTAAAATAGCCTGTGACAACTGATTTTACTGAAGATTGCTCATTTTGAGTGCATAAACTATAGCATTTAACATATTTTTTGCACTTGCTTTATTTTTATAGGCAATATCAAAGGCAGTTCCATGATCAACAGAGGTTCTTATAAAGGGTACACCCAACGTAACATTTACAGATTGATCAAAGTATAATAATTTAACCGGAATATGCCCCTGGTCATGATAATTAGCTATTATTAAATCAAATTTTTTTTTAATTGCTTTTCTAAAAATAATATCTGGAGATATAGGTCCAACTATATTTAGCCCTTTTTTTTTTAAAACTTCAACGGCAGGTATAATTTCATTAATTTCCTCTGATCCAAACATACCATTTTCTCCAGCATGTGGGTTTAATCCGCATACTGCAATTCTAGGTTCTGTTTTATTTATTTTAAGCATATGCCTATGACCTATGCTTATGACCTCTACTATTTTTTCTTTTTTTATTAGTTTTATAGCCTCTTTGAGTGATTTATGACATGTAACATGCAAAGTGGAAAATATTTTGTTGGCGAGCATTAAATAAGGTTCTTCTATATTAAATAAAGAACCTAATAATCCTGTATGACCGTCAAATTTATGACCGGCTAAATGCAGTGACTCTTTTGATATTGGTGCGGTAACTATGGCTTTAACTGTTTTATTTTTATATAACTCAGCTGCTTTGCAGATTGATTTGTAGGATATAGAGCCACCAACAACGCTAGGTCTATTCATCAAAAAATCAATGTTTTCATCGTAATCAATAAATTCTATAATATTCGTTAATGAATTATTAATATCTAAGTTTTTACAAGCTTTATAAAATGATTTTTTGCTTCCAATCAGAATAAAACTTAAATTGATTTTTTTTTTTTGCAAAAAATTTAAAGTTTTTGCAGTAATTTCTGGACCTATACCCAAAGGATCACCTAAAGTAATGCACAAAGGCAAATTATTTATATTTAACATATTATAAAAATATTATATTTACTTATTATTACAATAATTATATAAAGAAAATTAGTCCCCATCGTCTAGCGGTCTAGGACGCCGCCCTTTCACGGCGGAAACACGGGTTCGATTCCCGTTGGGGACGCCATTTTCTGGACCTTTAAAGTATTGGGTGCCAATATAGTTCCTTCCACTGCGTATTATTTATCCATTGGGATCGTAAGCGCCTCTAAAATGTTAAGACTTTTTCTTACTTCAATAATCATCAGCATTAGTGTTTTTATTAATAATAATTAAAAGCTAAGCAAATTAAAAATATTAAAACAAACCAAAACAACAAAATTATATATCTTTTTATCCAAGTAAACTTGAACCTGAATTTGTAAATACTCCATATATTAGACTGATTGTAAGAATTATTCCTAGAAATAATATATGAATGCACAATTCCTGTGTAATAAGTTGCAATGAAACCAAAAACGTTCCACCATAACCATGATACAGAAGGAAAAAAAATCCAAAGTACAATATTCAATAAAAAACCAATAAGTAATCCAATACATGCTCCATTGCCATTTACACGATAAGTAAAAAGTCCTAGTAAAAATACACCTAAAATTGGACCATTAATTAAAGAACCTATTTTATTTATTGCCTCTAAAACAGTGCTAGCTATATCGTCAACATAAAAGGACAAAATTATGGCAATTAAGCCCCAAAATAAAGTACATATTCTTGAATAAAATAATTCCTTATCAGCAGACCATGGCTTGTTTTTATTTAAATTTTTTAAAAAGTCTTCCATGGTTACTGCTGATAAACTATTAAGCACTGAGTCTATTGAAGACATTGCAGCTGCAAATAAAGCTACCAACGCAAGTCCTAATATACCAGTAGGCAGTTGTTCAATTAAATATACTGGTAATGCTAAATTATAGTTCGTACTTCCATTGTTTTGAGGAATTTTATTTAGAAAATCAGGATTTTGAATTGCATAAACACTAATACCTATACCTATTAAACAATATAATAATACTAAAGGAAATCTCATTAAACTATTATATAAAAATATTTTTTGACCTTCATCTTGATTTCTAGCACTTAATTCTCTTTGAACTTGACTCTGATCACAACCATAATAAGATACATAAAGAAAAAATCCTCCTAACAACATTGGTAAAAAAGCAAACGTTTCATTATCACCAAGACCATGATTTGAAAAATTAAAACTTTTCAATCTGTCATCAGGAAAACTATTTATTAAATTGCTAAAACCATCAAAACTATTTAGCATGAATATGAAGGTACCTAATAATATTGTTATTAAGATCGTCATCTGTAAAATATCGCTGTAAATGATTGCCTTTATTCCTCCTAAAATATCATAAATAATGGTACACAATCCTAAAATTAAAACTGAATAAATAATATTCAGACCAGTAATTAATTCTATAATAATACTAAAACTATAAACTGTTACTGCTGTAGCAAATACCCTTATAAATTGAAATAAACTGCTTAACAGTAATCTAGTTTTTTTATCAAATCTAGATTCTAAATATTCATATACAGAAATTAGTCTAAGCTTATAGAAGATAGGAAAAATAAATATCATAATAAATATCATTGCTATAGGTATTGCTAGCTCATATTGTAACCAAACTAGTCCTCCTCCTGAGGCGAAAGCAATAAATGCAGGTGCTCCTATAATACTATTTGTAGAACATTGTGTGGCAATTACTGAAACAGAAAGTTTAAATGGTCCTAGGGTTCTTTTCGCTATAAAGTAATCTTCTTTAGATTTTTGTTCTCTGGATATGTAAGCAGATAATAATATTAAAGAAAATAAATATATTATAATAACTGTCCAATCAATATTAGTAATAATCATAATTCAGATAATACATTTTTATAAAATTATGGGTAAGGATTTATTTTTTAAGTAGTAATTTTGTAACCCCCAATCCAGCTGCATCATATGCATCATAAATTTCATCAGCACCTGACTTTCTTAAAATATTTGGATCTCCCTGAGATCTTGTAGGTACAATAATTTTACCTTTAAAGCCAAATTTTCTTGCTTGTTTAATTGACCAGTTTTGTACTTTAAATTCAGGTAAAGAGAGAATAATAACATCAAGTTTTCCAAATCTAAGCTTAGACCAAAATCCTGGATCCTCTACGTCAGCAAAAGTTACTCGCTTTCCTTTTTTAAAATAATTTAAACTTAAATCTGCATTGGCATCAAATCCCACAACCTTTATATTATTCTTTACTAAGATATCAAATATTGAGTTTCCTATCCTACCCATTCCAACTATCATTACAGTAGCTTCACCACAAGTATGCGGTTGTTCATCAGGATGATGTTTTGATCTTTCTAATTTTATAAAAAAATTTTCAAATTTAATGAAAATTTCATGAACAAATTTATTTATAATAGAGCCAATAATAAAACTTAAACAGACACTGCACACTAATCTACTAACAGTAACTGGCTCTAGGCCCTCAAAGAGA
>CACGBM010000045.1 GCA_902571315.1 Rhodospirillaceae bacterium
TTTCAAATCCAGATTAATTATTGGAACTGGAAAGTACACTGACTTTAGAACAAATCAAAAAGCCCTAGAAGCGAGTGGTGCTGATATCATTACTGTTGCTATGAGAAGAGTAAATATTGAAGACAATAAAGAACCAAAATTAACAGATTATATTAATCCAAGTAAATATACTTTCATGCCTAATACCGCTGGCTGTTTTAGCTCTGGTGATGCACTTAGAACATTAAATCTAGCTAGGGATATAGGTGGATGGGATATGGTAAAATTAGAAGTATTATCAGATAAAAAAACTTTATACCCTAATATGATAGAAACATTAAAAACTGCAGAAAAACTAGTTACTAATAACTTCAAAGTTCTTGCTTACTGTACTGATGATCCAATTTTAGCAAAAAATTTAGAAAATGTAGGATGTTCAGCTATTATGCCCCTTGGTTCTCCTATAGGATCAGGACTAGGAATTATAAATCCATTAAATATTAAGATTATTGTAGACCAGTCTAATGTTCCGGTCATATTAGATGCTGGAATAGGGTCAGCATCTGATGCATGTTTTGCAATGGAATTAGGGTGCGATGCTGTACTTGTAAACTCTGCTATAGCTACGTCAAAAGATCCTATAAATATGGCATTAGCATTTAAAAATGCTGTTATAGCCGGAAGGCAATGTTTTTTATCTGGAAAAATGAAAAGAAAAAAATTTGCAACCGCAACCTCACCCACTTCTAGAATTTTTAGCTAAAAATTATACTTTTTTTAAAAAGTATATATAATTAAATTATGCATTACCATAATACAAAAATTGTCTTAAATAGTCGTCCTGATGGTTTTCCTAATATAGACAACTTTAAAATTATTGAAGAAGAAATTGGTGATATCCAATTTGGGCAAGTTATTGTAGAAGTAATCTGGTTATCACTTGATCCATATATGAGAGGCAGAATGAGTTCGGCAAAAAGTTATGCTATGCCTATTGAATTAGGAGAAGTAATTACTGGGGGAGCAGTTGGAAAAATAGTAGAAAGCAAATGTCCAAAATTTAATAAAGGTGACATTATAGAAGGATTTACAATTGGTTGGCAAAAATATGCAATAATTAATACAAATAATATAAGAAAAATTGAACCTAGTTTAGCACCAATTCAAACCTCTGTAGGAGTTTTAGGAATGCCTGGAATGACAGCTTACTTCGGTCTTTTTGAAGTTTGTAAACCTATACCAGGAGATACAGTGGTGGTTTCTGCAGCATCTGGAGCTGTAGGGCAATTAGTAGGACAACTGGCAAAACTATCTAACTGCAAAGTAGTAGGTATTGCAGGAAACAAAAAAAAATGCGAATACTTGACCAACGAACTTAATTTTGATCACGTTGTAAATTACAAAGAACAAGACGTATTTAAAGAGATTAAAAAAACTTGTCCTGAGGGAGTTAATATTTATTTTGATAATGTTGGAGGTAAAATTGCTGACGATGTTATAAGTAACATTGCACCATTTGCAAGAATAGCAGTTTGTGGTGTTATATCACAGTATAATCTTAAACAGGCTGAATTAGGGCAAAGAGTGCAACGTGCAATACTAACAAATCAAGCATCTATTGAAGGGTTTTTAGTTTTTAGATTTGAACAACGATACAATATTGCAATAAAAAAAATGGCTAAATGGCTTGATGAAGGCAAAATACTTTGGAAAGAAGATATAGTAGAAGGAATTGAAAATGCACCTAAAGCATTTATAGGTTTAATGAAAGGCGAAAATTTTGGAAAACTTCTCATTAAAGTAAAATATTAACTTTATTCATCAGAAACAACTTTAATATGTAAATCCTTTAATTGCTGATTATTAACTTGATTAGGTGCCCCCATTAATAAGTCTTCTGCTTTTTGATTCATAGGAAACATTATCACTTCCCTAATATTGGGCTCGTCTGCTAATAACATCACTATTCTATCTATTCCAGGAGCTATTCCTCCATGTGGTGGGGCTCCATATTGAAAAGCATGATGAAGTGCAGGAAATTTTTTTATAATGTCACTTTCCTGGTAACCAGCAATTTCAAAAGCCTTTAACATGATATTAATATCATGATTTCTTATCGCCCCTGAAGATAATTCAATGCCATTGCACACTATATCATACTGGTAGGCTTTTATTTTTAAAGGATCTTCTCCTAATAATGCTTCCATTCCTCCCTGAGGCATTGAAAAAGGATTATGACTAAACTCTAACTTTTTTGTATCTTCATTTATTTCAAACATTGGAAAATCTACAATCCAACAAAAATTAAACTCATTTTCATTTATTAATTTTAAATCTGATCCGATCTTATTTATTACAATACTTCCAAACTTTGTAGCTTTATCGTAGTAATCACATATAAAAAAAACTGCATCTCCATATTGAATATTTAGGTCTTTGATTAAAATTTTTTGCAAATCATCTTGCAAATTATTTGCAATTGGTCCTTTTCCAGTCAGTTCACCATTGTTATTTTTTTCAAAGCTAATATAACCTAAACCAGAATAACCTTGTTCTTTAGCCCAATTATTTAATTTGTCAAAAAAAGATCTTGGTTTGTCTTCACCTACTGGTACAACTATTGCTTTAACAACTCCACCATTTTCAATAATAGTCCTAAATATATTAAAATTAGATCTTTTATCTATAAATAATTGAGTTGCATCTTTCAAAAATAATGGATTTCTTAAATCGGGCTTATCAGTGCCATACTTATCTATAGCTTCCTCATATGCTATGCGTGGGAACCCTAATGGCGTTATCTTTTTTTTTGAAAAATTTGAAAAAGTATTGTAAATAACTTCTTCTACTATTTTAAAAATATCCTCTTGATTGCAAAAAGCCATCTCTATATCTAACTGATAAAACTCTCCTGGACTTCTGTCTGCTCTTGCATCTTCATCTCTAAAACAGGGGGCAATTTGAAAATATTTATCAAAACCTGAAACCATAATCAACTGTTTAAATTGTTGTGGGGCTTGGGGCAAAGCGTAAAATTTACCACCATGTAGTCTAGATGCAACTAAGTAATCTCTTGCTCCCTCAGGAGAAGAAGCGGTAAGTATTGGAGTTTGAAACTCTATAAAGCCTAGTCTTATCATTTCACTTCTAATATGCTGGATAATTTTGCTTCTTAATAAAATATTATTTTTCAATCTTTGTCTTCTTAAATCTAAAAATCTATTTTTTAACCTTAATTCATCATTATAATTATCATCACTTGCTATTTGAATAGGTAAAACCTTTGATTTTGATAAGATATTTAATGTATCAACTAATACTTCAATTTTTCCTGTTTTAATTTTATCATTGACGGTTTCTTCAGACCTTAAAATTACTTTACCTTTAATACTAATTACACTCTCTAGCCTTAAACTTTCAATTTTTTTAAAAATTGAACTTTGCTGATCAATAACAATTTGAGCAAAACCATATTGATCTCTTAAGTCAATAAATATTAAACCTCCATGATCTCTAATTGAATGCATCCATCCTGATAATTTTACTTCTTCACCAACATTTTTTGTGTCAAGTTTTCCACAATAGTGGCTTCTATATTCATTCTGATAAATCATATAATTACTGCTTTAATAAAACTATAATATTGATAATTATAATATTGTAAATTTTTATTTATTTTTTAATGATATCTCTTGAGGTTTATTATTTTTTTTAGATTTTCCTCTTCCAGATAAACTGGGATTAGACATAAAATAGTTATGTGCTGAAATAGAATGCTTATTTTTGCTTACTCTAATATATTCTCCAGATGATTGCATTTCCCAAGCTTGAGTATTATCATTAAGATTAGCAACCATAATTTGATTTAAAATTTGCTCATGCACAGTTTTATTTAATATTGGAACCATTACTTCATAGCGTCTATCAAAGTTTCTGGGCATTATGTCTGCAGATGAAATAAATACTCTTGCCTTAGATGAAGGCATATTATGACCATTACTAAAACAATAAACCCTAGAATGTTCTAAAAACCTACCTACTATGCTTCTGACACTAATATTTTCAGATAAACCTTTTATCTGTGGTCTTAAACAACAGACTCCTCTGACGATTAATTTTACTTTAACTCCTTTTTGACTAGCTTTATACAATTTATTTATAACTGCTTCATCTATTAAAGCATTACATTTAAACCAAATTTCTGAGTTTTTACCTATCAGCTTATTACTTATTTCATTTTCTATAAGTGTAAGAATATCGTTTCTAAGATTATCTGGAGCAACACTTAAATGCTTCCATTTTACAGGCGTAGCATAGCCAGTTGCCATATTAAAGAATTGTTGGGCGTCTTCAGCTACCTCTTTATCACATGTAAATAATGACAAATCTGTATAAATTTTAGCAGTATTTATATGATAATTTCCTGTTCCAAAATGAACATATGTATTTAAGCCTTTTCTTTCCCTACGAACAACCAATGAAATTTTTGCATGAGTTTTTAAATCTATTGATCCATATACTACTTGAACTCCATATCTTTTAAGGTATTTAGCAACTTTAATATTTAATTCTTCATCAAATCTTGCCTTAATTTCTAGAAGTGCTGTTACTGATTTACCCTCTTCAGCTGCTTCAACTAAAGCTTCGATTATTTCATTATTTTCCTTTGCTGTTCTATAAATAGTCTGTTTAATTACTAAAACTTTTTTATCTCTTGCCGCTTGTCTTAGAAACTTTACTACTACATCAAAACTTTCATAAGGATGATGAATTATCATGTCTTTATATCTAATAGCTGCGAAATAATTATCATTTGCATCTTTAATTCTTTCAGGAAATCTTGGTTTAAACTTTCTCCACCTAAGTCTTTTATTAGCTTGCACAGTTATTTGATTTACTGAACTAATATCAAGAATATATTCACTAAAAATTACATTATTTCTGTTTATATCAAGAAAGTTCATAATCATATTTTTTAAGTCCTTTGGAATAGTCTTACTCATTTCTAAAAGAACTTCCCTTCCATACCTTCTTTTCCTTAGCTGATTTTCAAAAGTAGTTACTAAATCTTCAGCCTCATCACTAAACTCAATATCACTATCTCTAATTAATCTAAAAGAACCATGTGATATAAAACTATAATGAGGAAATAATTGATTAATATAAAAAATAATAACTTTTTCTGTAGCAATAAATTTATCAATAGCTTTTACTTTTATAAATTTTTTAAGTCCTTTTGGAAATGGTATCACTACTCGAATCAGTTTCTTTGATTTTTTATTTTTTAATTTTAATACAATACTTAAACCTAAATTTGGAACGAAAGGAAAAGGATGAGTAAAATCTATTGCTACTGGTGTTAATAAAGGAAAAATTTCATTTATAAAATAATCCTTCAACCACTTTTTTTCATTTAAATTTAATTGTGAGGTCTCACATACTTTAATACCATTTTTACCTAAATCTTTTAATATATTAGCCCAACATTCATTTTGTTTTTTTTTAAGTAATTTTGATTTTTTTATTACTTCATTCAAAACTTGTTTCGGCATAAGTCCGTCAATAGTTTGTGTAAAAATCTCACTGTCTACCTGTCCTTTGATGCCAGCGACTCTGACCATAAAAAATTCATCTAAATTAGATCCAGATATTGAGAGAAAGTTTAGCCGTTCCAGTATAGGTATTTCAGTATTTTCTGCCTCTGCTAAAACTCTTAGATTAAATTCTAACCAGGATAATTCTCTATTGATATATTTTATTTTATCTAGCATTACTGTATATTATAGTAATATAAGAAATCATAAAATAGAAAACCTATTAATACTAGAATGTTTCTTTTCTATTAATTTTTTAAGAAATGGAATAGTAATTTTTTTTTTTCTGACTAGTGATAAATGATCCACATCATCTAAAAAACTATTTATAACTGAGTAAGATCTTTCTAAATGAGTAATTATAAAATTTATAACATTGTCACTCAATAGCAGACCTTTATCTTTAGAAATTTTTATAATTATCCCTCTTAAAACATCATCAGTAGGAAGTAATATTTTTGAATGAGAATACGCTAATAGCCTAGACTTTAAATCTTCTAAGGTGATGTCAAGTTCCTTTATTGGACTTCTAGACGTTAGTAAGACTTTAAA
>CACGBM010000046.1 GCA_902571315.1 Rhodospirillaceae bacterium
ATAAACTTCTCTGTAAGTGTCCATATTATATTTCTTTAATATGAAAAAGTTACTGATATATGTATCTTCGATATTAAATGTTTTAGGGTATATTAATAAAATACCAGTAATAGTCAGATGCAGTATAAATAAGCTAAATGCAAAACCTAAATATTTATGTAATTTTCTTAGTTTTAGTTTAAGTACATGAATTTTCATCTGATAGTTTACTAAGTAACAAAGCCATTTTCGCCATTCTTTTCATAGAATTGACCGATAACGTTGCAGCTGATATATTATCAATTTTTGTATCAAGTTTCAATGCACTATCAATTTTAGCGTCAGTAAACTGTGTTAAAAAAAAAGGATATTTTATTTCATAGCCATGTTGTTCTCTATAAACAAGTACATGGGCGCTTTTAACGCTGCAGTTTTGAATAGAAAACGCTGCTGTAATGGGTTTATACTTACCAATTGAATTTAAAATCCATACCTGTTGTGTATCATTTTGCCAGTATGAGAAAAGTCTTTTTTTATATTTGTTTCCCATAATAGACTTAATTTGATCTTTGGCCTCTCCTTTTACAATTAACCTTTGTTTTTTTGGAACATCACCGTTAAATGTTTCACTTAAAAATGAAGTTTCAGCTTCAGATTGTTTAGAATGTGTATATCCATTTATTAAAGAGATTAATATTAGTATTTTTAAAAGTTTGAACATAATTATTATATATAGTATTTAAATTTTAAAAAAAGAGTATTCCCCCACTCACAGAAGAATACTCCTTGCCAATTTTATTTATTAAACGGGAAGAGATTATAAATTAAAATTGGTAACCCATGCCAAAATTCCATCCAGCAGTTCCTTTTCCGTCAGTGTAATACTTTTGATTCTCATAATCTATTTTTAAAACTGCATTTGGAGATAGCCAGTAGTTTAACATTAAATCATATTGTCTAATTTTATTACTAGCATTTTGTAGTTCATCGGCTTTATCATTCCATGCTCCAGCTCTTGCAGCAATGCCAATAGAACTATCAAGAGGACCACCTAAACTCCACCTATAAGCAGGTTCAATGAAAGCACCCCAAATTTTTTCTCTACCATTTGTAGCGCAAGCATGTGTAGTTGGACAATCTAGTTGCCAAGTTCCACCAAAAGCTTTAAACCCAAATCCTTCAGTAGGAGACATATTTACATGACCACCCCATAAATCAGCAGGAATATTTCCCTCTGCAGGAGTGTTATTCAAGTCTGTTTGGTGGTTATGCCATAGTCCAAACTCTATGCCAGCTATCCCTGTATACTTCAATCTAAAAGTGTAAGCTACGTTGGTTCCATCTTGTTTAAATACTTTACCCCTACCATCTCTGATATCTCCGTCACCATCTTCTTCTAATCCAGTATGACCAAAAGCAGTTAATTCAAGTCCACCACCTAGAGCAGCATTTACCATAATTCCAGTTTCCCACCAAGTGTTAGCATTTAATTCTTTCTCTACTACATTTCTGTCTACACCATAAAAGGTTGGAGGTTCATGAGTTTCATTAGTTATACCGACAGGCATTAATACAGTACCATATTTGATAAAAGTATTATCTATTCCCAAGTAACCTAAATTTTGCTCCAAATAAAGTTGTTCCATTTCTAATTCACCTTCATCACCTTTCACGAAGGCATGCTCAATTTCAACCTCACTATTCATGGATAGATATTCATTAAATTCATGTCCAATAAATAAAACATATCTATGAATATCTACTTCTACGTTAGGTGAAGTAGCAGAGTAAGCTGTGTTCTCGTCATCTGGAGGGGAGGCTGTAGACCAATGTATTTCACCGTAACCGCCTAGGGAGGTTCTATTATACCACCCATCTTCGCCACCAGAACCTTCTTCAATCATTTCAGCTAACGAATCAATTTCATCTTGCATTTCTTGAAGTTTATTTTCTAAATCAGCATCAGCTTTTAAATAATGTACAAATAAAAACGATGCCATAACTAAAAATCGTAATGTAATTTTCATAGTAATATCTCCTAATAAATTAAATATAATGAGAATGATTATCAATGTCAATAAGAATAATTATTATTTACACTTCCTTTTATTTTTAGTAAACTTATATGAAATACTTTTAATAATGAAATTACTTTTAAAATATTTTTTAATACTCTTAAATTTTTTGCTTTTAATATCTTATAGTTATTCTAAAGAGGAATTGAATATATACTCAGCAAGACAGGAAGTGTTGATGCGCCCATTGTTGGATCTATTTGAAAATAAATTCAATATCAAAATTAATATGATATCTGCTAAGGCCAATCAATTAATAAATAGGATATTGCAAGAGGGTGACTTTACCAAAGCTGATTTATTACTTACCACTGACGTGGGAAGATTACATCTTGCCAAAGAAAAAAATATTTTTCAAAAAATAGATAGTACTTCTCTTATTAATTTAATACCTAAAAATTATAGAGATGAAGAAAATTACTGGTTTGGAGTGAGTTTAAGAGCTAGAATCATAGTTTATGATAGTAACAAAGTAAATGAGTCATCTTTGAAAGGGTATTTAGATTTAGCTAACAGTAAATGGACAGATAATATATTGGTCAGATCTTCTAGTAATGTTTATAACCAATCACTTATATCTGCTATGACTATAAATTATGGTGAAAGTGAAGTCAAAAAATTTTTGGAAAAGTTCATAAATAATTTTGCAAGAAAGCCTTCAGGGGGAGATAGGGATCAGATAAGAGCAGTTGCATCAGGAGAAGGTGATATAGCTTTAGTCAATAGTTACTATTTTTTAAAAATGAAAAACCAAGATGAGGGAGAAAAAATTAAACATGTTTTGGGCTATTTTCCTCAGGATAGTATTATGAAAACTCATATCAACATTAGTGGTGTTGGCGTGATAAAAAATAGTAAAAATAAGAAGAATGCTATAAAATTTATAGAATTCTTGGTAAGTAATGAAGCTCAAAAAATTTACGCTGAAATAAATTATGAATATCCAATAAGGAAAAATATTATGTTGAATAATTTTATGCAGAAATACAACAATTTTGAAAAAGATGATATAAATTTAAGTGATTTAGCAAAGCAGAATAAAAAGTCTATCATGTTAATGGATATTGCTGGTTGGCAATAGTTATGGTTATACTTATGAATGTCACCAACTTCTATATTTAATTTTAAAAAAACTAATAATTCTTTTTTACTTTTCAACTTTCCCCATAGTGGCAGAAATTATTCTAACTTTATAAAACATTATTCTAAACTATCATTAAATGACTTGAGAAAATCAGAGGATATGTATATAGACTTATTGTTTGATAGTGAATTCTTAAATATTAATTATCTTATTGCTAAGTTTCCTAGAATATTTGTAGATTTAAATAGATCTCCTCTAGAGTTAGATCCAAGTATGTGGACTGGAAATTTTAACTCAACTATATTTTATAAATCACAAAAAGTTATATCTGGAATAGGAGTAATACCAAAGGTATGTTTTAGCGGGAAAAATATATATGATAATAAATTACTTTTTAGAGAAGCCAGAAGAAGATTGCTTAAATATTATTTTCCTTATCACAGAAAAATTAGAGCATTAATTAATGATATAAAAAAAATTCATGATAAAGTTCTAGTTTTAGATTGTCATTCAATGGCATCAGAAATAGTTGATAGTAATGTAGACGTCGTTCTAAGCAATAATAAGAATCAAAGTGCTAATCCTATGGTTACAGTGATTTTAGAAAAAATTTTTAACTCATATGGTTACAAGGTAAGTATAAATAACCCATTTGAGGGAGGTTTCATTACAAAATATTATGGCAGACCTACAGATAAAATTAATGTAATACAAATAGAAATAAATAAAAAACTATATCTTTTTGAAGAAAATTTTAGTTTAAATACTAAAAATTTTTATCAACTCAAAAATTGTTTTTCTGATATTATAAATTATATTAATTCAGGTAAGACAAAAATTTGAAAAAACAAAAGATTAATTAATTGATTAAAACTTTATTTTATATATTTCTGACCTTTATCCTAGGGACATTTTTATTTATATCAGTAAGCATATTTGGTATTATTAAATACACTAAAGATTTACCTGATTATAAGCAACTAAAAGAATACACTCCGTCAATTATTAGTAGATTATATACCGGAAATGGAACTTTATTGGCAGAGTTTTCAGCAGAAAAAAGAATTTTTATTCCTATTGGGTCTGTGCCAGATATGATAAAAAAAGCCTTTGTATCAGCAGAGGATAAAAATTTCTTTGATCATAAAGGTGTAGATGTTCAAAGCATCAGCAAGGCGGTTTTAATAAATATTAAAAATTTATATGAGGGCAAGAGATTAGTTGGAGCTTCTACAATAACTCAACAGCTAGCAAAAAACTTTTTACTAAGTAATGAAGTATCTTTAAATAGAAAAATTAGAGAGGCTCTATTATCACTGAGAATTGAAAGAATATTGACTAAGGATGATATTCTTGAATTGTATTTAAACGAAATATTTTTAGGAAAAAGATCTTATGGTATCGCAGCAGCTGCCTTAAACTATTTTAATAAATCATTAGATGAATTGGAGTTACATGAAATAGCTTATTTAGCTGGATTACCCAAAGGTCCAAATAATTATGATCCAATCAAAAATAAAAATGCTGCAATTATTAGGAGAAATTATGTTTTAAATAGAATGTATGAAGATGGAGTAATTACAAAGTCTGAAGCTTCAAAAGCTTCTTTGCAGCCTATGGTTAGTAGCAATATACAAAAAGTTAAAAAACCCTATGCTCCATATTTTATTGAGGAGGTAAGGAGAAATATTATAGAAAAATATGGAGAAACTTCCTTATACAGAGAAGGATTAAATGTTATTACAACTATTGATCCAAAACTACAAAAAATAGCTATTGATGAGTTGAGAAAAGGTTTAGAAAATTATGATAAAAGACATGGTTGGGCTGGTCCTTTAGAAAATCTAGGCAATAAAGATTTAGAAACTATAAGAAAAAAGTACAAAAATTTTCCTGTTTTACATGACAAAATAGCGGCCATTATTTTAGAAATTAATAAAGATGATATTTTAGTACAAAATTTACAAAATAAAAAAAATTTCAAAATAAATTCAAAAAAAGTTTTTAACAATAAATGGCTGAATAATGGAGAAAAAAAATTTGATACTGAAAATATCTACAGCTTTTTAAAAAAAAATGACATTATAATATTAAAAAAATACAAAGATAATAATATAGATGAGTATAAAATAGATCAAATACCTCAAGTTAATGGTGCAATAGTGGTGATAGATCCTAGAAATGGCAGAGTATTAGCTCTTTCAGGAGGTTATGATTTTGATGGAAGCGAGTTTAATCGAGCTACTCAAGCTAAAAGGCAACCGGGTTCTGCTTTTAAACCCTTTGTTTATCTGGCAGCCTTAGAAAATGGCTATTTACCAAACACAAAAATTTTAGATGCTCCTTTAGTTATTGATCAAGGGCCTGGTTTAGAGAAATGGAGGCCAAAGAACTATTCAGGAATGTTTCATGGACCTTCTACACTGAGAGTAGGACTCGAAAAATCAAGAAATGTAATGACAGTAAGGTTAGCAAACGAAATAGGTATGAAAAAAATTGTTGAGATTTCAAAAAGATT
Source organism: Rhodospirillaceae bacterium (assembly GCA_902571315.1). Lineage (GTDB taxonomy): Bacteria > Pseudomonadota > Alphaproteobacteria > TMED109 > TMED109 > TMED131. Next base: position 5,657 of record CACGBM010000046.1, read on the forward strand.
TAGGTTAGGAGAATTTCCACCTTTACTTGCTTCTTCATTAGGCTCAGAAGAAACAACACTTTTAAATTTAGTAGCTGCATATTCTACTTTCGTAAATGGAGGAAGATATAATAAGCCAGCACTTATAGAAAAAATACAAAATAGAAACGGTAAAGTAATTTTTCGAAGAGATAGTAGGATATGTAAAAAATGTAATAACACACAATTTGGAAACTATGTTCGACCAATATTATTTCCAGAGGGTGAAAAAATAATTGATAGCAACCATGCCTTTCAACTAACTTGGATGTTAAAAGGAGTGACTACAAGAGGAACAGC
>CACGBM010000047.1 GCA_902571315.1 Rhodospirillaceae bacterium
TCTCCATTGATTAAATACTTTGCTCCTGTTTCTTTTGATATATTAGCAACGCTTTCTACTGCGCTGTTAAGTTTAATTACATTTAGTTTCTTTGACGCTCTAGTTAATGAAGCAGCTATATCCTGTGTTAACCCTGCTGCTAAATTAATTTTTTCTTGTTCTTTAGACAAAGTAGTAATTGGAGAAATAGCTATGCTGTTTAAATTAACATTTATTTCATTACTATCTTTAAACATAATAAATACTAATAGTATTCCAATAAAGCTAGCAGCAACTCCTCCTATTATATAAATATTACTTTTTGCTGTTTTAGTTTGAGAAACCTTATAGTCTTTTGCAATACTAGATCCCTCTTCAACTTCTATAAAATAAGCATCAACTGGTTTGTTTATATTTTTTAATTTCTGACTTCCTTTACTATAAATTTTTTCTTTTATATTATTAGAAACTAAAGAAAAAACAGATCCAGATATACATACTCTTCCAGGAGGAGCTATAGCTTCTAATCTTGCAGCTATATTCACTCCATCTCCAAATAAATTATCTTCTTGTATTAATACATCACCCATATTAATACCTATACGAAACTCTAAAATCTTATCTGCAGTTAATTCTTTATTTAAATTAAGAATTTCTTTTTGAATTTTAATAGCTGAATTTACTGCTTGAACTGGACTAGAAAACTCGATCATAAATGCATCTCCGGCAGTATTAAATATTCTACCCTCTGCTGTTGCTATAATTTTTTCTATAATATTCTTACAAATGGCTAGTTGCTTAAGTGTGCCTTCATCATCAACAGCCATTTTTTTAGAATAGTTGACAACATCCATAGCAAGTATTGTCGCTAGTTTTCTTTTTTTAGAATCCATAAGTTTTCCTGTATTAAAAATAATGGAATTTTAAATTTAATCAAGAAAGTAAATTATTAGTATTAATTTTAATAAAAAATTATTCTTTATTATTAAACCATGCCGGAAAAGGATCTTTGTATTTTAGTGTGTTTTGAAGATTTATCGAATAATCTTTTATTAAATATTCATCTAATTTAGATTTGATAAGTTTTTGATTCATTTGATTTTTTAATCCAATAAAGACAATTTCTTGTCTTCTATCTCCATATCCCTTAACCCATATTTTATTGATATTTTCTCTAAAATCTTTACTATCTGGCCACTGGTCTTCATCTACTGCAGCCCACCATTTTCCGATACCCTGATGTCTTACAAAAGCTCCTGCTTGTGAAACTTCTCCTACAAAAGCAGGTCGAGAGGATATCCAGAAAAATCCTTTAGCTCTTATTACACCTGGCCATTCTTGATTAAAAAATGAATGGATTTTTTCAGGATCAAATGGATCTCTAGCTCTATAAACAAAACTAGTAACACCATATTCCTCTGTTTCTGGTAAATGATCATTGGGATTATATAATTCTTGTGCCCATAATGGGTGGTTTTGAGCCTCTTTTAGATTATACAATTTAGTATCCATTACTTCTTTCAGGGCTACTTTAGAATGTAATGTTTCTATGATTTTTGCTTTAGCGTTAAGACCTCGGATAACTGCTCTAACTATATCTAGTTCTTTTTTTGTAACTAAATCTACCTTATTTAATAAAATTACATTGGCAAATTCAATTTGTTCAACTAGTAAATCTACTAAGGTCCTTTCATCTCCTTCGCCAGCAACTTCACCCTTGTCTTTCAAAAATTCTGTAGAACTATAATTATTTACTAAATTTTTTGCATCTACGACTGTTACCATAGTATCAAGACGAGATACATCTGACAAACTTTTGTCATTCTCATCGCGAAAATCAAAGGTTGTGGCTACAGGTAATGGTTCAGAAATACCTGTACTTTCAATTAACAAATAATCAAATTTTTTTTCCTGAGATAACTGTCTTACTTGGTCTAATAAGTCTTCACGTAAAGTACAACATATACATCCATTGCTCATTTCTACTAATTTTTCCTCAGTACGAGATAAATCTGCACCCCCTTTTTGTACTAGAGCAGCATCAATGTTAACTTCACTCATATCGTTGACAATTACAGCCACTTTCTTTCCTTCACGGTTATTTAATACGTGATTGAGTAAAGTTGTTTTTCCTGCACCTAAAAAACCAGATAAAACAGTTACCGGAAGTTTTTCTTTTATCATTTCTTAAAGTGTTATTACCTGATCTGGTGGATTTGAACCAAGTGCAGTATATAATTGAGGGAAACAACCAGCTTGAACTCCCTCAACTAGTCCTTTTGCTTTAACATCTCCTGATCCGCATTGCTCAAAAGTACCCTCTGCTAAGTTTCTTCTGACTGCACACTGATCACATACCATTAGTAACATACCTTTTTCTTTAGCAATTTTTGCTAAACGCTCACCGACTGGATCATTTTCTCTTAATATATTAATATTATCATCGAAAAAAAACATACCCAGAACATTTACGAGATGCGTATTTGTTTCTAATTGTGGTAAAATCATAGTAGCAAGTTGAAAAGTACTTGCCATATTATTTCGAAAGATATATGCAACTTTCATTTTACTCTCCTAGAAAAATATTTTTGAAATACTATTGCATTTAACGTAATACAATATATTGAATATATCAATCAATTTGATTACTAAAATTAGTAAAGAAACTAGTTATTAGTATTTCCGATATAAATTCCTAAAGATATTGCTGTCTTTAGTAAAACATCTTCATTAGTTACTTTTCTATAATGTTTAATTCCCTTATTAATAGATATATCTATAACCTTTCTATCTTTCCAAATTACTAAACGGTTAAACTTTTTTTTTGCTATTAAATCTACCGCACTTACTCCAAAAGCACTTGCTAAGATTCTATCTAATGCTACAGGCGTTGCTCCCCTTTGTATATGACCTAATGAGGTTACCCTGCATTCTATATCGGATTTATTCATTATTTCTTGAGCTATATAATGACTTATTCCTCCAAATCTCATTTGATTACTATATTTATTAGTAACTTTTTCACCATTTTCTTTTTTTACTGACTCAGCAACTACTATAAGTGAAAACCCTATTTTATTTTTTTTAATTTCATTTAGTTTTTTAATAATGCCAGCTATAGAATATTTTATCTCTGGTATCAAAATGATATCTGCTCCACCGGCTATTCCAGCATTTAACGCTATATGTCCGGCGTCTCTTCCCATTACTTCTAGTATCATAGCTCTTCCATGGCTAGCTGCAGTAGATTGAAGACTATCAAGAGCTTTTGTAGCTGCATCAACTGCCGTATTAAAACCTACTGAATACTCTGTCACTCCTACATCATTATCAATGGTTTTGGGTATTGCTACTATATTTATATCAGTTAAATCAGAAATTCTTTTAAGAATCTTCATACTACCATCTCCTCCAATAATTATTAGTCCTTCTAACTTAAGAGATTTATAACCTGACTCTATTTTTTTTGTTGCATCAATATATTTTCCATCTTTAAAAAACTTAAAAGGATTTCCTTTACTATTTGTACCTAAAAAGGTACCACCTTGTTTAATTAAAAAACCTTGAAAACTTTTATAGGTCAACTTTTCAAAGTCTAAAGGTCTATTTATTAATCCCAATGTTCCATTTCTAATACCAAAAACCTCAATATTGTATTTTTTCTTTGCTCTTAAAAAGATAGCTCTGATTACTGCGTTTAATCCACCACAGTCACCTCCGCTTGTTAAAACTCCAATCCTTTTCAATGTAGCCATAATAAGAGCAAACTCTTTTAAAATGAACAATCCTTCATTGTTCTATATTAATATCTAATTTAAAATTTAAATCTTCCCCTCCAGGATAATTTAACTTCACTCCTTTAATAGGTGAGGCATCAATAAAATCATAACCACAACTTATCCTGACATAATTTTCGTCTATGCATTTTTTATGAGAAGGATCAAATGCTACCCAACCAAGATCATTAATATATAATTCTACCCAAGCATGAGAAGAATAATTACTTAAATTATTATCATCCATCAGGTAACCGTTAACATATCTAGAAGGGATATTGAAAATCTTTGATAAACTTATTAAAATATGAGCATAATCCTGACAAACACCTGTTTCTAGTTTTAAGGATTCTTCAGCAGTAGTTTGATTATTTGTAATACCAGTTTTAAAATTTATAGTTTCGTATACTATTTCATTTAAATCATGACAAAATTGAATTTTATCATTTTTTTTTTTTATTTTTTTCGATAATTTGATTAACTTTTCGCCTGGTTTTGTTAAATAGGTAAATCTTAAAAAGCAGATAGGGCTTACCTTGTCGACTAAACCATGCATTACACCGCTAAAATCTTTAGTATCTATTTTACCTTCGCTAACTATAGTCTGCTCACCTATTAAACTCTCATTATAAATATTATATATTGTATGACCCAATGCGTCCTGATGAGACATGATCAATTGCCCTATACTAGTGCTTATATTCCAACTAATTATTTTTTGATTTTTACAACTAGAGGGATATAACTTCAAGGATTGAACTAACCTTGGAACACAAGAGTAAAAATTATAATTTGTTTGGTGTTTAATATTTAAAATCATTATGAACCTAAAAAGTATTTTCTTTCAAGATCTGAGTAGACTGCTGATATATCTTTTATAAATACGGTTAAAAATTCATGTAACCCTTCATCAAGAATATCATTTACTGAAAGTTTTTTTAATTTTCTAAATAAATTTTCAATTTTAGAAGGAAGGTTTTTATTTTCTTTATAATGCTTTTTTAATCTTTTTAAATGATAACTAATTTTCTCGACAGAAAAAAATAAAGATCTTGGACACTTACTATTTAAAATAAGAAAATCTATAATTTTTATATAATCTATTTCACTATTACCATATGCCCACTTAAAAGCTCTGTAAGAAGATACAGACCTGAGCATGAGACTCCATTGAAAATTATCTATTTGAGTACCTATTAAACTAGTACTTGGTAATAATATAAAATATTTAACATCAATAATTCTTGCTGTAAAATCTGCTCTCTCAAAATAGTTTCCTAAAATAAGAAAGTCAAATCCGTCATTAAGTAGTTGCGTATTAATTATAGTTCCTTTTATAAGATTAACATTCCTTTTCACTAGATCTATTATTTCTGGTAAATCTTTTGTGTAGTACTTTTTCTTTGTTAGATCGTGATAGTTATAAAAAAAACTATT
>CACGBM010000048.1 GCA_902571315.1 Rhodospirillaceae bacterium
GTAACCACCATTTTCAACAAACTCTAAAACTTTATTAAATGTAATTATATCTAGATTTTTGTATGGAAAAGAAGTTTTAATATTTTTAAATAATAAACCTGTGTTAAAAGGTTTGCTACAAGCTACTCCAAATATATGTTGCGCTAGAACATCTAAACTACCTTTTTTTATTTTAATTTCTTCTATGTCATTTTCATAAATTGCTTTTTTCGCAGCTTCACATTCAAGGTATTCAAATTTATTTGTTGGTACTAAAATAGCCTTGGAAGGCAAATTAATTTTATGATTACTTCTTCCTATTCTTTGGATCATTCTAGATATTCCTTTAGGAGCTCCAACTTGTATAATTAAGCTTATGTTACCCCAGTCAATGCCTAACTCTAAGGAACTAGTTGCTACTATGCAATTCAACAGGCCTCTGAACATTTTTTCTTCTATTTTAATTCTTAATTTTTTTTCTAAACTTCCATGATGAACAGCTATATTTAATTTATCTTTGTTTATCTTCCATAATGACTGAAATAATACTTCTGCTTGTGCCCTAGTATTTACAAATATTATGGAAGATTTATGTTTTAAAATATTATTATAAATATTTTTAATAGCATAAGTAGCCATATAACCAGACCAAGGTATATTTTTGGCTGTTTTGATAATAGACACTGACAATTTTTTATTTTTTAAACTTTTAATAACCTCAGATTTTTTTTTGTTAGAAAAGTAAGCTAATCCAGTTTTTATATCTTTTAATGTTGCTGAAAGAGCAATTTTATTATGATAAGGAACAATTTCATTTAATCTAGCTACATTGAGTGCTAGTAAGTCACCTCTTTTACTATGAATTATATTATGTAATTCATCTATAATTAAATATTTTAGATTTGAAAAATATTCTTCTGCATTTTTATAAGACATTAACAGAGCAAAAGACTCCGGCGTCGTAACTAAAATATTAGGTGGTTTTTCTATCTGTTTAGTTTTTGTATACGCAGTTGTATCTCCTGTTCTAACTGATATAGTTAAATTTAAGTCACACTCATTTATTGGAATTAAAAGGTTTCTTTCTATATCATAACCCAAAGACTTTAATGGAGAAATAAAGATAGTGTATAAGTTATTTTTTTTAAACTTATCAGATTCTAATATTGTTGGTAATAAACCAGCTAATGTTTTACCAGATCCAGTTGGAGAAGTTATTAAAATATCTTTATTTTGGTTGATTGCCTGTAATGCTTTTATTTGATAGTCATAAAAACTCCAGCCTTTTTTTTTAAACCACTTATTTATTTTATGTGACTGGATTTTATCTTTAATTATATTATTTTTATATTTATGCTTTTCTTGGACCATAATTTATTTATATCATCAATAGATGCTTATATAGACCCAAAGCGCCCTGTAGACAAGGCTATAATAACGCATGCACATGCTGATCATGCAAAACCAAATCATAATAATGTTCTTGCTACTGAAGATACTATAAACATAATGAAAATTAGATATGGAAATGAGTGTGCTAAAAACTTCCAGATATTAAAATATGGTGAACGTATTTATGTAGATGGTATCTATATAACTCTCTACCCCGCAGGACATATTCTTGGAAGCGCTCAAGTTTTATTAGAAAAACAAGGTTATAAAGTTTTAGTTACTGGAGATTTTAAAACTATTCCCGATGCAACAGCTCAAAAATTTGAATTAATTAAAACTAATACTTTAATAACTGAAGCTACATTTGGACTTCCAATCTTTTGTCATCCTGATCCTTCTGAAGAGATTAAAAAAATAATAACTTCATTAAAGGAAAATCCAGAAAGCAATTACCTTATAGGTGTATATTCTTTAGGAAAAGCGCAAAGAGTTATAAATATGTTAAGAATTCTAGGTTACACTAATGAAATTTATATTCATGGCTCAATTAAAAAAATTAATCAATATTATTCAAATAAAAAAATCAACTTAGGTCGTTATACTCAAGTTGATAAGGATAATATTAAGTTATTAAAAGGGCAAATAATTTTAGCTCCTCCTTCTGCAATTAAGGATGTTTGGTCTAGAAAAATTAATAATAAAGTCATAGGTCTTGCCTCTGGTTGGATGGCTATAAAACAAAGGGCAAAACAAAAACTTATTGAGTTACCTATTATTTTATCTGACCATGCAGATTGGAATGAACTGACTAAAACAATCAAAAGCACTGAAGCTGAAAAAGTATTAATTACACATGGGCAAGAGGATTGCTTAAAATATTGGTGCAAAAAAAATAATATCAATGCAGATGCTCTAGCTAATAAAAATAAAGAATTATAATTTGAAAAAATTTGCAAATTTATTAGAACAGCTTTTATTCACTTATTCTACAAATAGAAAAATTGAAATTCTAGCTACCTATCTTAAAGGTTTAGATTATAAAGAAAAAGGAATTACTATTGCCGTTATGACTGGAAATTTAAATTTTAAAAATATAAAACGTTCAAATATTTTAAATATTATAAAAAGTAAATTAGATTGGTATCTATTTGAACAATCATATGATTATGTAGGAGACCTTGCTGAAACTATTGCGTTAATATGGCCATCTAACGGAAGCTCAAAACAAAAAGATTTAAATAAGATAATATATGACTTAAAAAATAGTAAAAGTATTAATAATACTATTGTCGCATATCTTAATTCATTTTCTTCAAAAGAAAGGTGGGCTTTTATTAAATTTATTTTAGGTGGTTTAAGAATTGGATTTTCAACTAGTTTGGTTAAAAAAAGCTTGGCTAAGTATGGTAATAAGGAGTTATATAAAATAGAAAACATTTGGAATGGTTTGGAATACCCTTATGAAAACTTATTTTTGTGGTTAGAAAATAAGGGGAGTTATCCCACTATAGATGCTAGTAAAACTTTTAATTCATTTATGTTAGCGACATCTTTTGATGAAGAACTTATTGAAGATGTAAAATCTAGTGATGATTATTATTTTGAATATAAGTGGGATGGAATAAGAGTACAGTTAGTAGCTAAAAATGGAAGCACTACTATTTTTTCTAGATCAGGTGAGGACATTTCTAATTCTTTTCCAGAGATAAAAATAAACTGTACTGAACTATTAGTGCTAGACGGAGAAATGCTAGTAGGTCAAAACTGCTTACCTTTACCTTTTAACCAATTACAAAAAAGAATTAATAAAAAAAAGCCTAGTAAAAAATTACTTTCTGAATTACCTGCTTTTGTTAAGGTTTATGATATTTTATACTGTAGTGGAAAAGATATAAGAAATAGAACCTTATATGATAGAAGGAAAAAGCTTGAAGAATGGTTCTTAAATAATAGTAATACAAACTTAGATATTTCTGAGCTAATTAATTTTAAAACTGATAATGAACTTAAAAAAATTTATCAAAAATTTTCTTATATTGAAGGAATAATGATTAAAAAAAAAATATCTTTTTATTTAAATGGTAGAAAAAAAGGTTACTGGTTTAAATGGAAAAAAGATCCGAAATATATTGATACTATTTTAATGTATGCTCAAAGAGGTCATGGGAAAAGAAGTTCTTTTTATTCTGATTATACATTAGGAATTTGGTCTAAAAATAAAGTTATACCAATTGCAAAAGCATATTCAGGTTATACCGATGATGAATTAAATAAAATTGATAGATTTATAAGAAAAAATACTATTGCTAAATATGGACCAGTTAGAGAGGTTAGAAAGTTATTAGTAATAGAATTAGCATTTGACTCTGCACAAATAAGTTCAAGACACAAGTCTGGGATAGCACTAAGGTTTCCCAGAGTAAGCAGAATTCGATGGGATAAACCAGTAAATGACGTACAAAGTATAGAGGAAATAAAAAAAGAGTTATCTATTTATCATAGCTGAAGCTAGGATATTTTTTTTTTATAAAATTTACTATTAAATAAACAATGGGGGTATCAATAGCAGCAAATATTATCTTAACTAAGTAATTTGCAATTATAATCTTATATACTATGTCAAAGGATAACCCCATGCCAAAACCTAAAAAAATAGTATTTACTATAATTGTATCAATTAACTGAGATATCATAGTAGAGACATTATTTCTTAACCAAAGATATTTTGAGTTAGTAATTTTTTTAATCATATGGAATATATTTACATCAATTAATTGAGCAACAAGATACGCAGTCATAGAAGCAAATATCAGTACACCTGGTAAAGTGAAAACAGTATCAAAGGCTAATACCATTTGATCTAGTGTAGAATAAGGTGTACCAGTAAGCCAAACTTCAGAAGGTGTAAGTCTGAGTACAATACTAATTATAATTAAAGATAATAAGCTACAAAAAAAGCCCACTATTACCATAAGGCTAGCTCTTGCCTTACCAAAAATTTCACTGGTAACATCTGTTACTAAAAAGGTTATAGGATAGGTTATAATACCTGCTGTTAAGGCTAGAGGAGTTCCGAACAAACCATTGGGCAAAGATTGATCAAACAATAAGAATATTTTAGTGCCAATTATGTTAGTCAGGACTAAAGTGACAACAAATACTGACATTAAAATAGAATAAATTTTAATATAACTTTCATTCATTTTCGTATAAATTATAACATTAAGGATAGATAATGAAAATATGGAAAAGAGATACAGATTTAATAAATATTAATAAAAAAATGAACAATACCCTAGCCTCGCACTTAGGTATAACAATAACTAACATTGATGATAATTGTTTAAAAGGTGAAATGATTGTTAGGGATCATTTAAAACAGCCTTATGGAATATTACATGGAGGTGCCTCCGTAGCATTAGCAGAAACGTTGGGTAGTTTAGCATCAAATTTATGCATAGAAGAAGGAATTAGTACTGTTGGACTAGATATCAATGCTAATCATATTCGAGCTGTCAGAGAAGGATTATTGAAAGGAAAAGCTATACCTGTTCATATTGGTAAAAGTACCCATGTATGGGAAATTAGAATGTATAATAACGAAAGAATTACTTGTATATCAAGAT
>CACGBM010000049.1 GCA_902571315.1 Rhodospirillaceae bacterium
TATTTTTATCTTTAATAATTGCTTTTTTATATTTAAGCTTTATGTCAACAGTTTCTAATTTAGAAATATTAATTATCATTAATATCATGATTAGTATGGTAGCAGTTTTTGCCTTAAGAGGTATTTATTTTTGCTATTTACAGGAAACTAAGATACCAACTAACGTTATTGGTTTTTCCGTAGGCATAATATCCTTAATAGGATTTTTCCCTGATGTTTACATTGGTCCTATATTTGGATATTTTTTAGATACTTTTAGTATAGTTAAGGCTTTTAACTTATGCTTTATCTTTCTTCTTATCCTATCTTTGATTGGTTTAAGTTCTGCCTTAAAATTACATTATTCTAAGTAAAAACATAATTAATTTTGAGGTTTGACAAAACGTAAGGTCATTCTATCACTTTCACCTATTTTCATATATTTTTTTCTTGCATCAGAATCTGCTGATTTTAAGGTGGGAGGCAATGTCCATACGCCATACTTATGATCTTTAGTATCTAGTGGATTAGCATTAATTTCAGCTTTTTCTTCTAATATGAAACCAACGCTTTTAGCGTATTGAATAGCTATTTTTTCAGAAACGTATCCAGATTTATTCATTTCATCTATTGTATAGTTGTCTGGAGCACGATGCTCTACGACACCAAAGATACCCCCAGGTTTTAATGCATTATAGGATACTTCAAAAACTTCCTTTAAATAGCCAGCTTTTAACCAATTATGAAGATTTCTAAATGTCAATACCATATCAACTGAATTATCCGGACTTAATTTAACAGGTGGCATAGATAATACCGCCATTTGAATTTTATTAAAATCTTCGTTATTCTCAATTCTTTTCTCATAGCCTTTTCTCATCTCGGCCCTCCACTCTGACTCTTTAGGATTAAAATGAGCTGCTATCAATAGACCATTATTCTTGAGAAAGGGGGCTAGTATTTCGGTATACCATCCACCAGGTGAGTTTCCACCACTAGGCTGAAGTTCTATTACTTTCATATTATTTTTAAGTTTAAAAAAACTTAAAGTGTTAAGAGGATTTCTATACTTATCTCTCTCTGCATATGAAGGAGTTCTTTTTTTTGAATTAATTACACTTTCTAGAGATTGTGCATAAGATAGCTTTGCTAAAATTAAACTAAAAGTAATTATAAAAAAATATAAAATAAAATTATAGATTTTCTTCATGTGCTGACTCATTTTTACTGTAAAGTTTCTTGTATCTATAATTAGCATAAATCTTATAAAATATATTTAAAAATTTTTTAATTAATTTAAAATTAAATAAGTAATATAAAATTTTAAAATATTTAATATCTTTCCATATAACAAAAAAAGCGTCTGTTTCTTTATATGTCTTATCATGATCAATCACATGAAATGCTTTTAGACATTCTTCCCTACTTTTATTAATTATTTTAAGTGCTTTTTTGTCGGAATATATATTATACCACTCAATACATTTATTTTTACTAAGCTTTTTATATAACTCTATTTCTCTGTTACAAATAGGACAATTTCCGTCATAGAATACTTTTTTCATTTATTTATATATACTACTATTAAATATAAAGTATAGGTCTATTATTTATTAATAATTAACATGAGGTAAATATGAGTAATTTTTTCAAGGTTAAAAAATTTATGCAAAAATTTAAACAAGAAGTTAAGTCGAAGCCATTTTTCCCTGATGACAATGTTATTAAACTAAGAATTAGTCTCATTAAGGAAGAGTTGTTAGAATTAGAGGAAGCATTAAATAAAAAAAATATAGAGGAAACTGCAGATGCGCTTACTGATATTCTTTATGTCACTTATGGAGCAGGACATGCATTTGGGATTGATTTAGATAAATGTTTTGATGAAGTACAAAAGTCAAATATGAGTAAATTAGATAAGTTTGGTAACCCCATTTACAATGATCAAGGAAAAGTTATGAAAGGCCCTTCATATTTTAAGCCAAACTTTAAAAAAATATTAAATATAAGAGATTAAATTATTATATAATGTGTTAATAGTGAAGGATTTAATATGTTTAAAATAGAAGAAATGAATTTGTATAAAACAACCGATAGGTTTTTAAATAATTATAAGAATCTTAAAAAAAATCTTAAAAGAGAACCTACTTTAGAAGAAATCGCTGATATAGATCAATTACATTACAACGGTATTGAAGCAGTCAATGAAGCTATACTTAAAACAAAAATAAAAGAAAATAACCTTGTATTAGACATTGGCTCTGGAATTGGTGGTCCTGCAAGATATTTAGCTAATAAAACAAATTCTAAGATTTATGCTGTTGAACTACAGAAGTCACTTAATGATATTGGAAGTGAACTTACATTTAACTATAAACTGAATAAAAATGTTTTTCATATTAATGCAGATATTTTAGAATACAATTTTAATAATATTAAATTTAATAATATTGTAAGTTGGCTAGCCTTATACCATATCCCCAAAAGGGATAAATTATTAAAAATTTTATATAATATACTTGATGATAGAGGTTATATATATGTTGAGGATTTTTATTTAAAAAAAAAAATAACTAATAACGAAAAAAAAATACTTGCAAAAAATTTTCATGCGAATCACCTTGTACACTTAAAAACTTATAAAGAAGAATTAATAAATAGTAAATTTTATTTATTACAATGTTCAGATATGTCTGTTAATTGGACTAAATTTACTAAAAGTAGACTTCTAAATTTTAAGAAGAATTATGCTAAACATGTCCTAATAAATAATAAAGATACAGCAGATAATATATTAAAGTTTTACAACCTAGCATTTAATTTATTATCTAAAAATATAGTTGGTGGTATTAGATTTATAATAAAAAAAAAAATTTAATATGAATCGAAAAAAAATATATGAAGCCTCAAATATTATTTGGGATGCTATAAAAAATGAAAATAATATTAATAGCTTACCAAAAAAATTAATTCCTAAATCTAAAAAAGAAGCATACGAGATTCAAAAAGCACATAAGTTTTTTACAGATTATGAGCATGTTGGTTATAAAATAGCTGCTACTAGCATTGAAGGACAAAAGCATATTAATGTTAGTGGTCCTATAATGGGAATGTTATTCAAACATAATCTATATTACAATAATGAAACAATTAATTTTATAAACTATACTATGGGTGTGGCTGAACCAGAAATAGCATTTAAACTATCTAAAAATATTTCTTCAAATTTAAAGGAAATAAAAGAAATTAAAAGATGTATAGATTATGTAATTCCTGCCATTGAATTACCCGATACTAGATTTAATCATTTTGAAAGTGCAGGAGAATTCCAACTTATAGCAGATAATGCTTGTGCTAAATATCTCTTTCTAGGCAGCCCTTATAGCATAATAGATAATATAAATTTTGAAAACCATTTTGTAAATATAAGTGCTATAAACTCAATCAATGAAGGCAATACTGTAAATGTATTAGGCAGTCCTATTAAAGCATTATTTTGGGCAGTTAATGAACTTATAACGTATAGTCTTCCTATAAAAAAAAATATGATCATTACTACAGGAACTTGCACTATCCCAATTAAATTTCAAGATAAAGACAAATTAGATGCATATTTTGGTGTAATTGGTAAAGTAAAAGCTAACATAAACTTATAAAGAGAGTGTAATTTTATATTTTAAAACACATACTTAAGAGTTTTTTTTTATTAATAATCTCCAGATGGATTAAATTTAGCATTTTTTTCAAAAATACCCTTATTTGGTACATAGTTAACTTCAAGTCTTATACCATCAGGATCTTCAAAGACAATATAATAATAGCCTTTTACCCAATTACCATTCATAGGCCCTCTTATTATATTTGCCTTAATTTTTTTTAGTAATAAATAAAATTGTTCTATGCCTTGCTTTGATCTCATTCTAAAACAAAAATGATGCAGACCTAAGTTATCTTGAGAGAATTTTAAATTTTTAATTTTATTAACATTAGCCTGTTGAACCAAGATACCTGTTTTTCCTCCAACATAATAGAAACTTTTACTACTTGAGTGTATTAGACTCAAGCCCATATTTTTTAAAATTTTGTCATAAAACAGTTTAGACTTTTTAAGATCTGAAACATTTAATGCAATATGAGCTATGCCGTTTACATTCATGAAATTATTCAAGACATTTTCAATGTTTAATGTTTCGGTACATTACAAAAGCACCTCTAATATCATTAAGTTTATAATTTATAGCTTTATCATCTGGATATAGCTTTTGAATCTCTTTTTTAAGATCATCATTTATATTACTACCATGACAATTTAAACATACCTCTTTGATACGAATAGCTTTTATATAAACGAATTTTTTGTTATGTTCATTTTTTATAATTTCATTATGCTCTAACCTTAAATTTGTATTACCTTTTAAACTTAATTTATTAAACTTATCAAGTATCTCCTTTTCATATAAATTAGGATAATTATTTTTATTTCTTGGTTTTAAACTTATTCTTTTTATAGAAAAACCTTTTTCATTATCTTTAGAAACTAGTTTTACAACTTCATTATTACAATACTTTAAAGCCTTTTTTAAATCATTATACTGTAAGCCTTGTACTAAAGTATTTTTATATTGTTTAGCTGTTTCTTTTAAAAGAACTTTTGCTTCATTCAATA
>CACGBM010000050.1 GCA_902571315.1 Rhodospirillaceae bacterium
CTGTAACCCTGTCAGCTTGTATGCCGTCTTCACCATTAAAAAAAACTACAAAAATTAATGTTAAAGCTGTTACTAATTCACAAAAACCCAGAGATATCATAGCAAAAGCTGTTCCAAGTCTTTTAGTAGATAAATATCCAATACATATTCCAAGCATTAATCCTACGAAGGCTCCTATAAATGGCAGAAGTATTAAGGGTAAAGGAGGTAAATAGCTTTCATTTATTGCTGATAAAATGTGAATTGACGCATAACCTGCCAAACCAAAGTAAATGGCATGTCCAAAAGATAATAAACCTGCTTGTCCTAAAAGCATATTATATGCTACTGAAAAAATTATTAAAACACCCATTTTAGAAAATAATGTAAGAGCAAATGAAGAAGTAAATATATTGGGTAGGAATAGAAGAAATAATAATAAAATAGAGAATAATAAAAATTTTAAATTAATTTTTTTATACATCTCTTTTTCCAAATAATCCTCTTGGTCTTGCTATTAATACTAAAATTAACAATAAATATGGAACAATTGGAGACAATTGAGATATTGTTAAACTAGTGAAATAATTAAGTGTGGTATCTTTATCAACCTCAAACCCTAATAAATTTAGAAAACTATTGAAATCTACCTCTAAAGCTACTGCTAAGGTTTGCATTAATCCAATTATTATAGATGCCACTAAAGCGCCTTTAATAGAACCTAATCCACCTGTAACTACTACTACAAAAACTATAGGGCCTAATAGTAAAGCCATTGATGGTTCTGTGCCAATTACATTACCAGCTAAAACACCAGCTAAACCTGCAAGACCACAACCAAATCCAAAAACATTACCAAATACTTTAGGTACGTTATGGCCTAGCGCAGCGACCATATTAGGATTTGTCAATGAAGCTTTTATAATTAAGCCAGTTTTTGTTTTAGCTAAGACTCTGTAAATAGCAACAAATATTAAAATTGATAAAACTAATCTAAATAGACTGTATGCAGGGTAGGACAGACCACTTATTTCTATTAAAGGAAAATTTAATATTTCAGGTACTTTATAAGGAACAGGTGTTTTTCCCCAAATTAATTGGACCATTTCTTCAATTATATAAAATAAGCCAAAAGTAAATAGTAATTCTGCTATATGTCCATACTTATGAATGTTTCTTAATCCATATCTTTCAATTATCACACCAAAATAACCTACTAAAACTGGAGCAAGCATTAAGGCAATCCAAAAATTTGTAAAATAGCTTATCTGATAGCCTAAATAAGCACCAATCATAAAAAATGATGCATGCGCAAAGTTCAAAATGCCCATCATGCCAAAAATTAGTGTTAGACCGCTAGATAACATGAACAGGAACATTCCATAAAGCAATCCATTTAATATTATAAATGTCAATACCTCAAGAGACATCTTAAATCACTCTAGGGTCTCTTCATTTTACAAGAAGTATCTAATGTAATATCTTCCATAGGTATGTTGCCGACAGTTACATAAGACATGTCAAAATCCTCATTTCTATAAATAATTGATTGATCTCTCTTCTCTGTTAGAAGCAGTGCTTGCATATCAAAATGAATTTGATGATCATCTTTTCTCATTTTGATTTTTCCACCATCAATACTTCTTCCTTCCATGCCTTCTAAAGCATATGCAATATCTTTTGGTTCAAAGGAGTTAGTGATTTCAATGGCATTTTTAAACATCTCAAACATAAATCGAAATCTATCTGCGTCTGGAGTTAACCCCATTTTTTCTACTTGACCCTTTTCATAATTTTTATACCATTCAGGAGCATCAGGATTTGTAGGATTAAATTCTTTCACAACAATTACGTCATTGAAAAGAAGATTTTTTTCCATTGCAGCCATTCCAGCAGGTTGAGATATATAAATGCCAAATAGTTTAACTTTAACTCCTGCATCTTTTAGAGCGTTTACAAATCTGTATGCATCAGGTCCCCAGTTTCCAGTTAATACAGTATCTGCGCCACTTAATTTAATTTTGGTAATATAAGGGTTAAAATCTTGAACTTTACCAAATGGTTGAATCA
Source organism: Rhodospirillaceae bacterium (assembly GCA_902571315.1). Classification (GTDB taxonomy): domain Bacteria; phylum Pseudomonadota; class Alphaproteobacteria; order TMED109; family TMED109; genus TMED131. The sequence goes on from CACGBM010000050.1 coordinate 2,050, forward strand.
ATTCATCACCTACTATTTCAATATTAGGTGCTTTATTTTTAATCATTCTTGTAGCTGTGTCTTTAAATGTCTGACCATATACATAATTCTGATTAAAGAGATAAACTTTCTTTATAGAACTATCCTTTGACATGTGAGAAACCAATCCAGCTACTTTCATGTCTACATTTGCGTCGAATCTGAAATGAAAGAATGTACATTCTTCATTCGTAAAGCTAGTTGTTACTGCTGAGTGATTTAGGAAAAGAACTTCTTTGCCTGGATTTCTTGCATTATATTTTTCTAATTGTTTTATAATATTTAATGCATGACTAGATCCGCCACCTTGGGTAATAAACCTTATATTTTCATCTATAGCTTTTCTTAATAACTCAGTTGTTTTTTCTGCCTTCATGGCATTATCCATAGGAACAATTTCTATCATACGTCCATTTATACCGCCGTTTTCATTAATAATATCTGCAGAATATTGAGCAAAATCAATTATATCTTTTCCCACTGCCGCATATGGACCAGAAAGTGGTTCAATAGCAGCTATTTTTATGGGACCTGTGGTTTCTTTTTTTTCACAGGCAGAAATAAATATTAAACAAAATATTATATTAAAAATTATAATTAATGTTTTCATTGAACCCTCTTAACTTCTAACCCTATGTTACATTATAATTAACGTTTCGCAATATTTATTATTTTCCATATTCCATTTGAAGAAAAAACTAATTTATTTTTAATAAACATTTCAATTTCAACAAAAATAAGACTTTTACCAGCCGTTTTTATTTTAGCTTTAGCTTCTAACCATGACCCTACATTAACAGGTTTAATGAAATTACAGTTTAAGTTTACCGTGACTATTGGTTTTTTAACTTTATTATAAGCATAAAATCCTCCAACTGAATCTGCATATGCCATTAAGAAACCACCATGTGCTACGTTGTTTAAATTACTTAATTTATTATTAATAAACACTATAAAAATTGTGCGAGGGTATTTATATTTAATATAATACGGACCAATATGAGCAGCAAATTTACCTTCAATAGTTTTGTATGGTTTATAACCTTTAGGAATTTGAATATTGTTAATCATTAAATATTAAGTTATTATAAAATAATGAAAAGTATAGAATTTTATTATGATTTTGGAAGTCCTACTGCTTATTTAGCTTGGACTCAAATAGAAAAAGTTGATGTAAAAAAGTTTAACATAGAATATAGACCAGTATTACTTGGTGGTATATTCAAAGCAACAGATAATAAGCCCCCTGGAACAGTTAAAGCAAAAGCTGATTGGATGTTTGAGGATATTAAAATGTATGCAAATAGCTATGATGTTAGTTTTGCTATGAACAGCGCCTTTCCAGTAAATACTCTCTATTTAATGAGAGGAGCAATATTTGCTAAAAGGAAGGGAATATTAAAAGATTATAATAAAGCTATGTTCAATGCTATGTGGATAAATAATATTAATTTAAATGAACCTAAGAATATAATAAACGTTTTAGAAAGTAATAATTTTGATAGTAAAGAATTTCTTGAAGCAGCAGAAAATATTGATATAAAAGATGAACTTAAAGCCAACACCTCACAAGCGGTTTCTAAAGGCTTATTTGGTGTTCCCTCATTTATAGTTGATGGTAAATTATTTTTTGGTCAAGACAGAATGCAATGGTTTCTGAATTAAGCTAATTCATTTAGAAAGTTACCGATTATTTTATTAACTTCATTTGGTTTTTCTTGCTGGACCCAGTGACCTGAATTTTCAATAATGAACGAACCCTTAAAATTAGTACAATACTTTCCTGCATTTTTAAAAGCATCATAACCTTTTATAAATGACCTTACTGGATCATGTTCTCCTCCAATAAATATACTCGGTTGAGGTACATTTAAATATTCTAATTCAGTAAGTTCTTCCCAATCTAGGTTTTGAGCTCTATATCTATTTAATGAGCCTCTAAAACCTGATTTTTCAAAATCTCTAATTAATTTTTTTAAAAAATCAGAGTTTAACCATTTTAACCTATTTTTTTTAGGTAAGGGAATACCAGCTAATAAACCTGAATTAAGGTTGGTATCTGATTTTATTTTATCTTGAAATCCCTCTTCGGAACACCAGTAGAAGATTTTTAATAATGTTTCGCTAATATTTTTTTCCAATTCTTTTTCAGGTATATTTTCATATTGAAAATAATTTTGATAAAAAAAAATATTTTCATATAGTTTTTGCCATAATTTAGTACTAGATATTTTCCCTCTTCTAGTAAAAGGTACACTAAGACCTATAACTGAAGTTATTTTTTCTCTGTAATATGCTGCTGTGGTCCAACATATAGGAGCACCCCAATCATGTCCTATTAATATGGCATTTTTTCTTTTAAAATAATTTATTATATTTATGATATCCTCCATGAAAAACTTAAGCTTATAGCTTTCAATTGAACTAGGAGAGAAGCTACCGGCGTATCCTCTTACATTAATAGCAACAACTTTGTACCCTAGATTAGATATAAAAATTATTTGGTTTAACCATGAATG
>CACGBM010000051.1 GCA_902571315.1 Rhodospirillaceae bacterium
TTAAAATTCCCCTGGCTGCTCCAAGCGCTAACCGATACGGTAAAATAAGTCCGACTAGTGCAAGAGATGTTTACGAAGAACTAAATGGCAAAATTCCAATCATTTTAGACGGAGGACATTCTCTAATAGGTTTAGAGTCCACTGTTATTGATCTGACTAAAAAAAAAACTAGGATCATTAGGCATGGAGGTATAAGTAAAAAAGAATTAAGTAAAGTAGTTCCTCTCTATGATAAAAAAGAAAACTTTAAGGTTTTCATTTCCCCTGGTTTATCTAATTCGCATTATAAACCTGATACTTCACTTAGAATAAATGCTCTTAAACCAAGGAAAAATGAAGCGTGGCTGGCTTTTGGAGATATTCCAAAAGATTTTAAGGGAATAGCAATCACATTAAGCAAAAAAAAATGTTTGAAAGAAGGTGCTAAAAATTTATATAAAATGTTAAGATATTTAGATAAAAAAAAATGCAATAGAATAGCAGTGCAGAAAATACCTAAATTAGGTTTAGGTATAGCTATAAATGATCGTTTAAAAAGAGCCGCCTTTAACAATAAAAACAATGTCAAATAAAATAAAAATACTCAAAGATCAACTAAATCAAACAATATGGACTGATAATATAGAAAAATTAAAACCTTACTTGTATGAGCAAAGAGGAAATATCCAAGGAAAATCATCTTTATTAATTTTGCCAAAAAACACTGCAGATGTTGTAAAAATTGTAAAAGTTTGTAACAAAAATAAAATAAAAATTGTACCTCAAGGAGGTAGAACAGGGTTATGTGGGGGAACAATTCCAAATAAAAATGGTGAAGAAGTTGTTCTTTCAACTGAAAAAATGAATCAAATTATTCAAATTAATAAAGACAGATTTTATATGGTAGTTCAAGCAGGATGCTCTTTATCATCTATTAAAAATAAAGCATTTGAAAATAATAGATTTTTTCCTCTTTCTTTGCCATCGGAAAGTTCTTGTACAATAGGAGGTAATATTTCTACTAATGCTGGAGGAGCAGCAGTTTTAAAATATGGGATGACTAAGGAGTTAGTTGAAGGAATTGAGGTTGTTCTTCCTAATGGAGAAATATTAAATTCTATTAAAAATATAGAAAAAGATAATAGAGGTTTTGATCCAAAATATATTCATATTGGATCAGAGGGAACCTTAGGAATAATAACTAAAGTCAAACTTAGGCTATTTCCAAAAATTAATAAAAAAGTTATGGTCATTGTTGCAACAAATGCAGTTGAAAATTTAATTAACTTACTTAATTATACTAAAAATCAATGCTATGAATATTTTAGCTCTTTTGAAGTTAACACTAATATTGGGTTTGATTTAATAAAGAAATATTACAAAGATATACCTATACCATTTGATAATCAGTACAGTTGGTATGCAATTGTAGAGTTATGCTCCTATGATGATTTAGATTTAGAAAAAAAAATCAAAAATATTATTAATAATTCAATTAAAAATAAATTAATATTTGATGCTATTATTCCGCAAAATTTGAAACAATATAATAATATTTGGAAAACAAGAGAACTTCTATCAGAGGCCCAAAAACTTCATGGTAAATCTATTAAACACGATATTTCAGTTCCCATCGAAAAAATTCCATTATTTCTCAAAAGAGCTAGAAAATGTCTAAACAATTTTCCTAAAAATAATATTTTAACTTTTGGTCATCTTGCTGAAGGTAATCTTCACTATAATATTTCTAAACCTGAAAATATGTCTAATTCAGTTTTTAATAAATTGCATGATAAAGTAAATAGTAATATATTTGAGATAGTGCATGATTTAGGAGGAAGTTTTTCCGCTGAACATGGTATTGGTTTAATTAGGAAAAAGGAATTTAAAAAATATACTTCTAGGGAAGAATTAATTATTAAGAGTAATTTAAAAAAATTATTAGATCCTAACAATATAATGAATCCTGGAAAAATATTTAATTAAGGAAAAGATTATGGAAAAATACTCAGTACCTATAGATGATATGTCTTTTATTCTAAATAACTTATTGAATATAAATAGTTTTTTAAAAGGCAATGATGAAGATCTTTCTTCTGATAGTATAAAAATGATTATTGAAGAAGCAGGGAAATTTGCAACTGATGAATTAGATACTATAAACCAAATAGGCGATAAAGAGGGTATTAAACTAGAAAATGGTGTTGTAAGAATGCCCGAAAGTTTTATTAAAACTTATCAAAATTTTGTAAGCACTGGTTGGTTTTCTGTAATAGGAGCAAAAAAATATGGTGGCCAAGATTTGCCTTTATCCGCAGTAGTAATGATAAATGAAATTTGGCATTCCACTAATATTAGTTTTGCCACCAATAATATGCTTACTCAAGGAGCAGTAGAACTTCTCGAAAGTCATGGTGATGAAAAACAAAAGGATTATTATTTACCTAATCTTATATCTGGTAAATGGAGTGGTACCATGAATTTGACAGAACCTCATGCTGGATCTGATCTATCTTTAATCAAAACTAAAGCAATTGAAAATAATAATCAGTTTTTTATTAAAGGAACAAAAATTTATATTACTCACGGAGATCAAGATATGAGTGATAATATAATTCATTTTGTATTGGCTAAATTGCCTAACTCTCCTAAAGGAGTAAAAGGTATATCTCTGTTTTTGGTTCCTAAATATTATCTAAATAATAAAGGTAATAGAGTTAAAAATGATATCAAAGTTGTTTCTATAGAACAAAAGTTAGGACATCATGCTAGTCCTACTTGTGTTCTAAGTTTTGGAGAAAATGACGGTGCAGTTGGAGAACTTATAGGACAACCTAATCAAGGGTTAAAAATAATGTTTACAATGATGAATAATGCTAGATTAAATGTAGGAGTACAAGGTTTAGCTATATCCGAACGAGCTTATCAAAAAGCACTTAATTTTTCTAAAGAGAGAGTACAAGGCTATTCATTGAATAAAAAAATTTCAGAGCCTGTAAAAATCATTAAACATCCTGATGTAAAAAGGATGTTGATGGAAATGAGATCTCAAACTGAAGCCATGAGAGGACTTGCAGTTATAACTGGTAATTTTATAGATAAATATAAAAGCTTTCCAAACTCGCCTGAGGGAAAAGAATGTCTCTTTATAAGTAATTTATTAACTCCTATTGTAAAAGCATGGTGTACTGATCAATCAATTTATATTACCTCTTTAGGTGTACAGGTTCATGGAGGGATGGGTTTTATAGAAGATACAGGAGCTGCTCAATATTATAGGGATTGCAGAATATTATCAATATACGAGGGCACTAATGGAATCCAGGCATTAGATTTATTAAGAAGAAAACTTTTCCAAGAGAATGGTGAAACATATAAAAAAGTGTTACAAATAATTAAAAATACTGCAAAGCGTGCCACTGAAAGTGAAAATAATAATTTAAAAGAAATGGGAGAGTTATTATTGAAAAGCCTTGGTGTTATTGAAGATTGCAGTGTTTGGTTAATTGATAAGTATGAGGAGAACCCTGAAATTTCAGCTACAGGAGCTACACCATTTTTAAATATGTTCGGCTGGGTGCTAGGAGGTTGGGTAATGGTAAATTCTGCAAACAAGGCACAACTTATAATCTTAAAAGACAAAAATGATAAATTTGCTAAGGAAAAAATTAATACGGCATCTTTTTTTTGTAATACATACCTACCTTTGGCCTCTTCGTTACAAAATACGATAAAAAAATCTTTTTATGCATTAGAAAACTTTGATTAATTTAGCAATTGTAATTCTGATGAGAAAGCAATTTCATTTTTTTCTTTGAACACTTTAGCAATAATAATTGCCCTATTTAATTTTGATCTATATATCTTTAAAGTTATCTTTTCATTTACATAAATAGGCTTTAGTAATGAAAAACTATATTTGCTAATATCCTTTTTTATATAATTATTTATTTCATTAATAACATAAGTGGCTGTTAAAGGACCATGCACTAATAAACTTTTATGTCCTTCAA
>CACGBM010000052.1 GCA_902571315.1 Rhodospirillaceae bacterium
GGACAAGCTACCAGACTTCAATAATTGGGATTTAGGAATAAATAAAGAAGTTTTAAGAGATATTTGTAGCTATTGGGTTTCAAAGTATAATTGGAAAAAAGAGCAAGAAAAATTAAATTCTTTTAACCATTTTACTACAGATATTAATGATTTAAATATTCATTATGTATATGAAAAAGGTAAATCCTCAAATGCAATACCACTATTGATAAGTCACGGTTGGCCTGGCTCATTTTTAGAATTTAATAAAATTATAGGCCCTCTCACTAATCCTAAAGAATATGGATTAGATGATAGTATTTGTTTTGATTTAGTTATGCCCTCTATACCAGGTTTTGTCTTTTCTAGTGCACCTAAATATCCATATGGGCCAAGAAAAATAGCATCTTATTATGATAAATTAATGACGCAGATACTAAATTATGAAAGTTATTACGCACAAGGTGGAGATTGGGGTGGGGCTATTTCTACTTGGTTAGGTTATGAGCATTATAAAAATTGTAAAGGAATTCATTTAAACATAATGATAGTAAGAGATAGAAATGGCCCTCAAGAAGAAGCTGAAAAAGCATGGCAGAAAAGATTTAAGAATGAGCAAAGTCTTGAAGAGGGGTATAGAACTATGCAGGCCACAAAGCCGCAGACCTTAGCATTTGCTATGACAGATAATCCTATTGGAGTAGCAGCTTGGATTTTAGAAAAATTTCATGGTTGGTCAGATTTGAGAAAAAAATCCTTAATAGAAGTTTATGGATATGATGATTTGATAACAAACTTAATGTTATATATTTTGACTAACTCGTTTAATACAGCCTCCTGGATATATTTTGGTAGAAGAGAAGAGGGAGGTAGAGTCATAAATTTTGATGGAGGAAAGGTTGAAGTTCCTACCGCTTGTGCTTTATATCCAAAAGAACTATTATCTTGGCCTCCAAAAAGTTATGTTGATAGATTGTTTAACGTAGTTCAATGGAATGAGTTTGAGTCAGGAGGGCATTTTGCTGCCCTAGAAGAGCCTGATACATTAATTAAAGATATAAGAAATTTCTTTAAAGTAATAAAATAATATTTTTTTCTTGAAAACTGTTTTATTTGTCCTAATATTAATGAGAATAGTTCTCAATAACAACAAGGATGCTTATGAAAAAAATTATACTTCTTACTTTTGCTTTTACAGTTATATTTTCTTATCAACTTAAAGCAGACAATGAAATTTTAGTAAATTATTCTAATATTGCTGAAGCAAAATACAAAGATGCCTTAATCTTAGCAAAAGAAATGCATAGTAGCATAGAAAAATTCATGAATAATACCAATGAAAGTAATTTCATAGCCGTAAAAGATAGTTGGTTAAAAGCTAGAACAATTTATCAACAAACAGAAGTATTTAGATTTGGCAATCCATTAGTTGATGACTGGGAGGGAAAAGTTAATGCTTGGCCGTTAGACGAGGGGTTAATAGATTATGTAGATAATACAAATTATTATCCAAGTGAAAATGATTTTTCAAATTTCAATGTTATTGCTAATAAGAAATTAAAAGTGGAAGGTGAGCTGATTGATGCTTCAGTTATAAACCCTAAGTTACTTAGCAATAAATTACATGAAATTGGAGGAAATGAGGCTAATGTAGCAACTGGATATCATGCTATCGAGTTCTTATTGTGGGGACAAGATCTTAATGGTAATGAAAGTGGAAGTGGAAACAGATCTTATACAGACTTTGATCTTGAAGCTTGTACTAATGATAATTGTGATAGAAGAAGAGAATATTTGGTCGCGGCTAGTCAATTATTGATAGAAGATTTACAATATATTCAAAGTGTTTGGTCCGCAGAAGGGCAAGCAAGATTAGATTTATTAAATGATCAAAATAATGGATTAAAAAGAATTTTAATAGGCATGGGAAGCCTTTCTTATGGTGAGCTTGCGGGAGAAAGAATGAAATTGGGATTAATGCTACATGACCCTGAAGAAGAACATGATTGTTTTTCAGATAACACACATAATTCTCACTACTATAATGTAGTTGGTATAAATAATGTATTTTTAGGTAAATATAAAAGTTTAGATGGAAAAGTTGTAAGTGGTCCTAGTATAAGTTCATTGCTAAGTGAAGTAGATAATGGTTTAAATAAAAAAACAAAAAAATCCATTAAAAATACCTTAAAAAGTATGAAAAAAATTGTTAAATCGGCTAATAAAGGTGTTACTTATGATATGTTAATTGCTGAAGGAAATGAAAAGGGAAACCAATTAATTCAAAACGCTGTTGATTCATTAATCAAGCAAAGTAAAAATATTGAGCTAACTGCAGCAGCATTAAATATTAATGATTTACAAATTGAGGGATCCGACTCTCTTGACAATCCGAATGCGGTATTTAATTAATATATAATGTTAATAAAAATACTAGGTGTAGCTCTTTTTTTTTTATTTAGTTTAAATGTTTATGTCAGAGACGATTTAACTGATATTGAGAGTGAAAAAGTTAAAAAGGTTACTTCTTTAACTAATAATTTTTTAAAAGCAGAGAGATCTGAGGCCTTATCTGGTGGAGCAGGCACTGTAGATAAAATTGGAAAAAATGCTTTCTCGCATCATTTTAAAAACTTATCTTTTGAACAACGACAAGACTTTTTAATTGGCAATGCATTCTTTAGGAAAATCTGGGTAGCTTCACCATCTTCTACTACTTCTTCAGACGGATTAGGGCCTTTGTATAATGCTAGAGCATGTCAATCCTGTCATATTAAAGATGGAAGAGGTCACTTACCTAAAGAAGAAAAACCACTATCTGCAGTATTAAAAGTAGGAAATTATTATAATAAAATTTTATTACCTAATAAAATATACGGTAAGCAAATTCAGTTTTTTGCTATTCCAGGACTTTCTTCAGAAAGTAACCTGAATATAAATTATATAGAAAGTAACTTTAGAAAAAATATTTTAGAGGAACTTGATTTAAAATACCCTAGTTATCAGTTGAATAATTTAAAGTATGGTGAATTAGAAAAAAATACTTCTTTATCCATGAGAATTTCTCCTCAAGTAATAGGGGTTGGCTTACTAGAAGCAATAGAAGACAGTGACATTTTAGCTAAGCAAGATATCAATGATGAAGATAATGATGGTATTTCAGGTTTAGCTAGAATTGTTAATGATGAAAATGGTAATAAAAAAATAGGAAGATTTGGTGTTAGAGCTTCAACACCAAATTTATTTACCCAAACCGGAGTGGCTTTTATGCATGACATGGGTCTTTCTAACTCTGTAGGAACTGACTCTTATGGTGATTGTACAAAAAAACAAAGTGAATGCTTTAAATTTTCTACCGGTATAAATAAAAAAGATTTGCATGAAGTAAATGATGAGGTTATGAATAAAGTAGTTTTTTACTTATCTAGTTTATCTCCTCCTAAGAGAAGAAATGTCTCTGAAAAAGATGTATTATTAGGGAAGAAAATATTTTATGAATCTAAATGTACTTCATGTCACACACCTAAATATGTTACGTCAAAAAATGCAAAGCACGATTTTTTAAAATATCAATTAATATGGCCATATACGGATTTACTTTTACATGATATGGGAGATGAATTAGCTGATAAAGATGTAAACGGAAATATTACAAATAAAGAATGGAAAACACCTCCGCTTTGGGGCTTAGGGTATGCTAAAGAAGTAAATTCTAGAGCAGGTTTTCTTCATGATGGTAGAGCAAGAACTATACTTGAAGCAGTAATGTGGCATTCAGGTGAAGCAAAAGAGTCTTTGGCTTTTTTGCTATCTAATTATAAAGATGATCTAGATAAATTAGAAAAGTTTTTAAAATCTTTATAATAATTATATTTTTATTATTTTTGCATTACATCGTTAATCTGTATCAAAGTAGGTAGCTCTGGAGAAAGTATAGGTAATAAATAAGAAACAAA
>CACGBM010000053.1 GCA_902571315.1 Rhodospirillaceae bacterium
GTTAGTTCAAGATAAAAAAAATATATTTGATTTGGTCTGGAGCAATTGTGGTAATACTTATGGAGAAATTTTTTTAGAGAATGAAATTCAACAGTCATATTATAATTTTGATTACGCTAATACTGACTTCATTAAATTAAATTTTGAGAATTGTGAAAAAGAATCAAGGTTTTTAATTGAAAAGCAACTTGAAATTCCAGCATATGAAAAATGTATCAAAGCTAGCCACTATTTTAATTTGTTGGATGCTAGAGGAGTACTAAGTGTTTCAGAAAGAGCTTCGTATATAAAAAGAGTTAGAGAAATTTCTAAAAGTTGTTGTGAATTATATATGTTAAAACAGAAAAGTTTTAATGACTAATTTTTTATTAGAACTAATGTCAGAGGAGATGCCAGCGAGCTTAATTAAGGATTCGGCTGAGAGTATAAGGCAATTATTGTATAACAGTTTTGAAAAAAATGACTTAACTTATGACAGTCATAATATTTATTATGGACCTAAGAGGTTAACTTTTCTTTTTGTAAATCTTAGAAATTCTATAGATGAAGTTTTCGTAAAAGGGCCAAGTCTAAAAGCAACGGATGAAGCGATAAAAGGGTTTGCAAGATCACAAAAAATTACGCCCGATAAATTAGAAATAAAGAAGACTAAAAAAGGTGATTATTATTTTATAAAAAAAAAAATTTCCTCACTTGATACAGCTGTATCATTGCAAAAAATACTTGAGATGAACTTAATAAAAATTCCTTGGAAAAAATCTATGAGATGGGGGAATGGTTCTATTAAATCTGAGGTTCCTCTAATTCCACTTTTATCTAAATATCTAGTAAATTCTGGAGGAAAAAGGATTAGGCCTGCATTAACTATCTTGTTTTCGAAATTATTCGGCTACAAATACGGGTCAAGACATATTAGTTTATCGGCCTGTATAGAACTCATACACATGGCCTCTCTGCTTCACGATGATGTTGTTGATGAAAGCAAACTAAGAAGAGGAAAAAAAACAGCAAATAAAATATGGGGAAATAAGGCAAGTGTTTTAGTGGGAGATTATATTTTTACCAAAGCGTTTCAAATTATGGTAAATGACCAGGATTTAAAAATTTTACAAATTTTATCTAATGCGTCAAAATCATTGGCTCAAGGTGAGGTTTTACAATTAAGTTTAAAAAACAATTTGGACATTGATACTGGCAAGTACTTTAAAGTAGTCGAGGATAAAACAGCTAAACTATTCTCTTCATCTGCAATGGTTGGAGGCATTATCTCAGAATGTCCAGAAAAAATAATTTCTAAACTAGATAAATTTGGAAAAAATATTGGCATTGCTTTTCAACTACTAGATGACGCTCTTGATTATGAATGCTTTAAAAATAATACAGGTAAAAATACAGGAGATGATTTTAAAGAAGGAAAAATTACTTTACCTGTACTACTTGCACTAAAAAAAGCTGATTATTCGGAAAAAAGTTTTTGGAGGAGAGTAATAGAGGATTTAGATCAAGAAAAGAATGACTTTAAAAAAGCTCAATCTTTGCTAATTAAACATAATTGTATTAGTGAAACCAAAAATATTGCTAAGGAATACGCAAAAAAGGCAGAAGAAATACTAAAAATATTTCCTCAAAATATTTATAACGATGCTTTAGTCGAACTTACAAAATTCGTTTTCACTAGATCTAATTAGACCAAACTTATGTTAGTAACATCATTTATGTTTAATGCCTTAATTATTGCGTAACAATAAGTACCTTTTTTTATATTTAATTTTTTATATGATTTTTTTGTAAGAAGTGCTTTGATTAAATTTTTCTCAAAATTTAAAATTAAGCATATTAACTCCTTCTCAAAAACAACATCAACGATATTTGTTTTTATATAATTTAAAGAACTTAACTTATCAGGAATCACTTTTGAAATAATAATATCAGTTGACCTTATTTTTACTATTACTTTTTGATCTAAATCTAATGTATTTGAAAAAACTGTTAACTTTTCTTTTCCAAGTTTTATCTCAGTTAGACCCTCTAAAGAGTTTATTTTTATAACCTTTCCAATTATGTATGAATCTCTGAATAAAAAATTTTTACTTTTATTATAAAAATTAATTGCTTTATCCCGATTTCCTGAATAAATCAAATTACCATTATTAATAAAATGAATAGAGGCTCCTAAAGTAAAAGTTTCTGAAATTGAATGTGAAACGTATATAGCTGGAATATTTAAAATTTCGTTAATTTTACCGATATATTTAATTAATTCATCTTTCTTTTCTTGATCCAATGATGCTAACGGTTCATCCATTAGTAATAAGTCTGGCTGAGCAAGCAGGGCTCTTCCTATTGCAACTCTTTGTTTTTCTCCTCCGGATAAATTGTAAGGAAACCGGTGGATAAGATGGTCAAGACCTAATAAATTAATAATTTCATCATAATTAAATTTTTCATTTTTTCTATAGTTTAATTTTAAACCATAAAGTAAATTATTTTTTATATTTAAGTGCGGAAAAAGCCTGGAGTCTTGAAAGACATAACCTATATTTCTTTTGTGAATGGGCACTAAAATACCTTTAGTGGTATCTTCTAGAATATTATTATTTATAATTATTTTACTTTCTTTTGCTCTCTTTATTCCCGCTACACAGTTAATTATAGAAGTTTTCCCAGCTCCAGAGGGACCAAAAAAACAATTTATTCCTTCTTTTAAATCTATATTTACATCAATTGCAAAGTTAGATATTTTGGTTTTTATTGAAATGATGTTTTTCATGATAACTATCTTTTATATCTAAGTAACTTGTCAAAAATTATTTCTGATAATATTAAAGCTGATATAGAAATAAATATTGAAATTAAAGTTAATCTTATTGCCATTAACTCACCATTAGGAATTTGTAAAAAATTATAAATTGCAGTTGATAATGTTTGAGTCTCACCTGGTATATTTGATACAAAAGTTACGGTAGCACCAAATTCTCCTAAAGCCCTAGCAAAGCATAAAGTGAAACCTGCGACTATACCGGGTAAAGATAGTGGTAAAGTAATACTAATAAACACAAAAAGCCTATTAGCTCCCAAGGTTTTTGCTGCTTCTTCATACTTAATATCTATCATTTCTATTGATAATTTTATCGCTCGTATCATCAATGGAAATCCCATAATAGCACATGCTAGTGCAGCGCCAGTCCATCTAAACGCAAAAGTAAAGTTAAAATAATCTAATAAAAATTTTCCTATAAAACCGTTAATTCCAAAAGTAATGAGCAACAAGTATCCAGTAACAACTGGAGGCAAAACTAAAGGTAGATTGAGAAGACTAATAAAAAACTTTTTTAAAAAGAATTCTTTTCTAGCAAACAGATATCCTAAAATAATTGCAAAAGGTAGACTAGCTAATGAAGCAACTAATGCAATTTTGAGTGATAAATAAATGGCTGATATTTCTTCCTGAGAAAAGTTTATCATTACAAAATTTCAAATCCCCACTTTAAAGTTTTAGATAGATTTTTATCTTCTAGAAGAAAATCATATACTTCCATAGTTTCTTTTTTTTTATTTAAGACTGTTATGGGGTAAGTTATTCTTCTATGTTTGTTTCCTTCTATTAAATAAACTATTTTAA
>CACGBM010000054.1 GCA_902571315.1 Rhodospirillaceae bacterium
TAGATTTACTCTAGGAGGAATACTATTTTTTTTTGTCTTTTCGTGTTTATAAAAACATCTTTCGTAAGCAGTATTGGACAAATGTGAGCCAGTTCTTCCAATTAAATAAACTTCATCCATCATATCAAAACTATTATATGAGATTACTTTTCTATAATCGTCAATAACGCCTATGGCTCCTATTTGGGGAGTAGGAGGTATATTAATATTATTCGTTTCATTATAGAATGAAACATTGCCAGAAACTACGGGAAGGTTTAATATTTTTGATGCTTTATTAATTCCTTTAATAGAGTTAACAAATTGTCCCATAATTTGATTTTTTTCTGGATTACCAAAATTTAGACAATTAGTTAAAGCTAAAGGTTTAGAACCTACTGATATTAAATTTCTGTAACTTTCTGCTACTGCTTGTAGTGCTCCTTCGTAAGGGTCATTTTCACAATAAAATATATTGCAATCTGTAGTTACAGCAATCGCTTGATATTTAGAATTAGTTTTTATTACACTTGCATTACCGCCCATATTTGATATAACATTTCTAGTAATCATGTGATCATATTGTTCCCATATTTTAGTTTTCTTTTTATAGTTAGGATTACTAAATATTTTTTTTACAATAGTTGAAATTTTTTTCTTTGTATAAGTTTTTTCCACATAATTATTTTTAAAGGTTACAAAGCTTCTTTTATATGTTTTATAAGATGTAAGACTGGAGAGTGGAATATCTGCAACTATTTTATTTTTATATTTTAAAACTATTTTTTCTGAAGACGTAATTTTTCCTATATTAGCATAGTCTAGGTTCCACTTAGAAAAAATGTTTTTAGCTACTTTTTCTTTTTTCGGGTTTAATATTATTAACATTCTCTCTTGACTCTCAGATAGCATAATTTGATCTGCAGTCATGCTTTTATCTCTTAAAGGGACTTTATCTAAATTTATATTTATTCCAAGTTTTGATGAAGCTGCCAATTCTACTGCAGATGAGGTCAGTCCTGCAGCTCCCATATCTTGTATGCCTACAATGGCATTTTTCTTCATTAGTTCTAGGCATGCTTCCATTAATAGTTTTTCTGTAAAGGGATCACCTACCTGTACAGTAGGTTTCAAGGTTTCGGTTTCAGTATCGAAAGCTCCTGAAGACATACTAGCACCATGAATACCGTCTTTACCTGTTTTCGAACCAACATAAAAAACTATGTTTCCAACTTTTCCTGCCTTTGCATAAAAAATTTTGTTTTTTTTTGCAATGCCGACAGTCATCGCATTTACTAATATATTTTTGTTATATCTTGAGTCAAAACTACATTCACCAGCAACAGTAGGAATACCAGTACAGTTTCCATAGTCTCCAATACCAGAAACTACACCATTAAATAAATGATTAGTTTTACTATTTTTAATAGATCCAAACCTTAAACAGTTTAAATTTGCGATAGGTCTAGCTCCCATAGTAAAAATATCTCTCATAATACCGCCAACACCTGTAGCCGCACCTTGATAAGGTTCAATAAATGAAGGATGATTATGGCTTTCAATTTTAAATACAATCGCATTATTTAAACCAATATCTATGACTCCTGCATTTTCTCCAGGCCCTTGAATAACCCAAGGAGCAACAGTATTTAGTTTTTTTAACCAATGTTTTGAAGACTTATATGAACAGTGCTCACTCCACATAGCTGAATATATTGCTAACTCTGTTAATGAAGGATCTCTTTTTAGTATAAATTTTATATCTGAGAAATCATCCTCTGTTAAACCTAATTGATTTAATGTTTTATGTAGATCAAGCATCATAATATAGACTCAACAATTTGTTTCATTATTATATCTTTTTGTTTTATATCAGTATATCTTTCTGGATGTGGCATCATTCCCAATATTCTTTTGTTAAGACTTAGTATACCAGCAATATTACTTATGGACCCATTAGGGTTATACAAATCATTTATAGTGCCTTCTTTTGAACAATATTTAAATACTATTTGGTTATTGTCTTTAATTTTATTTAATGTATTTTTTGTAACTACATAATTACCCATTTTGTGAGCTATAGGCAGTTTTATAACTGTGTTATTAACTTTTTCAGTGAATATGCAATTATTATTAATCACTTTTAAATAAATACTTTTACAAATAAATTTAAGGTTTTTGTTTATGATTAGAGTGCCTGGTAATAGATTTGCTTCAGTTAGAATTTGAAATCCATTACATATTCCCATAATAGGTACTCCTTTTTTTGAAAAATCTATAACTTGTTTAATAATATTGCTAGCAGAGGCAATTGCGCCACTTCTTAAATAATCTCCAAAAGAAAAACCTCCCGGTATTATTATAAAATCTGTATTTTTAGGTATATTATCTTTATACCAAGTTTTATTAGGTATTTTATTTGTAATAGACTTTATGGAAGACACAATATCTTGGTCACAGTTAGATCCAGGAAATATAATTACCGAAATATTCATATTTTTTTTATTGTAGTTATTTCATAATCCTCAATTACTTTATTGCATAATAGCTTTTCAGATAGATTTATTGCAATCTGTTCAGCATTTCTCTTATCTGAAACGTTTTTTAATAAAACTTCAAAGTACTTACCTTGTTTGATATCTA
Organism: Rhodospirillaceae bacterium; assembly: GCA_902571315.1. GTDB lineage: Bacteria > Pseudomonadota > Alphaproteobacteria > TMED109 > TMED109 > TMED131. Next base: position 2,623 of record CACGBM010000054.1, read on the forward strand.
AGATATTTTCAATACCTAAGCTATTTGCAGCCCCCGAAATTGCTTTACCTTGAGGGTCAAGGACATCCTTCTTGAGTGTTACACATATTATCATTTTATACATTTAATTTCCTATTTAATTTCATGTAAATATACTCATAAGCTTTAATTAAATCTCCTTTATCTTGTCTAAAAAGGTCTTTATCTAAACTTAATTTTGATTTTTTGTTCCATAGTCTACAGTTATCAGGACTAATTTCATCAGCAAGCAGTATATTATTGTTACTTCTTCCAAACTCTAATTTGAAATCCACTAAGATAATACCTATTTTAGAAAATAATTTAATTAATAATATATTAATTTCTAATGCTACTCTTGTTATATATTTAATTTCGTTAGAGGTTGCAATATTTAATAATTTTATGTGAGCGTCGCTCATAAAAGGATCATTTAATTCATCTGATTTTAAATAAAACTCTATAATAGGTTCTTTAAATTTTTTTCCTTTTTTAATGTTAAACTTATTACTTATGCTTCCTGCTGAATAATTTCTTATTACCACTTCAAGAGGAATAATTTTTACTTTTTTAACTATTTGCTCTCTTTCACTAATTTTTTCTATAAAGTGTGTTTTTATTTTATTTTTATTAAGATATTTAAAAATAATTGTTGAAATGCAATTATTTAACATACCCTTATTCTTAAACTTTTTTTTTTTTTTGTTATTGAAAGCTGTTGCGTCATCTTTAAAATATTGAACTAAAGTATTTTTATCTTTCCTTAAGAATATTTTTTTTGCTTTTCCTTCTATCAATAACTTCATTGTTTTCTCT
>CACGBM010000055.1 GCA_902571315.1 Rhodospirillaceae bacterium
TTACTCCACCACCTTGAGATGAGTTGACTATTAAAGAATTTTTTTTAAGAGCAACTCTTGTCAAGGCTCCACTTACTAATTTAAATTTTTTATGTCCAATTAAAGAAAATGGTCTTAAATCAACATGTCTTTCCGAAAGGGAGGATTTATCAAAGATTGGAACTGTTGAGAGTTCTAATATAGGTTGTGCTATAAAATTTTCTGGATCTTTTTCAATCTTATTTTTAAATATGTTTAATTCTTTTTTAGAAGCCTTAGATCCTATCAGCATACCATATCCACCCGATCCGTGAACTTCTTTTACAACTAACTTTTCTAGATTATTTATAACGTATTTACTTTCTTTTTTATCATAACATCTCCAAGTTTTTATATTTTTAAGAATTGGCTCCTCTCCCAGATAAAACTTTATAATATCAGGCATAAATGTATAAATTGCTTTATCATCTGCTAGGCCTGCTCCTGGAGCAGAACAGATGTTGACATAACCAGTTTTATAGGAGTTTATAACGCCGGGAATACCTAGAAGTGAATCATTTTTATAATACAAAGGGTCTAAATATTCATCATCTATTCTACGATAAATAATATCTATCTTTTGTGGCCCCTCAGTAGTTTTCATGTAAGTAATATTATTACTAACATATAAGTCACTTCCTTGCACTAATTCTACCCCCATTAAATCTGCTAAAAAACTATGTTCATAGTAAGCACTATTTAAATGCCCAGGTGTGAGAATAACTATTTTAGGATCACCTTTACACTTTTTTGGAGCTAAACTTTTCAAGATATCTACTAAATAAGAAGGATAATTATCAACAGCTTCGATGTTTAAACTTTGGAAAAGTTCAGGAAACATTCGCATCATAATTTCTCTGTTTTCAATCATGTAAGAAACACCTGAAGGAGTTCTGCAATTGTCTTCTAATACCTTAAAATCTATTTCATTAGTTCTGATTATGTCAGTTCCTATAATAGGACTATAAATATTTTTGGGCACATTAAAACCAACCATCTTAATATCATAAGCCGGATTGTTATAAATTAGTTTTTGAGGAATAATATTAGCCTTGATTATTTCAGCTCTATGATAAACATCATTTAAAAATGCATTTATTGCAATTGATCTCTGTTTTATACCCTTTTCTATTTTTATCCATTCAGAACTAGATAATATTCTAGGGAATAAATCGAATGGTATTAATCTTTCCGAAACATCATAATTATTATAAACCGAAAAGGTTACTCCTATTTTTTTAAACAAATTCTCAGCTTGTATTTGCTTTTTTAAAATTGTATTTTTAGGTAAAGCTTCAGCCCAATTAAAAACTTTATTATATGGTGCTTTATTACTTCATTAAACAATCTTTAAATTTTTTTAAAGAACTAAGAAAATTATTGAGACAAATAATTTATTAAGTTCTATTATACCTTTCATAAAAATAATAAATTATTAGTAATTTTTTTAATAGGTAAACAAAGGTTACATATTCACTATCACTAGATAGCAGATTTAGAAGATTTAATGAACGCTAATAATTAGATATAATCTCAACAAGTAAATATTATATAATTTGCTTAAGATAAATTAATTTGAAATAGTTTTTTATATTTCTATTTAATATAATTGTAAAAGATTATATAAAGTATATATATATATATGTACTATGGCATTTAACTTATAATAGAAGAGAAAATATGTTTGACGATGAAAAAAAAGGTCTAGGAAAAAAAATAGATTTAGATACGCAAAAAAAATTTAAAATCACTGCTATTAGAAATAAAAGCCTAGGTAAATGGGCTGCGGAACAACTTGGACTAGAAAATTCAAAAATTGATGAATATATAGACGAAGTCATAATGGCAGATTTTGATGAACCAGGCTTTGAAGATGTAATAAAAAAGATTTTTAACGACTTTGAAAAAGCGAAAATTGATATTTCTTACAACGAAGTAAAAGAAAAGTTATTGATATATGAAAAGGAAGCAATAAATAAACTTTCCTAATAACTACTGTAAGTTTATTCCTTCGAAAAAAAAAGCTTTATTAAAGAATATTAAAACTTTTTAAAATAAGTCAATACTTTGTAAAATTCCAAACTATTCAGATTTTGAGTTAGATTAATATCTGTTTAGTTGCCAGGCTTCTTATAACTAGACATCACAGCTTTATGCATAGCTGAAACTTTAGTTATATCTGAACTTTCATATAAAGGAATTACTTTATAATCTTCTAAAGTATTAGCCATCATGGCAGTTACTATACCTGCACTCAAATTTGCATACTCTGGCACCTCTGATATAGCCATTACATGATAATGCTGCCCAACCATTCCATAAAAGGATAATAGCTTACCTCCTAATGCCTCAGTTAAATCTCTCAAAGCATCAGCTCTATCTACACCGTCTTCAACCATTCCTCTTATTGCTTCTTTAGTATATTTAATTTTAATACAATAAATAGCCATTTTATCTCCATTTAGTTTATTAAACTTTATACTATCATAATTATTTAAAATAAAACAGTATCAACTCAATTATTGAAAATCAAAATTAAAATATAAGTTTTAGATTAATAAAATAATTATATCACCTAAGGTAATTTTTTAAATATGTCTAGTTTGTTAGGACTAACTCTTTTTCCTTGGCTAAAATTTTTCAAAATAAGCTTAGTTGTGCTGTACGATCAATTAATTTTTTTCTTTTATTTTTATTCCTATGGTTAATTTTTCTACTTCCATGTTTAAAATAAATATTTTTTGCTTGTTCCTTGAATATTTTAGATTTTCTAACATTGTATATTTTTTTAGCAGCTTCAGTCCTAGCTATTTTTTCATCTACTAATGGTGAAGGATAATCTTTTAATTTAGTCTTACTCAACCATGGGGTGTGTATATGATTGTTTGGTACATTAGATACTTCAGGAACCCATTTTTTTATAAATATACCGTTAGGATCATGATCTATCCCTTGTTTTATAGGATTATATATTCTTATGCTGTTTATGCCCGTAGTACCAGATTGCATTTGTGATTGTGAATAGTGAATGCCAGGCTCATAATCAACAAATAAAGTGGCTAAAAAATCAGCAGTATACTTCCAATGAAGCCATAAATGGTAGCTAGCAAAACTCATTAGCATTGCTCTCATTCTAAAATTAATCCAACCATTAACTTTTAGTGACCTCATACACGCATCTAAAAAAGGAAATCCTGTTAATCCATTTTTCCAAGCTATAAAAAATTTCTCATTAAATTCCTTCTCTCTAATTCCATTATACTGGCTATGCATATTTTTAAACTCTATTGAAGGATCGTCTTCGAGTTTTTGTATGAAGTGACAATGCCAGTGTAACCTCTTGGTAAATGATCTTATTGACCTTATCCAACTTTTATTTTCTGCAAATGAATTATTTTGCAAATATTCAA
>CACGBM010000056.1 GCA_902571315.1 Rhodospirillaceae bacterium
TTTCATATTCATCGTATTGCCAACTAACTACCCAATTCTTTGATATATTTGTAATATCTGTATTAACACTGTAAAGATAATTTATGTGATAACTAATTGCTAATAAGATAATCGATTCTTGTTCTTTTTTATTATCTACTTTCCCTTCATAACCATTATCATAGTTCTCTGCAATAAAATTTGTATTGATTGCTCCCTTAGCAAAGAATTCTTTTTTATAAATATCCATTAAAAAATCTATATTGGTTTCAACACCTTCAACAGCTAGATTACTCAATGCTATTTGCATCTTACTTAACGCATCATTTCTATCCTTTCCTTTAGAAATTATTTTTGCAAGTAATGAATCATAATAAATAGAAACCTCTCCTCCTGATTGATAGCCATAATCAACTCTTATGTCACCAACAGGATAGTTAATATTTACAAGCCTTCCAGCTGAAGGTAAAAAGTTCTTTTTTGGTGACTCAGCACACAACCTTGACTCAAAAGCCCAGCCTTGTACTTTAATATCATTTTGTTTAATTTTTAATTTTTTATTATTAGCAACATGAATCATTTCTTCGACTAAATCTATACCTGTTACTAACTCAGTTACAGGGTGTTCAACTTGTAATCTTGTATTCATTTCTAAAAAGTAAAAATTTTGTTTCTGGTCAACTACAAACTCGACAGTTCCTGCAGATGAATAATTTACCTCCTTAGCCAAGTTTATAGCTTGTTCACCCATTTTAACCCTTGTCGCGTTGTCAATAAATGAACTTGGAGCTTCTTCAATAATTTTTTGATGTCTTCTTTGGATAGAACATTCTCTTTCACCTAACCATACGAAATTGCCGTGATTATCAGCTAAAATTTGTATTTCTATGTGTCTTGGCTTTTCTATATATTTCTCTATAAAAACTCTGTCATCACCAAAAGCATTAAGAGCCTCATTTTTAGCAGCAGTTAATAATTCTTCAAATTCATTTTTATCTTTAGCAATTCGCATACCTTTACCACCACCACCTGCAGAAGCTTTTATCATTACTGGATAACCAATTTTTTTTGCTTCATTTAACCCCTCTTTAACATTCTTAATAGCATGCTCATAGCCTGGAATACAATTAACACCCGCTTTTTTTGCTATTTTTTTTGATTCTATTTTATCTCCCATCAATTCTATAGCTTTATATGAAGGACCTATAAAAATAATTTTTTCTTTATTAAGTTCTTTTACAAAACCTGAATTTTCTGAAAGAAAGCCATAACCAGGATGAATTGCATCTACAGATAACTTCTTTGATATTTCAATTAATTTTTCAATATTTAAGTATGAACCTTTCAGGGGATCGTCTCCTAATAAATAGCTTTCGTCACAATATGCTAAATGTAATGAGGCGCTATCATCTTTTGAATAAACTCCAACAGTTTTAATACCTAATTTTTTACATGATTTAGCTATTCTGATAGCAATTTCACCTCTATTAGCAATTAAAACCTTTTTAATCATTTTATTATAGTGGGATATTATCATGCTTTTTCCAAGGGTTTTTAAGATCTTTGTTACGTAGTATTTTGAAAGCATTTATTACTTTAATTCTGGTAATGTCAGGCTTTATGACTTCGTCAATATATCCTCTAGATGCGGCAATATAAGGATTAGAAAATTTTTTCTCATAATCCATAATATGTTGTTTTAAAACTTTTTCATCTGCATTTTTATAAATTATTTTAGCTGCTCCTTCAGCACCCATTACAGCTATTTCTGCAGATGGCCAAGCATAATTGATATCTCCTCTTAAGTGCTTAGATGCCATCACATCATATGCTCCTCCATAAGCTTTTCTAGTGATCAATGTAACCTTGGGCACAGTTGCTTCTGCATAAGCAAATAATAATTTTGCACCGTGTTTAATAATACCATTAAACTCTTGATCAGTACCTGGCAGGAAGCCTGGAACATCTACCAATGTTAATAAAGGAATATTAAAACAATCACAAAACCTAACAAACCTTGCAGCTTTCCTTGAAGAATTAATATCTAAGCAACCTGCCAATGCCAGTGGTTGATTTGCTACTATGCCAACGGAATGTCCTTCTAGCCTTATAAACCCTATAACTATATTTTTAGCAAAATCTTTTTGTACTTCCAGAAAGTCTTTTTCATCAGAAACGTTTAGTATTAATTCCTTTATATCATAAGCTTTATTTTTATCTTGAGGCACAAGAGTATTAAGCGAGGGTATTTTTCTGTTTATAGTATCATTAAATTTTTTAACTTTTTGTCCAGAGATATTAGATTGAGGTAAAAAATCAATAAGTCTTCTTAGTTGTTGTAATACAGTAATCTCATTATCAAATGAGAAATCGGCTACGCCAGATTTTGTAGTATGGGTATTTGCTCCGCCAAGATACTCTGTATCAACATCCTCATGTGTAACTGTCTTTACTACCTCTGGCCCTGTTACAAACATATATGATGTTTGTTCAGACATAAAAATAAAATCAGTCATTGCTGGTGAGTACACCGCTCCTCCAGCACATGGACCTAATATTGCTGATATCTGAGGAATAACTCCTGATGCAAGCACATTTCTTTGAAACACTTCAGCATATCCACCAAGAGCAGCTACACCTTCTTGTATTCTTGCTCCTCCAGAGTCATTTAATCCGATAACAGGAATTTTATTTTTCATAGCCATATCTAATATTTTACATATTTTATTTGCATGTTCTTCTCCTAAAGATCCTCCATAAACTGTAAAATCCTGGCTATAAATTAAAACATCATAGCCATTTATTTTACCATACCCTGTAACCACTCCATCTCCTAATATAGCACTTTCCTCTTGAATATGATTTGAGCTTTTTCCTTGTACAAACATTCCAATTTCATTAAATGAATTATCATCTAATAAAACCTCAATTCGCTCTCTTGCTGTAAGCTTTCCTTTTTTATGTTGGGCCTCAATCCTGTTTTGACCACCTCCAACTTTAGCTAGACTTATTTGTTCTAAATAATAATTTATCTTTTTATTCATACTATTCCTCATCAAAAAAGCTTATAAAGTTAATAATATCAGTGAAAAAACTTTTTTTAAGCAAAAAGTTTTTTTTTGACTCACTATCTTCTCCCCATAGACTTTTATTATATTCATATTCTAGGTTACTATCTTTCCAAGCTAAACCTGATTCAGTATCATTAAATAATAAATTAAGTGATATTATAATAGAATTTGTAGTTATTACTAAAAAATAAAAAGTCGTTAAATGATAATTAGTCATCTTATTCAGAATTTTTTTAACTTTGCTATGAATATTTATTTCTTGCTTCTTCAAAAAAATGCTATAATTAACGTGAAAATCTAAATAAAAATGTTTATTACAGAAATATAAGTAATTATCCCAACTTTTTTTTTGAAGTTTTAATAACTCT
>CACGBM010000057.1 GCA_902571315.1 Rhodospirillaceae bacterium
CTAAATACTAATATACTACTTCATTTAAGTCTTATGTTCAATTTAATTAAAAGTATCAAAAAAAGAGATCCAGCAGCTAACAATTATTTAGAGATTATCTTTTTATATCCAGGCTTGCATGCAGTATTTTTTCACAGAATAGCAAATTTATTTTGGCTAATAAAACTTTACTTTATTGCAAAAACAATAGCATACATATCTAGAATGTTTACAGGTATAGAGATACATCCAGCAGCTAAAATTGGTAAAAATTTATTTATAGACCATGGTTTGGGAGTAGTAATAGGAGAAACCTCTATCATAGGCAATAATGTTCTAATTTATCATGGGGTAACTTTAGGTGGTACTAGCTTAAAAAAAGGAAAAAGACATCCCACTATTAATGATTATGCTATTATAGGAGCAGGCGCTAAAATATTAGGTCCAATTGTTATTGGAGAACAGTCAAGAGTTGGAGCGAATGCTGTAGTAACAAGAAATGTTGCAAGTTTTACTACTGTTATGGGAATTCCAGCTAAGGTAATTAAAAAAAATAATAAGAAAAATATTAAAAATTTTACTCCTTATGGAACACCAGTTGATTTAGATTATACTAATGATTGAAAATAGTTGTTTATAAAAATATGAGATATTACTTAGATTATAATGCATCTGCTCCAATGGATGAACAAGTTAAAAACTACATAAAAGAAATGATAGATTGGCATGGAAATCCTTCTTCAATTCATACAAAAGGAAGAAAATTAAAAAATTTGCTAGAAATATCAAGACAAAAAATAGCAGCATTAGTAAACTGCTCCTCAAAAGATATAATCTTTACATCAGGAGCTACTGAGGCAAATAATTTAGCACTTAATGGATATAAAAAAAAAATAATATCAGCTATTGAACATGAATCTATAAAAAAACAAAAACATACAATATTAATAAATGTTAATAAAGAGGGTTATATAGATTTAGATATGCTAGAGAATATGTTGAAAAACGATAATAAAAAGAAAGGAATGATTGTTTCAGTTATGTTTGCAAATAATGAAACTGGTATAATACAACCAGTAGAAAAAATAGCAAAAATTGCAAAAAAGTATAGTGTTCCTTTTCATACTGATGCAGTGCAAGCTGTTGGAAGAATTAATGTAAATTTTCTACAATTAGGTGTAGATATGATGACTATTTCTTCTCATAAAATAGGAGGGCCAAGTGGAGCAGGAGCTCTGATAACAGCATCTAAGAAAAAAATCTTAAAACCAATTTTGGTTGGTGGAGATCAAGAAGATAGTTTAAGATCAGGTACAGAGCCTATATTAGCTATAGCTGGATTTGGTCAAGCTGCTAAGTTATCGAAAATTAATAAAATAGAAAAATTAAAAAACCTAAGAATAGCTTTTGAAAAAAAATTAAAAAAAGCAAATTTAGGCATTCAAATAATTGCTGAAAACAGCAACAGACTTCCTAATACCTTTATGATGTATACTCCCGGAATAAAAGCAGAAGATTTGCTAATAGCCTTAGATTTAGAAGGTTTTGATGTAAGTACTGGTGCTGCATGTTCTTCAGGTAAGGCAGAACCAAGTAATGTCTTAAAAAGAATGGGTTATTCAAAATTAATTGCAGCAGGAGTGATAAGAATTAGTTTAGGACTATATAATAGTATGAGAGAAGCCGATATGTTAGTGAATGCTTTAAAGAGAATATTGAAAAGATTTGGAAAAATTTAGTATGATATATTTAGATAACCACTCCACAACTCAAGTAGATAATAGAGTATTTAAAAAAATGCGTCCTTACTTCACAGAAAAATTTAATAATCCTCATTCACAAAATACTATTCATAATCGTGATATAGTAAATCAGATTTCTAGAGCTAGAGCTATGATTGCAAAGCTAATAGGAGCTAAAAAAGAAGAAATTATTTTTACTTCTGGGGCTACTGAGTCTAATAATTTAGCTATTAAAGGTTTAAAAAGTCATGTTTTAAGAGGTAAAAATCATTTTATTTCTCTTAATACTGAACATAAATGTGTTTTGGAAGCTCTAAGAAAAATAGAAATTGCGGGCGCTAAAGTTACTATATTAAACGTAAAAAGAAATGGATTAATAGATCCTGTAGATATAGAAAAAAATATCAATAAAAATACTTTATTAGTTTCTATAATGATAGCAAATAATGAAACGGGCGTTATTCAACCTATTAGAGAGATAGGGAAAATATGTAAAGAAAAGAATGTACTATTTCATACCGATGCTGCGCAAGCAGTAGGGAAAATTCAGATAAATGTAAAAAAAATGAACATAGATATGATGAGCATCTCAGCTCATAAATTTTATGGACCAAAAGGTATAGGAGCACTGTATATAAGGCAGTATCCAAGAATAAGACTAACACCATTAATTGATGGTGGCGGTCAAGAGATAAGCTTACGTTCTGGAACTTTACCAGTACCTTTATGTGTAGGCTTTGGTGAGGCTGCTAAGATTTCTATTTCAAAATTACAAAAAGAAAAACTTAAAACAAAAATATTAAGAGATTATCTATATAAAAATCTCAAAAAAAATATTAAAAATATTTCAATCAACGGTCATATTTCTAAAAGACTTCCGGCTAATCTAAACATTTCAATACCTGGAATTAATTCAGAGAAATTGATTGAAAATTTAAAAAATACAGTAATTTCATCTGGTTCTGCATGTACTAGTAATAATATTGAAGCTTCATATGTTTTAACTGGAATGGGTTTATCTAAAGAGGTAGTAAACTCATCTATTCGTATAGGTATAGGAAGATTTACAACAAAGAAAGACATTAATATTGCTATAAAAGAAATTACAGATACTGTTAAAAAATTAAGATCAAATGGTTAAAGTATTATACTCACAAAATGGTACTACAAAAACTTTTAGAATAGAAAGTAATAAAACAATATTAGATTTATCTAAAAAAGAAAATATAGCTATTGAAGGATCATGCGGTGGATCTATGGCTTGTTCAACTTGTCATATTATTATACATAAAGACTGGGTAAAAAAGTTACCGGCTCCTTGTATTGACGAAAAAGAAATGTTATCTTTATTACCTGATTATACTGAAAATTCGCGTTTAGGATGTCAAATTGTGATTACGAACCAATTAGACGGATTGCAGTTTAGCCTTCCTAAGGAAACTTAACTATGAAAATGTTTATAAGAACACCAGAAAAGTCTTTTCAAAATATTGAAAATTTTGACTTCAAATCACATTATATGTCTAACTTGGTTAATTTAGATAATGACTATAAAGATTTTAGAATAGCTTATATTGATGAAAATATTGACGCAAAAAATGGTACGTTGTTATTTATTCATGGGCATCCTACATGGAGCTATTTATGGAGACATTTAATTCCAATAGCATTGGAGCAACAATACAG
>CACGBM010000058.1 GCA_902571315.1 Rhodospirillaceae bacterium
GATGCATTGATATCTAATGATAAAGCATTAAAGCTATCTAATCTTGAATTTGGAAAAAAGCATTTGACTACAGCTACCTTATTAGAAAATAAGGGTAGGTTATTGTTGGAGTTAGAGCGATTTAATCAGGCAGAGTTGATATTTAGAGATGTACATAAAATTAGAGAGGATCTTATAAATAAAAATCATCCAGATATAGCTGAAGCCTTAAATTATTTAGCTTTATCTCTTAGGTTTCAAAATAAATTGGATGACGCAATATTAGTGCATAATAAAGTTTTAAATATGATGGCTGCTGTAATAGCTAATAATCCTGGCCAAATATCAGAATTAACAAGAAGTTCAGCATTATACAGAGCAAGAGCATACGAAACAAAAGGTATACAATTAGTAAAACAGAATAAATTAGAAGATGCTAAAGGGAACTTTAGAATAGCTATTAAAATATTTGACAGAACATTAGGAAAGAATAAAAAAGAGCTTACCTTGCTAAAAGAAAAACTTAATAATTTAAATTAATAGGAGTTATAATGATTATTGAAATGAGAACATACTTATTAAAACCTACCACCTTAAAAAGCTTTCTTGAAATTTATAATAATGAAATTCGAGAAACACATGTTTCTATTTTAGGAAATCAAATTGGATTTTTTTACACTGAATTTGGAGAACTTAATAAAGTAGTTCATTTATATGGATATGATAGCTACGAAGATAGAGATAAAAGAAGAGCTATCTTAGCAAAAAATGATGACTTTATCAATTATCTTGCAAAGGTTAAGAATTTAATAGTGCATATGAAAAATGAGATATTATTACCTACAGAGTTTTCTAAAATAAAATAATTAAATATTATAGAAACTTAAAATTGTAAATATAGCCGTACCTAAACTGACCGATAATAAAACGTTTTTTCCAAAAAAATAATAAATTATAACCAAGCTAACAGTTGCTAAAAACCTTGATATTTTCGACGTATTTTCTAATATTCCTTCTGGAAATATAATTATTTTCGATATTACTGCTACTATAATTCCTATAGAAATACATTTAATCCAGTCAAAAATCCAACTATCAATCCGCAATCTAGAAGAAAATATAACTCCCATAGATCTACAAAAATATGTCGCTATTGATGAAACAATAATGGCTAACATTATGGTTTGATTATCTATCATTTTTAACTCTAAAATAAAAAAAACCAATTGATCCTGATATAAACCCAGCTATTAATACCCCCCAACTAGGGCTAAAATAATTTAAAAATGGTCCTAAAATAGCAGATAAGATAAAAACTACTAATAGTTTTCTATTTAAGATATTACTCAATGTCATAATTAAAAAATATAATGGGTTAAAGAAAACAAGACCAAGTAATATTTTATTATTTATAAAGTCAGAACAAACATACCCTAGAACTGTAAATAGTATAGAGGTAATCCATAAACTTCCCCCTAAGCCTAAAAAGTATTCAAAGCGATTATTTTCTTTAATATCTTTGTAACTTGCAAACATATTTATCCATGCTGTAACGGCAATTAAGTGACTAATCAAAAAAAATTTCCATTTTGCAATCTTCTTATTTTGTATAATAGGTATCAGATTTATAGTCATAGGAAACAATCTTGCATTAGTCAATAAAACTGCAAAAAATATATTTAATATGCTACCTCCTGCAATTAGTAAATCAGCCATTACAAATTGGCCAGGCAATGCAAATGCAAAAAATGTAGATGAGAAACTCTGCCAAATAGTAAAGCCAGAACTTTTTAAAAATGCTCCAAAAGTAAACATGCTTAATCCTAATCCTAAGGCAGGTGTTCCAAATGAATATTTAATACCTTGTTTTATAGGAAAATTAATCATAGTAAAACCTTATTTTAAAGACACCTTATAAATACTTAATTACTTTATTAATATCATATGGATCTAGTTTAATTTACCACTCATCAAGTAAGATACTAAAAACTCTTTGAGTAAATGTTTTTCTACAGGATGAATTTTATTTAAAATTTTATCATTCAATTCAGAATTGCTATTATACATTATTCCGTCCTGTTTAGTATAACTTATCCAATTTTTTTTAACTAACTTTTTTACTTTTCTTCTTGTTGTTTCAAAAGGAATTGTTGTTAGTTCACTTACTAATGAAATAGTTAATTTTTTATTATTTTTTTTTTTTAAATTTTTGTCATGCCACATATCAAAGACCGAATCAAAGCTGTGTACCTCCTTTTTTACTTCAGAAATTGAAGATAAATAGTGATGCCAAGCTATTACTTGCACTATTAGTCCCTCAAGTGCACCCACTTCCTTACTAATAGCCTGATATCTAAAAACATTATGGGTAAGAATTTTTATCCAGAAGTCAGCAAAGTTATTTTGTAACTTATTTTCTACTTCCTGTCTTATTATACTTTCTTTATTAATTTTAAAACCTATTTTTATATATGTTTACACTAAGATAATACTAAAGAACAGGGATATTATTCACTAATATTTTTAAAAACAAAAGATTTACTAATATTAAAATTAAATTTTACAAAATTTAAAAGTAGGTTAACTTAGAATATTTAATTATTTGCTCAGATTGCTCATTGTAGGTAATAAACTATAGTTCACTATTGGTTATATATTTTAAAATTTTTATAACTTCTTCATTGCTTCTACAAACCGCTTTAGCAGCTGCATCAACTTCTTTTAAAGCATGATCTAAATCCTTAGCATGTAAAGTAATGATATTTTTGTTAAGACCTATCGCATATCCTGCATCAAAAGCGGCATTCCATTGCTTATATTTTTCTCCAAACTTAATAATTACAATATCTGATTTTTTAATAAAAATATTGTTATTTATAGAATTAATTGATGCCCCTTTATAATCATGCCAGAATTTATCATTTTCTGGCCCTAATATAGATACCCCACAATCATCACTATTAGAATGATTAGTTTCAGGAGTAAAAAAGTTAACGGGTAAATTATAATTTTTAGAATAATCTATAATTTCTTTTCTCCAAGCAGTATGAATTTCACCAGAAAGATAAATATTTAAGTTATTATTAGACATAACTTTAATCCTTATAATATTATTAATTAAAAAAATATAATTGCATATTTTAAATTAGGAGTATACATGAAAAAATGGGAATTTAGAATAAAACAATATGAATATTCATTAGATAAAGAAGATATTCAAAGTAGAAGTAAAAAAAACTATGAAGTAGAAGAAATATTAAGTGACTTTGGTAAAGATGGTTATGAGTTGGTTAATGTTATAAGT
>CACGBM010000059.1 GCA_902571315.1 Rhodospirillaceae bacterium
AGTACATAGCTTCAAATTTATTTCTACTTATCGGTGCATACCAGTCTTCTTTTACTGTAAGTTTTGCTAATGCTCTCTTAATACAAAACTCTCTATTTTGATCAGTTTTTACGTACCAGATATCAGAAGAAACGCCATCTGTAATTTTTTTACTATTATAATCAGTAAACTTATTTAAAAGCTTAAATTTACATGCTGCATTAAAGACCTTTACAGGTAATTTATTTGTTTTCAATTAAAAGTACCTGATCTTTTTCAATTGGCTTCATAGGACCAGATATAGTTGCTCCAACCTCTACAACAATAGTATTATATGATAATGATCCTTTTACTTTACCACCTTTAAATACTTTCAATTCTACTACTTCTCCATTTCCAGTAAACTCACCATATATTTCTAGAGAGTTACAATTGAGATTGCCATCTATTTTACCTTTTGGTCCTATTTTTACAGTAGTTCCTTTAATATTTCCTTTTATATAACCATGTACATCCAGAATACAGGCAGCTTTTAACACACTACCTTTCTCTACCAATAGTTTTGTCTCATGAGCAATGCTAGAAATACTTAAGTTACCTTTCATATTTTTTTTATATCATAATAAATAATAAAAGCGATTGTTTTTTTTATTAAAAAAATTATTATAATATTATGTTTAAAAGTTTATCAAAGTGCAACAACACAGAAGATTTTAGATTGTTAGCAAAATCTAGATTGCCAGCTCCTATTTATCACTATATTGATGGTGCAGCTGATGACGAAGTTACTATAAAACAAAATACAAGATCTTATGAAAATTGTGATTTGGTTCCTAATGTTTTAGCAGGAGTAAAAGATGTTGATATATCTGTAAACCTAATGGGAAAGAAAATTGATATGCCTATTTTTTGTTCTCCAACAGCTCTACAAAGATTATTTCATCATGACGGTGAATTAGCAGTAGGAAAAGCAGCACAAAAATTCAATACTTTTTTTTGGTGTCTCTTCATTGGGAACATATAGCTTAAAAAAAATTGCAGAACATGTATCAACACCAAAAATATTTCAGTTTTATTTTCATAAAGATCGTGGTCTTAACAATAGTATGATAGAGCAATGCAAAGAGGCAAAATTTGATGCGATTGCTTTGACTGTGGACACTATAACTGGAGGCAATAGGGAAAGAGATTTGAAAACTGGCTTTACTTCTCCTCCTAGGTTAACATTAGCAAGTTTAATTAGCTTTGCAACTCATCCTATGTGGGCTTTTAATTATTTTACGCATGAAAAATTCGAATTATCTCAACTTAAAGATTATATTAAAGAAGGTAGTAATTTAGCCATTTCAGTAGGAGATTATTTTAGTTCTATGTTAGACCAAAACATGAATTGGAGTGATGCTGAGAAACTGAGGAGCCAATGGGGTGGTCATTTTTGTTTAAAAGGAGTCATGAGCGTTGATGATGCAAAAAAGGCGGTAGATATTGGAGCTTCTGCAATAATGATCTCTAATCACGGTGGTAGGCAGCTAGATGGGTCAAGAGCTCCTTTTGACCAATTAAAGGAGATTGTAGATGCAGTAGGTGATAAAATAGAAATTATTTGTGACGGAGGAATTAGAAGGGGTACGCATGTTTTAAAGGCTTTATCTTTAGGGGCTAAAGCATGCTCTGGAGGAAGATTTTATTTATATGCTTTAGCAGCAGCTGGACAAAAAGGTGTTGAAAAAGCATTAAATAATATGCATACCGAAATAATTAGAGATATGAAACTAATGGGGTGTAAAAAAATAAGTGATCTTTCAAGAAATAACATTCGTTTTAGATAAAATCTTAATTTTGCAAATTTAGACAAACTTTAGAACCTTTTTTGAAAAAGAATTCGCAATAACTCTTATCTAACTTTTTTTCTTGTAAAACTTCCTTTACAAAAAAAGATACCGCTTCTATTTGTTTTGGACTTAAAAACTTTTTTGAAGAAACAGGTCTATAGGAGCTATCATAATCTTCAAAAGTGGTGTCATAACATTTCTCTTCTTTATAAGATTTTCTTAAAAAATAGGGCATCCCTGTGCCAGGTCTTCCGCACTTGATAACATTTTTGATCTCATCTAATGTTAGGTTCATATCTCTTAATGATACTCCGGCACCATACCCACCACCGCCTTTACCATGCCAGGAGTGGCATCCCATACAATTTCCTTTTTTATATACATTAAGCCCATAAGTATGTTTTTCTAAATTCATTGCCAAATTATGCTTACAACATAAGAATGTCGAAATAAAAATAAATAAAAAGCATAAAATATTCTTGTTTTTTTGCATAATTTTAAAATAATAATTTTAATAAACTTTTCAATTACATTTTTCGTATATAATAAATGTGTTCCAATAATGTGTACTATAAGTCTAAAAAGATTTTAGAAAACTTTATAAAGGAAAAAATTTCAAAATATAGTCAATATAGAAATTTTGATTATGGCCCTAACCAACCTCATAAGGCAGTATCAGGTTTATCTCCTTATATCAGTAAAGGTATTATTAAAGAAGAATATATACTAAATAAAATAAATGAAAGTAACAATAGCTCAGATAAATTTATTCAGGAAGTTTTATGGAGAACTTATTGGAAAGGATGGCTTGAAAGACATTCAGAAGTTTGGTTAGATTACAAGGATAGTATAAAAATTGGCTTAGATAGTATAAATGATAACGAATTGGCAGAAAAGTATGAAAAAGCCACAAATGGTAAAACTAAACTAGAACCTTATGACGAGTGGATAAATCAACTGAAAAGTACAGGATACCTTCATAATCATGCAAGAATGTGGTTTGCTAGTATATGGATACATTATTTTGGTTTACCATGGCAATTAGGTGCTCAGTTGTTTTATGATCATTTATTAGATGCAGATATTGCATCTAATACACTTTCCTGGAGGTGGGTAGCTGGAATGCAAACTTTAGGGAAAAAATATATTGCTACTAACCAGAATATTATGAAGTTCTCTTTATCTAGGTTTAAAAACTTTAGGTTACCTAAATTAATTCCAATAGATATACCATTTAAAAAATATAGAACTAATGAAATTGACTACAAAAACGATTTTATTCTAGAACCAAATAAAAAAAATGCGTTTATGGTAGTAGAAAATAATTTAGACTTTAATTTCATTAAAGATAATAAAGATAATATCTTTATTGTCTTATTACTCCAG
>CACGBM010000060.1 GCA_902571315.1 Rhodospirillaceae bacterium
TAGTTTATGCATCTTCTAGTTCGGTTTATGGTGCAAATAAAAAAGTTCCATTTTCTGTAAATGATGATGTTTCTAATCCCGTATCTTTATATGCTGTGACAAAAAGATCTAATGAGTTAATGGCTGAAAGTTATTTTAATTTGTATAACCTAAATTCCATTGGCTTGCGATTTTTTACTGTTTATGGCCCAATGGGAAGACCAGATATGGCTATATGGAAATTTACAGAGTCAATAATTAATAACAAAGCAATAGAAGTATTTAATAGAGGCAACCTCAGCAGAGACTTTACTTACATAGATGATATTATTGATGGTGTTCAAAAAGCTATCAAACTATCTGAAAATAAAAAGTTTAAAAAACACCGAATATATAATTTAGGCAATAATTCACCAGTAGTTTTAAAAACAATGATTAAACTTTTAGAAGATATTATTGGTAAAAAAGCTAAGAAGAAACTTGTCTCAATGCAATTAGGAGACGTTAAAAAAACTTTTGCTGATATTGAAAAAAGTAAAAGAGAACTTAAGTTCCAACCCAAAACTGATTTAGAACAAGGGCTTTCAAAGTTTGTTAATTGGTATAAAACATATCATAAAATATAGTATTATTTTTGATATTTTTCTTTCCATTCACTGTATGGCATTGAATAAACTATTTCTTTGGCTTTATCGTAGTTAATGTCTTGTCCATTTTCTTTAGATGCTTCTACGTACCATTTAGACAAGCAATTTCTGCAAAATCCAGCTAAATTCATTAAATCTATATTTTGTAAATCTTTATTTTCTTGTAGATGATTAAGTAGTCTTCTAAAAACTGCCGCCTCAATTTTATCTTTATTTTCAGTATTCAATTATTATCCTTGCCTTGCTTTGAGTCTAGGATTTTTCTTGTTAATAACTAAAAGTTTTCCTTTTCTTCTAATTAATCTGCAGTCTTTATCTCTTTTTTTTGCACTTTTTAGTGATGCTAAAACTTTCATTTGATATCTCCGAATATTATATATATATATAAATTAATAATTTGTCAAAATAAACTATGACTAAAATTTTAAAACTCCATCACAGTGCTTACAGGTGCAAGGACAGCGAAGAAACTAGAAAGTTCTACGAAGAATTTCTAGAGTTAAAGTTAGTCAAAGTGCTTGAGATTAAAAATACAAAAACTGATAGAAAAACTAATGCGCTACACACATTTTATCAACTTAAAGACGGTTCTTGCATAGCATTTTTTGAGGAACCAGATACTGAATTTAATTTTAAAAATCAGAGAGATTTTGATTTACATATTGCATTTGAGGTAACAGAGTCCAATCTGCATAGAATGTTTAAAAAAGGAAATAATGCTAAAATTGAAACCAGAGGTATCATTAATCATGGTTTTATAAAATCTATTTACTTTAGAGATCCTAATGGTTATGTAATTGAATTAACTTATCCAATAGAAAATATAAATAATAACTCTTACCAAAATAATTTGAAAATTTTGAAAAAGTGGCAAAATCAGAAATTTTTTACTTAAAAATTCCAAATTCTATGCATAGCATATTTATCTTTTAACTTTTCTCCTATTCTTAAACATTGGTTCCACTTACTCATTCTTTCAGACCTTGAGAAAGAACCAACTTTAAGCTGTTTCATTTTCCAGCCAACACTTAAGTCAGATATTAAGTTATCTTCTGATTCACCAGATCTTGCAGACAGAATACTCATTAAATTTAATTCATTAGATAACTTTAACGCGTTTAATGTTTCAGAAATAGTGCCTATTTGGTTAGGTTTAATTAAAACTGAATTGATAGCATCTTGATTGTAAGCTTCTTTAATTAATTTTGTATTTGTTACCACAAGGTCATCACCAACTATTTGTAGATAGGAAGGAGAGTTTTCTTTCAGAGTTTTAAAATAGGCTATATCTTCTTCAGCAAAAGGATCTTCTATAGAAATAATAGGATAAGCTTTAATTAACTTTAATAAATAGCTATAAAAATCATTAGAGCTTAGTAAAATATTCTCTTTATTAGATATTTTATATTTATTGTTTATTTTAAAATTATTTGCGGCTATATCTAACGAGATTGATACTTGTCTATAAGGTTTAAATCCAGCCTCCTCAATAACTTGTACAAGAAAATCTAAAACAGAAGTAATGTTATTAAAGTGTGGCCAATATCCTCCCTCATCAGCAACTCCATAAAGTTTATTATTACTTAAAAGTTTTTCACCGGCTAATTTATAAATTTTAAATACCCAATGTAAAGCGGTAGTAAAATCAGGAGCACCATTAGGAATTATCATAAAATCTTGTATTGGTATTGTACCTATTGCATGAGATCCTCCTCCAATTATCTGTATTTCAGGTAATGGTAGCTTTTTTTCTGAGGAATTATTTAAATATTCCCATACTGAGGTTTTATTTACTGCAGCAGCTGCTTTTAAACATGCCATTGAAACTGCAATTGTAGTATTAGCACCTATATTCGATTTATTTATGCTACCGTCTAGTTCTATTAGTCTTTTGTCTATTGCCAATTGATTTTCTACATTAATTCCTACCAAAATATCTTTAACTTTATTATTTATAATAAATACATTCTCATCAATGCTATTACCTAAATATAAATTTTCATTGTTGTCTCTTTTTTCTATGGCTTCTTTTTTTCCTTTAGAAGCACCTGAGGGTGAAATAGAAGTACCATAAAAACTTTTATTTACTTGCACCTCCGCTTCTACTGTAGGATAACCTCTGCTATCAAAAACCATTCTTCCTGTTACATTAGTAATTTTTTTTAACAACATAATTATCTAATATTGAATATAATTGCTCAATGGTTTTAATTTCTTCTTTTAAGATGTGTTTCCCTAATTGTCTTGTCAGTTCTTGCTGTTTAATTTCGAAATACTCTATTGGAGATTTGCCATCTACTCGAGCAAGAAGTAATAATGGAGTAATATCTAGAAGTCTTTTTATAAAAAAATTTTTATCCTCCCAGGAAATATTATCAATATAGTTTTTAACAAACTTAAAACTTAAAACTAATAACTTTTTTCCTAATCCATCCGGTAATAAACT
>CACGBM010000061.1 GCA_902571315.1 Rhodospirillaceae bacterium
TTGGAAGTATGGCTTTAAATCCATAAAGTCAATAACTGAAATAGAATTTTTAAAAAAGAGAGAAAAGTCTTTTTGGGAAACTATAGCCCCAAAAGAGTATGGTTTTTGGGCAAACGTAAACCCTAGAGTTCCTCATAGAAGATGGAGTCAAGAATTTGAAAAAGATATAGGCACTGGGAAAAAATATCGTACAAAAATTTTTAATGGTTATGAGAAGTGGGTTAGTTATCTTTATAAAGATATTGAAAATAATTCATTATTTTTTTAACTCAATAAACTTTTCGGCTTCCAAAGCTGCCATACATCCAAATCCTGCTGCTGTGACAGCTTGTCTAAAAGTTTTATCATGCACATCACCAGCTGCAAACACTCCTTTTTTATTTGTAAAAACGTGATTAGTTACTCTAAGATATCCTTCATTATCTAGTTCTAATTTATTAATAAATAAATCAGTATTAGGTTTGTGACCTATTGCTACAAAGATTCCATCTACATTTAATAGAGAGGAAGAATTGTCCTTTAAGGACTTAATGGAAACACTTTTTACTAATTTAGGATTATCACTACCATTAATGTCTACGACAACGGAGTTCCACAAAAAAGAAATTTTTTTATTTGAAAAAGCTCTTTCTTGAAGAATTTTTTCGGCTCTTAATTTATCTCTTCTGTGAATTAATTTAACTTCTTTTGCAAATTTAGTTAAGAATAATGCTTCTTCAACAGCAGTATTTCCTCCTCCTATAACAGCAACCTTTTTGTTTTTAAAGAAAAAAGCATCACAAGTAGCACAAGCCGACACACCATGACCTCTAAATTTTTCTTCATTTTTTAAGCCTAGCCATTTTGCACTTGCACCAGTTGCAATTATAATGGCCTCAGTAATGAAAGTAGTATTATTGTTTTTTAAGGTATAAGGATATTGATCTAAATTAATTTCAGTAATTTGTTCATTGTAAGTATGGCAACCAACATTTTCAGCTTGTTTTATCATATTTTTCATTAAGTCTGGTCCTAGCACGGGGTCTTCAAAACCAGGATAGTTTTCAACATCAGTGGTTATAGTCAACTGGCCTCCAGGCTGACTCCCATTTATCATAATAGGACTCAGACCGGACCTCGCTGCATAAATTGCTGCAGTACATCCCGCAGGCCCAGATCCTAAAATTATTAATTTAGAACTAATTTTTTTCATTTTTTATTATACTCAAAATTTTTTTACTAATTTTTTTTGAAGCATTTAAAGCATATGAAGACTTTAAAAGTAAAACTAAATTAATAGAAAATGGTAAAGAAATAGATACAATTAATAAAATTACAAATAATTTAAAAACTGCTATAAAAGATTTTTACAAATCTGAAGGACTAAAAGATCCCACCTCCAATTTTGCTTGGGAAGTAGTTTTAGTTGATAATAAAGATATTAAAAATGCATGGTGCATGCCTGGAGGTAAAATGGCTGTTTACTCTGGAATACTAGATATAGCTAACAATGAACAGTCTCTAGCAGCATTAATGGGACATGAAATTGCACATGCAGTGGCCAGACATGGCTCTGAAAGAGCTAGTCAAGAGCTAATACTTGATCTGGGAACCATGGCAGTTGAAAAACTCCTAATTGGAAGACCTTTAAGTGATGATAGTAGAAAACTTTATAATTATTTTACTACCTTAGGAGTTATGCTGCCGTTTAGTAGAAATCATGAGTCAGAAGCTGATTATCTAGGATTAGTGTTTATGCATTTTGCGGGATATGACATGAATGAGGCGTATAAAATGTGGGATAGAATGGACAAGCTTAATTCCAACAATAGAACACCAGAATTTTTAAGCACTCATCCCTCAAGTAGAACTAGAATTGAAAATATAAAAAAATGGATACCTTTAGTAAAACAAAATTATTAAACCTATTTTAATTTAAGCGACTACAAGCTTCGTAAATTCTAGAGCCTGCCTCTTTAAGTAATTCATCAGAAGTAGCATATGAAATTCTAAAAAAGTTTTCCGTGCCGAATGCTATACCAGGTACTACTGCTACACCTACCTCTTCTAATAAATACTTACTAAAATCTGAAGAATTATTTATAATTTTACCTCTTTGTGTTCTAAGCCCTATTAGTTTTTCACAGGACGGGAAAATATAAAATGCTCCATTTGGTTTATTACATTCCAAACCTTTTGACTTATTTATCAAATCTAATATTAAGTTTCTTCTTCTCAGAAAAATAGCATTGTTGTCATCTAGAAAACTATTGGAGTTTGTTAAAGCCTCTAATGCTGCATATTGACTTATTGAAGTTGGATTTGAAGTTGATTGTGACTGTATCTTTGCCATTGATTTTATAAGTAACTCGGGCCCTCCCGCATAACCTATTCTCCACCCAGTCATTGAGTAAGCTTTTGAAACTCCGTTTACAGTCAGTATTCTGTATTTTAGTTCTGGTAACACTTCTGCCATGGTAGAAAAAGTAAAATTTTCATAAGTTATTTTTTCATAAATATCATCTGTTAATATAAAAATATTCTCATACTTCTGTAGAAACTCACCTATTTCCTTTAATTCTTCTTTGGAATAACAGGTTCCAGTAGGATTTGAAGGTGAATTTAATATTATCCATTTAGTTTTTTTGTTTACTACTTTCTCCAACATATTTATAGTAATTTTAAAATTATTTTCTTTTTTTGTTGCGATAAAAACAGGTTCACCTTGAGCTAATAAAACCATATCAGGATAGGATACCCAATAAGGAGCAGGAATTATAATTTCATCTCCTTTATTTATTGTAGCTTGAAATGCATTATATAATATTTGTTTTCCTCCAGTTGCTACAGACACCTCTGATTTTTTATAGACGATATTATTATCTTTTTTAAATTTGTCTATTATAGCTTCTTTCAGTTCGGGTATACCATCAACTGCAGTATATTTAGTTTTTCCTTCCTTAATAGCCTTTATTGCCGCTTCTTTAATATGTAGAGGAGTATCAAAGTCTGGTTCTCCAGCACCTAAGCCGATAATATCATTACCTGCTGCTTTCAACTCTCTTG
>CACGBM010000062.1 GCA_902571315.1 Rhodospirillaceae bacterium
CTTCTATATCTTTTTCTGTGTCTCCCTCAAGTGCTATAACTCCAATAAGTTTATTAACTTGTACATTCTCAGACCCATCAGGAAAAATAATAGAAGCTAATTTACCTTCTTCTATAGCTTCTACTTCCATAGTAGCTTTATCAGTTTCAACTTCTGCTATAATGTCGCCAGAAACTACTTCATCTCCAATTTTTTTGATCCATTTTGCAATATTCCCTTCAGTCATGGTTGGAGAAAGTGCTGGCATTAATAAAGCTACTGGCATATCACAAATTCCTTAAAATAAATTAACATATTTCTAAACATTTTTTTACTATTACCTCTGATGAAGGTAAAGCCAACTTCTCTAAATTTTCGGCATAAGGTAAAGGTATATCTTTTCCACTAAACCTTAAAGGTTCTGCATCAAGATAATCAAAAGCATTTTCAACTATAACTGAAATAACTTCTGAGCCTACACCACATTGAGACCACCCCTCCTCAATTACTACAACTTTATTTGTTTTTCTGATAGATTCAATTAAAGTATCTTTATCAAGAGGTTTTAAAGTTCTTAAATTTATAATCTCAGCACTTATACTTTTTTGTGAAAGTGTCTTTTCAACCTCTAAGGCTGTTTCAAGACCTCTAGAATAAGAAATAATTGAAATATCGCTTCCTTCTATCATAATTTTGGCTTTACCTATAGAAATTTGATCTTCATTAGTATCAATATCAAATTTTTCATTATATAAAAGCTCATGCTCCAAAAATATAACAGGGTTCTCATCTCTTATTGCAGCTCTTAAAAGCCCTGAAGCATCGTTTGAGTCATATGGTGATAAAACTTTTAAACCCGGAATATGAGAATACCATGCTGAGTAATCTTGGCTATGTTGGGCCGCTACTCTTGAGGCAATACCATTGGGTCCTCTAAAAACTATAGGAATATTTATTTTACCACCACTCATGTAAAATGTTTTAGCTGCAGAATTAATAATATGATCTATAGCTTGCATAGCAAAGTTCCATGTCATAAATTCTACAATCGGCCTTAAACCATTCATTGCAGCTCCTATGGCTAGACCTGTAAACCCTGCTTCAGTTATAGGAGTATCTACAATTCTTTTGGAACTAAACTCTTCTAATAAACCTTGACTCACCTTATATGCTCCTTGATACTCCCCGACTTCCTCACCCAATAAAAATATATTAGGGTCTACCCTCATTTCTTCTGCAATTGTATCTCTAATGCTTTCTCTTACTGATTTAAAGGTCATTTATTAATTCCATTTTCATAATAAACATCATCAAATAATATACTTTCTTTAGGTAAGTCCATATCTCTTGCCTCTTCAGATGCACTTAGAACTTCTTCTTTAATTTTATTATCCATACTTTTTAATTCATCTTCACTATAAAAGTTATTGTCTATTAAAAATGTTCTAACTCTTTCTATAGGATCTCTATTTTCTCTTGTCTCTTGAATTTCCTGCCTTGTTCTATATTTTCCTGGATCCGACATAGAATGCCCTCTATATCTATAGGTTTTTGCCTCTATAAGAATTGGTCCTTTATTTTCATTCAAAACTTGCTGGTATATTTTTTTCATACATAAATGCAGAGACAATGGGTCCATTCCATCAATTTCATAACCCTTTATTCCAAAGGACTCTCCTCTTCTAAATAATTCTGTCATCGCACTGGCTCTTTCAACCGAGGTTCCCATACCATACTGATTATTTTCTATAATATAAATAATTGGCAATTGCCATAAGGCTGCCATATTAAATGCTTCATAAACTTGTCCTTGATTAACGGCTCCATCGCCAAAAAAACAAAATGTTACTGTTTTTTTATTAAGATATTTGTTTGCGAATGCAATCCCAGTACCAAGGGGTACTTGGGCGCCAACTATGCCATGACCTCCAAAAAAGTTTTTATCAGCTTTAAATAAGTGCATTGATCCACCTTTTGCTTTTGATGAACCTCCATTTTTTCCTAAAAGTTCGCAAAAAATATTCAAAAGTGGCTCTGCTCTTGATACCATATGAGCATGACACCTGTAACCTGTTATAAAACAATCATCTTCAGATGCTAAGCTTTCTATACCAGAAATAATACCTTCTTGCCCGATATATAAATGGCAAAACCCTCCTATTAAACCCATACTATAGAGTTGGCCTACTTTTTCCTCAAACCTTCTAACTTTGAGCATCAACTGATAAATATTAAGAGCTAGATTTTTATCAATATTTAAGACAATTTCTTTTTCGCTAGCTTTTAGAACTTTAGACTCAGAAAATATTTTTATGGAATTATTAGCGGCAGTTAAGTTATCAATAGACATACCTGGAGGTAAAAGCTCTTTATATTTATCTACATCAATATTATCTTCTAGAAGACATCTAGCAACAGCTACTTTCCATTTATCTGGTATGCCTTGTTGCACCCAAGAGTAAACAGTTTTTTCATTAATATTTTCATCTGTTAAATCATTTAACCTAATAGTTAGCTTTTTTCCACCACCCAGTTTACTAATAATACTAGCATGTCCATTTACACTCATATTTAAATTATAGGTCAGTAAAATTTTTTGTCAATAAATTCGATAAAACACAGAATATAACTTATGTTAATTACGGACTATTTTATTTTAACAGTAAATGCATTATTAGGTGATTGCCCTAATTCATATGACTTTTCTTCTAAAAAATCTATATCTACGTCATTAGCATCTAAAAGTAATATTTTTGTTTTATAATGATTAATTTCTTTTTTTAGCTTTTCCTGCTTAACTTGCTTACTCTTTAACAGCTTTATTTTATGAACATATGCATTAATACCATTTTCAAAACCAATAAGATGATAGATTAAATATGCTAATGGTAAAATAGACACTAATAATAGTGTTTTTAACTTAAACATTTAAAAGACAACCAGCAAAAACTAAATCTCTATTATTAGCTTCTATAATTAATAATCTATTAT
>CACGBM010000063.1 GCA_902571315.1 Rhodospirillaceae bacterium
AAACTATCATAATTAGAACATATTTTATGAAAAACAAACTAACTCATTTAGACATAAAAGAAAATTTAGCAGTAATTTACCTAAACAGTCCACCTAATAATTTAATAAATAATCAATTTTTAAATTCACTAGAAGATACAATTAATAAAGCAATAATTAAAAATGTTAGAGCAATTTTAATTACCAGCAAAATCAAGCATTTTTGCTCAGGAGCGGATCCTGATTTTTTTTTAAAAAATTCCTCTAAAAATAAATATGATACAATGAGATTAATTCGTATTATAGAAAATGTTAAAATACCTACAGTAGCCGCAATTAAAGGGGCAGCTTTAGGTGGAGGGTTTGAATTGGCATTAGGATGTGACTTTATAATTGCTGCAGATACTTCTCGTATTGGACTAGTAGAGAGTTCGATAGGACTAATTCCACTTTCAGGAGGCATTCAAAGACTTGTTAATAGAGTTGGTGCTGCTAGAACTAAAGAAATAGCAATGTTTGGCAGAAGATATGACGCAAAAACACTAGAGAATTGGGGAGCAATAAATATGGTAGTTACAGAACCAAATCTTTTTGATATTGCTATAGCATTTTCAAAACAATTATCTAATGGACCGACTAACGCATTGAAAGAAATTAAAAAAATTGCTGATAATACTGTAATGTATGGCATTAAAAAAGCTGATCTTGATATGCAAAAGTCAATAAAAAATGTTTTAAAATCTACCGATGCTAAAATAGGAATAAAGTTTTTAGCAGGAAAAGAAAAAAAAATAAACTTTAAGGGTAATTAAATGTCAGGGCCACTAAAGGGTTTAAAAGTTATTGATTTTACAAGAGTTTTAGCAGGACCGCATTTCACAAAAATTTTATGTGATATGGGTGCAGAAGTTATAAAAATTGAACATCCTGATAATGGAGACTTATCAAGATTAGGACCGCCTTTTACTAAAAATTTTTCACATTATTATATTCAACAGAATATTGGAAAAAAGTGTATTTCTTTAGATTTAAATAAAAAAGAAGCAAGAGTTATAATAGAAAAATTAATAAAGAAAGCAGATATATTAGCAGAAAACTTTAGACCCGGAACTTTAGCTGCTTTTGATTTAGACTATAATAACGTAAAAAAGATTAATAAAAAAATAGTTTATGTCTCTATAAGTGGCTATGGTCAGAATGGCCCAATGAGAGGAAAAGCTGCCTTTGCTCCTACTGTGCATGCGGAGTGTGGAACAGCTTTTGCTAAATTTAAACATGAAAACATAAAATTAAGTGATTTTGATACTATGCAAAGTGATTTCTCACATGCAGACGTTTATACTGGTTTAGAAGCATCTATTTCTTGTCTTGCAGCATTAAATAATGTCAATAAAACAGGAATTGGTCAGCATATTGATATCAGTTTAGCAGCTACTATGATTGCAGTTAATGAAAGAGCACACGCAGAATTATCTGGTGATAATGACGATAATAGCGAACCATTTGCTCTCTCCGCGCCAATTTCTCCTTATTTAAAATTAAATTCAGGAGAAATAGTTGTTATTGCCGCTAGCCCTATATTAAGCTTTGTTTTTTTTCGATACGCAAGAATGATGCGAAGATTAGATTTGCTAGATAATCCAAAATATAAAAGTGCAAAACTAAGAAGAGAGAATTACAAAAGTTTAATGAAAGAAATTAATGATTGGGTGTCTACTTTTAGGAATGCTGAAGATTTAGAAGCTCAAGTAGGAGAAGCTGGATTGGCGATAGGCAAATTAAGGAGTATGAAAGAATTTGCAGAAGGACCCTGGGGCGATTATTGGAATATTATAAGAAAAGTTAAGATTGATAAAGATAATGAAATTAGAATACCAGGACAACCATGGAAATTTTCCCGTACAAAATGTGAACCACAAAACCATTTTGCTTATAGAGGTATGGATAATAAAGAAATATTATTAGGTCTTGGTTATTCAAAAAAAGAGATAGACAGATTTTACTCAAAAAATATTATATCAGAAGGCAATATTTAAGTTAATTAGAGAAATAAAATATATTTTTTTATAGTTATATCCTAGGTAACTATACTAAATATTCAAATCATGTATCTCTTTATAGAAATAAAAACTGTGTCTAATCAAGATTAATTATATTAAAAAATGTTGTCGACAGCTGGTTCTATAAGTATATAAATTTGTTCTATTATCAACTAAATACTAAAATCTAGAAAAATCTTTAAGTGAACAAAAATAGCTAAAGAATTTATTGCAAACCATTGAAAATAATGATTAATAAATTAGCTAATATTTTATTGTACTTAAGTTATTATTTTCGTTCAAATTCTATATTTTTTTTGATAGACAATTTTAATAAGCTTTAGACTAAACTATTTTGTGTACTTTAAAGTAAACTCGAAATTCGAATACCCTGTTTCAGGATTAAATTCCCCCTTATTTAAACCATAACCAGAAATATTCTCATATATTCCTGTGCCTCCTACAATATTTGAAAACCCTATGTTAGTAAAATTTTCAGTACTTCCAGAATTTTGACTGGTTCCTTCGAAAGTTAAGAAAATCTTACTTCCATCACTATATATTTGCGTCACGTAACCCTTTACAGGGCCACTTTTATCAGTGTAATCACTGTAACCCCAGTTAAACTCTTTTACCAATGATATTCCTTCGCAATTTTTTTTTTGATCTTTATAAGTATTTTCTATAGCGAATATTCTAACTGCATGGCCTTCTCTATCAGTATCGATACTAAATTGTTTGACATATTTACTTTCTTCTGGTTTAGCAAGATAAGTATATATACACTCTTTTGCTTGTACTGATGATACTGCAAGTAAAAGTATATAAAT
>CACGBM010000064.1 GCA_902571315.1 Rhodospirillaceae bacterium
TTTTTATGATCATTTTGTAAATTTAACCAAATTAATACATAATTTATTTTAGTTAATGGTTTATCATGTTTTGTAAAAAAAACTTCAATGCCTCCGTTAATAACTTCATCTAACTCCATATCACTAGGTATAAACTCTTTAATAGAATCTTTATTCCAGTTTACTTCTGCGGTAATCAATGTGCCTTTTTTAAAGACATAAGGTGGTTCCGGTAGCGAGGTACTTGGTGCAGGAGCACCTGCTTTTATCTCTAAACTTAATATAATTAATAGGATATATAAATAAAAAATTTTCATATAATATTAATATCAGAAATTTAATAAAGTTGAAGTATAAATTATAAAATTAAAATACTATTAATTGTTCCGGTATTTTAGTCTTAATTTCATATATGCATTATCTGAATACTGATGATACTCATTAAAAAGTTCAATATTTTCTTGCCAATTTTTATAAATATTTTTATATTCCTGACTATCTTTTGAATTTTCTTTAACTATATCTTCAGAATGCTTGAAAAACATTTTTACTATGTCAGACGAAAAACTTCTTATATCAACATTTTTTTCTTTCTTAATTAGCCTTAACGCTTGAGCATTTTTATAAAAATATTCAGTTAATACTTCTAAGTAACTAGAATATGATGCATTTTCAATGATAATCTTATACTCTTCTGGTAAGCTATTCCATATTTTTTTATTAATCATAAATTCGCATAATGTATGCGGTTCGTGCATTCCTGGCCCATAATAATATTTTGCGACTTTATGAAATCCCATAATAGTATCTGGCCATGGACCAGCCCATTCAGCAGCATCAATTACTCCTAATTTCAATGAATTGATTACTTCTCCACCAGCCATGTTTATTGATATGCCTCCTAGTCTATTTATAATTTCACCTCCTAAACCAGGAATACGCATTTTTAATCCTTGAAAGTCCTCTAAATTATTTATTTCTTTATTGTACCATCCTCCCATTGTAGTTCCTGTATTGCCAGCAGGAAATCCTTTTAAATTATACTTGTTATATAAATTATCCCATAATTCTTGACCTTTTCCATGCTTTAACCATAAAAAGATTTCTTTAGCTGTCATACCTCCTGGAATACAACCAAAAAATGAAATAGCTTTATCTTTAGAAATCCAATAGATAGGCGCAGTATAAGCACAGTCTGCTACTTGTTCTCTTACTGCATCAAAAACTTGAAATGCTGGGACTAATTCTCCGGCAGCATAATGAGTTATTATAATTTTACCTAATGACATTTGTTCAATTTTTTTTGCTAACCTTTGAGCTGGAAGATCTGTATCTGGTAAGTTTTTTGGAAAAGAGGTGACCATTTTCAATTTAATTTTTGGAAATTTGTCACTAGATATTTTAGATTGTTCATTAGTGCTGTTACATGCTGCTAGGTACGCAGCAGGCGAAAGAAAAAGTAAATTTCTTAATAAATGTCTTTTTTTATTATCTATAATTTTATTCATAATGATTATTTATACATCTATAGAGCTGCAAAATATCTTATTATACCAAACATCAGAATTCTCGAGCATACGGTTTTGAGGACTATTAAAGATCTATCGTGCCAAAGGCAGCCTACAAATATCCAAAGTGTTGTTCCTACAAATGACAAAACTAAGTCAAAGGGCATTAGAAACATATTGCTTCTAAACATTAAACCTGTAACTATAAAAAAAGTTGCAATCCATTTTATATACCAGGAAAGATCTCCTTTTGGTGTGATTTTTTTTATATACTTAATTTTTGTTACCTAGATACTAAAAAGTTAAATTTGTAGAGAACTAATTCTCTCTTTTATATAACCATAATCAGAAAATTTTTGGTAGTTATTATATTTTTTTAATGAAGCATACCAACTATTATATATTTCTTTATGTATTTCTCCGAGATTTGAAAACTCCATTATTACTAAACTAGAAATTTCAAACATTTTTTTCATTATTTCAGAATTAAAATTTAAAACTTCTACTTTATATTTATTTTTCAATTCTTCTAAAGATAAAGAATTATAATGTAAAAACTCTGCAAGACTCTCAATGTAAATAGCATGGCAGGCGCTTTTTACTATTTCTTTTAAATGATTTGGAAGTTCTGACCATTTATTTAAATGCATAACTAATTCATTTGCGGTTCCTGGTTCATGAATGCCTGGACCATAATAATATTTAGCAATTTTATGTAACCCAGATATTTTATCTACCCAAGGGCCTACCCATTCAGTAGCATCAATCACTCCTTGTTGTAATGCCGGCATAATTTCACCAGGAGGCATGTTCACAGCAGTTCCTCCAAGTCTATTAATAATTTCTGCACCTATTCCTGGAATTCTCATTTTAAGGCCTTTAAAGTCTTCTAATGACTTAATTTCTTTTTTAAACCAGCCGCCCATCTGAACACCTGTATTACCACATAATATTCCTTTAAGGTTAAATTGTGAATATAGTTTATCCCAAAGTTCTTGACCTCCACCAAAGTTTATCCATGAAAACTTTTCTATACCAGTCATGCCACCTGGAACAGTACAAAAAAATGGTATTGCTTTATGTTTTGATATCCAATAGTAAGGGGCGGATACACCACAATCAATTGTACCATTTCTAACAGCATCAAATATTTCATACGCTGGTATTATTTCACCTGCACCAAAATGTTCTATTACTAACTGTCCATCAGATGCATTTTCAATATAATTTTTTAGTTTTTGAGCATTTAAGTCTGAACCAGGAAAATTTTTAGGAAAAGCTGTACTCATTTTCCATTTATAAATATTTTTATTAATACTAGCTGATTTACTTGG
>CACGBM010000065.1 GCA_902571315.1 Rhodospirillaceae bacterium
GATATTACTAAAAAAAGTGATATAGGTATTGATGAAGCTTTAAAAAGTATTTTTCCTGTAAAAGATTATGCAGGACGTATGAGTTTAAAATATATCTCTTACAAGTTAGATAGGCCTAAATATGATGTAATAGAATGCAGACAACG
The DNA here is from genome assembly GCA_902571315.1 of Rhodospirillaceae bacterium. Taxonomy (GTDB): domain Bacteria; phylum Pseudomonadota; class Alphaproteobacteria; order TMED109; family TMED109; genus TMED131. The sequence continues at coordinate 147 of CACGBM010000065.1, forward strand.
AGGTTTAAGTTATTCTGCTGCTCTTAAAGTGATATTCAGATTAGATATAATCAATATTGATGAAGACACGGGGGATAAGATAGGCCAAGATGCTAGAGAAGAAGAGGTTTATTTGGGAGATATACCATTAATGACTGATAAGGCAACATTTGTAATTAATGGGACTGAAAGAGTTATAGTCAGTCAAATGCATAGATCACCAGGTGTTTTTTTTGATGCTAATAACGCTGCACGAGTAATCCCGTATAGAGGCTCATGGCTTGATATTGAATTTGATGCGAAAGAATTATTATTTATAAGAATTGATAGAAGAAAAAAATTATCTTTAGTATTTTTACTTAAGTCCATAGGTATGGATAATGAAGATATTCTAGATTATTTTTATGATAAAGCCGAAGTGAAGATAGAGAAAAACGACAATGTTAGTATACCTTATAATTTTGATGAGTTAAAGGGAGAACTTAGTTTTGACTTAATTGATGCATCCTCAAATAAAGTACTACTTGAAAAAGGAGAGAGATTAACTAATCGTCACAACAGAAGTTTTAGTGAAAATGGTCTTACTAGAATTTTAGTTCCTTTTGAAGAAATACACGGAAAGTTTTTTGCTCAAGACATATATAATCAAGAAACTGGAGAGATATATGCTGATGCTGGCGAAGAAATTACAGAACAAAAAATTGAAAATTTGATTAAATCAAATATAAATAAATTTAATGTAATAGTTATCAGTGAAAAAGCAGGGCCTTATGTTAGAAATACTCTAGAACTCGAGAATAACACTAGCAGAGTTGACTCTTTAGCAGCTATTTACAAAATTATGAGACCGGGAGAACCTCCTACAGAGGAAAGTTCTGAAAAACTCTTTTTTGACTTATTTTTTTCTAGAGTTGAAGGTAAAGAAGATATCACCAATTTTTATAATAAACCTGAAGAAGACGACAAGACCAAATTGTCACTGAAAAAAGATGTAATAGAGCAAGAGGGAGTATGGATATTAAAAAAAGAAAAAGACTGGAGTTTTGTAACAGTAGGAACTTTAGCAAGAAAAGAATTTAACCACAATCTATGGGTAAAAAATGATAGTATAATAAAGCTAGAATCAGAAAAATACGATTTATCAGCAGTTGGAAGAGTTAAACTTAATGCAAGATTGAATTCCTCCATACCGGAAGATTTTGGTGAATTGCAGATGAATGACATTTTGCAAGTTATAAAAGTGGTAATTAACCTAAAAGACGGAATAGGTGAATGTGATGATATTGATCACCTTGGCAACAGGAGAGTTAGATCTGTTGGAGAATTGGTTGAAAATCAGTTTAGAATGGGTCTTATTAGAATGGAAAGATCTATAAAAGAAAGAATGGGTTCTATAACTGAGGAAAAATTAGTTCCTAAAGAGTTAGTTAACGCTAAACCTTTAACCTCAGTTCTGAGGGAGTTTTTTGGTAGTTCTCAACTCAGCCAGTTTATGGATCAGACTAATCCATTATCGGAAATTACTCATAAAAGACGTCTCTCTGCTCTAGGTCCAGGAGGTCTTACCAGAGAGAGAGCAGGTTTTGAAGTGAGAGATGTTCATCCTACCCATTATGGTAGAATTTGTCCTATAGAAACACCTGAGGGTCCTAATATTGGTTTAATAAATAGTTTAGCAACATATTCAAAAATAAATAAATATGGTTTTATAGAGAGCCCTTATAGAAAAGTTGTAAATGGCAAAGTAACAAATGAAGTAGAATATTTATCTGCAATTGATGAAGATAAGTTTTGTATAGCTCAAGCAAATGCGCCATTAAGCAAATCAAATCAGTTTGTAAGAGATCTAGTCTCATGTAGAAAAGATGGAGATTTTATAATGTCTACAACTGATAAAATAGATTATATGGACGTTTCTCCTAAGCAGTTAGTGTCGGTCGCTGCCTCACTAATTCCATTCTTAGAAAATGATGATGCTAACAGAGCTTTAATGGGATCAAATATGATGAGACAGGCTGTTCCCTTGGTTACTAATGAGTCGCCAATAGTAGGTACGGGAATGGAATCAGTAGTGGCAAAAGATTCTTCTGCTGCAGTTGTAGCCAAAAGAGGAGGGTTTGTAGAACAAGTTGATGCAAAGAGAATTGTTATAAGACATACTGATGAAGAAAAATATGATATAACTCTTGGTGTAGATGTTTATAACCTTCTAAAATTTCAGAGGTCAAATCAAAACACAGCCATCAATCAGAGACCTCTAGTAAGGGTTGGAGATAGAGTAGAAAAGGGTGATGTAATTGCTGATGGTCCAGCCACTGACAAAGGAGAGTTAGCTCTAGGAAAAAATGTTCTAGTAGCATTTATGCCTTGGAATGGTTACAACTATGAGGACTCAATATTAATCTCTGAAAGAATAGTAAGAGATGATGTTTTTACCTCTATTCACATTGAAGAGTTTGAGTTGATGGCAAGGGATACTAAATTAGGCCCAGAGGAAATTACTAGGGACATCCCTAATGTAGGAGAGGAAGCTCTTAAGAACCTAGACGAAACTGGTATTGTATATATAGGTGCAGAA
>CACGBM010000066.1 GCA_902571315.1 Rhodospirillaceae bacterium
ATTATTTTCTTCAGAAATAAAAACTATTATAAAGTCTGGTTTTTTCAAAACTTCTCCTAATATAGAAGACATTAAAGATTATTTAATTACTTCTAAAATACATGGCCATAAAACGTTTTTTAATAATGTTTTTGAATTAGAACCAGGAAGTTTTTTAACCTTCGATATTAAAAATAAAAAATATAAAATTGATAAATTTTGGAAAATCGAAAACACCTTTGCTAATAAACAAATTTCTAATCCAGAAAAAAATTTATCTAAAAACTTAATTCAGGCCACCTTATCAAGATATATTAGTGATGTACCTGTATGTATACTATACTCAGGAGGGATAGATTCAAATGCTTTAGTAGACTTAAGCTGTACTGTAAATAAAAATGCTAATATAGAATTATTTTTTGCTGATAATTATTTATCGGAATTTAGTGAACTAGAAATAGTAAAAGTTGGTTATAATTATTTATCAAAAAAGCATAAAAATAATAAACTTATTTTAAATACAAATAAAGTATCTTTAGATAAGTACCTTGAAGAAATAGAAAGTCTAGCTTGGTATTATGACGAACCTATAGCCTTTGCTAATTCTGTTTTATTAGATCAACTTTGTAATATTATGAAAGAAAAAGGACTAAAAGTTAGTCTATCGGGAGAAGGATCAGATGAAATTTTTTATGGATATGATAGATTTATTCGAACAAATAAAAAACAAAATCAATTAAAAAATAATAATAACTCAATAGATGAAAAAATTGGTTTACTTTATTATGGTGGAGGCCTTCATTCATTATCTATAGTTAATGAATTAACTAATAGAAAGGATATAGCTAATGAAAAGGACAGTCTTTCTTGGAATTGGCTAAAAAAAAATATTTCTAGAAATTTTGATGATTTACAATTAATGTATTCACAAAAATTTAGGCTTCAATTACTACTTCAAAGACAAGACAGAGTAGGTATGAAAAATTCTATAGAAATCAGAACACCTTATCTGTCTCCTGACCTGTTGACTTATGTAAATAGTATTTCAATATCAGAAAAATATAGCGAAGACACTAGTACAACAAAACTTATTTTAAAAAAAATATTTGAAAATAAAATTGATAATAGAATAGTTTATAACAAAAAGAATGGGTTTCCTTCAGATATGTTAAATTGGATTAGTGGAGATAAAATGAAAACAAACCTTGTAAAATTAATTACAAACAAAAATAGCTTTAGTCAAAACTATCTAAACGGTCATATAATTAAAAAAATTATTTCATCTCACTATGAAGGGGAGTATAAATTCTCAACATTAATTTGGATGTTATACGCACTAGAAATTTGGCACAATAAATACTTTTAATTTATTTTTTACTTAAGCTTTTAAATGCTAATTGAAATATTTTTTTAAGATAAAGTCTTTTGTTCTCTTTCCCGCTTTGCCTTCATATTTGCTAAAGTATTTTTTTATAAAATCAATTCTTTTTTCTCTTTTATCTTTATAAATATCATCTAATAAAGAAATAGGTTGAGACAAAAGTTTTATTAATTTTTTCTTATAGTCTAATTCACTTTCATCAAAGAAAAAAATTGCTTCTTTTATTTCTTTCTTTAAGCTTTCTTTGAGTGGGCCTGTATTTTTAGAATTAATAAAAACACAAGGTATATCTGATAATATCACCCATGAAAGAGTACTTGAGGCATGAGTGGTTATTATTAATCTATAATCAGCTATGACAAACCTAGCATCAATTTCTTTATTTAATAAATAAAGATTTGAATATTTTTTTACATATTCAAGAATAGGATCTTTATCTAAATAGCGAATATTTTCTACTATGTAAGGCTTATAATCTATATTGTAAGGAATTTTACTTAAAACATCTTCTATAAAACTTTTTTCTTCTTTAGCTTTACAATAATCATTTAAGTATCCATTAAACCCGGTAAAAAAACCTCTATACAAATTCATTGATAGGTATAATATTTCTTTTTTATTATATATAGACAGAAGGCTAGACTTTTTTGTATTGAAATATTTTTTTGGCAATCCTGAAATAAATGATTTATTTTTTAAAAAGGCTTGTTTATTAGCAATCCTTACCCCTGCAGAATTAAAATAAACAAAAAGATCACAATAGTTCGCTGGAAAAGCAGAAGCTATATTAATTGATACACTTGAAATTTCTGGTGTTACTCCGTGCTGGAAAGAAATTATTGGTACTTTAAACTGCTTAAAGGCTTCTAATATTCCTAATAAGTTTGAATTCAGATAAATACTACTAAATAGAATAGTAGTTTTTAATTTCGCTTCAGACAAATATTCTATTGTGCTTTCTTTGCTTGATGTATAAGCATTTAGTCCGTCATTAAGGTTTTTATAAAAAATTTCTTCACATGCTTTTACTAATTCTTTTTCTACCCACCGAGATGTTAATTTTTTTAAATCTTGCTTTATGACCTGTTTAATTAATTTAAAGTTATTATTAACAATTTTTTTTTTATTTTCTAAATGAAAGCTAGTTGCATGAAAGCCTGAAAAAGCCATATGCGAAACAGTCTCTTTCAGCAACTCATTTCCGCCTAATATGAATATATTTTTTTTTGATGTACTTTTTTTTTTATTTTTTTTAATCAACTTAAATATTATAGTTTCTATATCTATAAGCTTTAATCTATATAGTATGTTCGTGAAG
>CACGBM010000067.1 GCA_902571315.1 Rhodospirillaceae bacterium
AAAATTGGTTATTCTGCACCTGGTATTGTTGTAGCCTTAGGAGTTATTACTCCTGCCATATTTATTGATAAACAATTAAACCAATTATTTTCTTACTTAGGAATAGATATTGGACTCATTATGAGTGGATCAGTTGCTATTTTAATTTTCGCATATTTAGTAAGATTTTTATCAGTTGCATTCAATCCTATTGAATCTGGACTAGAAAAAATTAGTGAAAAAATTGACTATTCAGCATTAAATTTGGGAGCAAACGTAAATACATTATTATTTAAAATTCATTTACCTATGATATTAACTACTTGTTTAATTGCTTTCTTGCTTATATTTATTGATATCTTAAAAGAGTTACCGATAACTCTTATTCTTAGACCTTTCAATTACAGCACTTTATCAGTAGTAACATATGAATATGCTAGTTCAGAACAACTAGCTCAAGCAGCTTTGCCAGCACTTTTGATAACAATGATTGGGCTTTTACCATTGTTATTTATAAATAGAATACTCAGTTATAAAGAAGGAAAGACCAATGAGTATAATTAATCTAGAAAAAATAACATTAACGTTAAATAAATTAGATATTATTAAAGACATTACTTTTTCATTAAATAAAAAAGAAGTTATTTCTATCGTTGGACCTTCAGGAGCAGGAAAGTCCAGTGTTCTTAGGGTTATTGCTGGATTAATAAAGCCCACTCAAGGTTATGTATACTTTTCTAATAAATTAATTTCTTCTAATAAAAATATAATACCTACAGGACAGAGAAATATAGCGCTTATGTTTCAAGAAGATGTTTTATTTCCTCATTTAACAGTTTATAAAAATATTGCATTCGGAATAGAAAATAAACCTCATAGAAAAAAAGAAAAAATAGTAGAGCATTACTTAAAAGAATTTAGTTTGTTAGAAAAGAAGAATAATTTTCCTAGTTCTTTATCCGGTGGAGAAAAACAAAGAGTTGCATTAGCAAGGGTATTAATTACAAAACCAAGAGCTTTACTTATGGACGAACCATTTTCCAATTTAGATAGCAATTTAAGAAAAGATATATGTAATTATACTTTGGAAACATTAAAAAAAAAATAATATACCAGTTATTTTTGTTACACATGATATTGAAGAAGCAATGAGCATAAGTGATAGAATAATAGTTATGAAAGAAGGAAAAATTCTTCAGAATGACACACCCCAAAAAGTTTATAGTAAACCTTGCAATAAATGTGTAGCAAAAATGTTAGGATCAATAAATCAATTTGAAATAGAGTCAGATGCAAATGGTAAATTATCTACCCCATTTGGAAATATAAATTGTAACAAATGTAAAAATAAAAGCAAATTTTGTGCTCAGAAAAAGCATTTTTGTATAATAAGGCCAGAAAAACTAATTATAGGTAAAAAAGGAGTTAAAGCAAAAGTTATTAATAAGTACTTTTTAGGAGCTAGCTGGGCTTATCAATTAGAATTAGGAGCAAAACTTCCATTATTAAACATTACGAATTGTAAAATGGAGTTAAAAAAAAACCAATTAATTAGAGTAAATGCCAGAAAAAAAGATATATTAATTTTCAATGAATAAAAAATTTCGTTGCCGATAACTGAAATATTATATAAATTTTAATTAAACAGGAGATTATAATGGGAATAAGTATATGGCAAATTGTATTAGTTTTAGTAATAATATTAATTTTATTTGGGGCAGGAAAAATACCAAGAGTAATGGGCGATGTCGCTAAAGGTATTAAAAGTTTTAAAGCAGGCATGAAAGAAGGAGAAAATGAAGAAATCGAGGTTTCAGCAGAAGAAGTAGAGTCTGATAAAAAAGCTAAAAGAACTAAAACTAGTGCAGCTAAAAAGAAGAATAATTAGAATTTGATTCATGATTTATTTTGCATTTCAATAAACCTAAAAATTAAAGATTTTTATAAAAGTTGTAACAAAATCTGTAATGTTTGCTCTCTATATGTTTAATGGCAAAAATGGACAAAGAAAACAAAACTGGTAATAAGGATATTGATATTGAGGACTCTAGGGCGCCACTTATATCACATCTTATTGAACTTAGAGACAGACTGAAATGGGCAGTAGTTTTTTTCTTTATAGCATTTTGCTTTTGTTACTATTTTGCTACTGATATTTATAAATTTCTAGTAGATCCTCTATACGAAATTTATTTAGAAAAAGGTGTAGAAAATCCTAGAATGATATATACTGCTTTAACAGAAGCTTTTTTTACATTTTTAAAAGTGTCTTTTTACGGAGCACTTTTTATTTCTTTTCCAGTGATAGCTTTACAAATTTATAAATTTGCTGCTCCTGGATTATATAAAGAAGAAAAAAAAGCTTTTCTTCCTTTTTTAATAGCAACACCAGTGTTATTTGGATCAGGAGCGGCTTTAGTCTATTATTTTATATTTCCTTTAGCATGGAGGTTTTTTTTAGGGTTTCAAACTAATACTATTGACTCAGGAATGGCTATAGAATTAGAGGCAAAAGTTAATGAATATTTGTCTTTAGTTTTAAAACTTATGTTTGCATTTGGCTTAGCTTTTCAGATTCCTGTGGCGTTAACTCTATTGTCTAGGGCTGGTTTAGTAAGTAGTGATGACCTAAA
>CACGBM010000068.1 GCA_902571315.1 Rhodospirillaceae bacterium
GGAAGTTTGGAATTTTTGTAATAAAGGTTTTTTTAATTTTAAAAAGAGTTTTGATAAATTTTATTTTATTTAATTAAAGATATTTGCTTTGCAGTTTTTTAATTACCTCATAATCTGCTGCCAACCAATCCAGTTGAGTTAATTGTTTTACAGTTACTAATCTATATGTTGCATGTACTTTTAAGGTTAATTTTAATTCTTTTACATTTGATAGATAAAAATGTAGTTTAATTTCATTCAGGTCATAACCGTAATTATAAGATATAAAATGTTTGCAGTTTGTTAATTTCAAGTCAAGTTCCTCTAGTAATTCTCTTTTCAGTGCTGTTATTTTATCTTCGTTATTTTCTACTTTTCCACCAGGAAACTCAAACTTATAAGAAAAAGCAGTATCTTTATGAAACTTTCTTTGAGTAACTAGAATTTTATTCTGAAAAAATATTATTGCAGCTACAACTTCTAATGACATTTTACACTATGATTAATTTAAATTTGATATTAATGATTTTATATCTTTACTAGTTGGTTCTTGGTAGGCCTCTAATTCAAAATAATGAATGCTAGCTAATATATGATCAAATATATCTGATTGTATGTCCTCATAATCTTTCCATTTTGTAGTATTTGTGAAAGCATATATTTCTATTGGAAGTCCATATTGGTTTATAGGAAGTTGTCTTACTAATAATGTCATATCTTGTCTTATTTTTGGATGTTTTTCTAGATATTTTTTTATATATATTCTGAAACAACCCAAATTAGTTAGTGATCTTCTATTTATATCTCCCTCGCTTAAAGATGCATTTGCTTTATTTAGTTCTATATTTTTATTTCTTAAATAACTTTCTAATAATACTAAATGGCTTAATTGTTTTAAAAAGTTTTCGTTAACAAATTTAATTGAAGAAATAGATAAAATAAGTTTTCTTTTAATTCTTCTGCCACCACTGTCTTGCATTCCTCTCCAATTTTTAAAAGTATATTCAAGGAACTTGGCTGTTGGAAATGTAGTAATAGTATTATCCCATGCTTTTACTTTAACTCTATGAAGACCAACTTCCATTACTTCTCCATCTATATTTAGATCTTTAAGCTCGATCCAATCTCCCTCTTGTAGTAATTTTCCCCCATATACTTGAATACTTGCTATAAGTCCTAAAATAGTATCTTTAAATACTAAAAGTAAAATAGCACCTAGTGCACCTACACCAGATAGTATTCCCCAAGGTGATAAGTTTAGTGCATAGCAGACTGAAAAAATAGCAGTTATAATTATTATAACTAATTTAATTAGTTGTAGATAACTGTTTACTGGGTATTTTATGAAAAATTCATTTTTCTTATATGTAGCATTGATTGCTGTTAAAAATTTATTTGTTAAAATGGAAAGTGATATTATCATCCAAATACCAGAAATTTTTTTTATTAAGTATGCAAATTTCTGAATTTCATTGGCTATTAATGAAGAGTTATTTATTGCAACTAAAATAACCAATGGCGAAAGTATATAGCCTAAAGTATAAAAAAAACGTAGTTTAACTAAATTTTTAAATAAATTTTTATTTTTATTCTCTATTATTTTTTTAAGGATAGGATGAATAAATTTTAAAAATAAAAAAGGCAAAAATATGGCTAAAGAGATTATAATTAAAAAATAAAAATTTAACTTTGATAGATACTCCATATCAATCCTTATTATTTTATGGTGGGCGGTACTGGGATCGAACCAGTGACCCCCACGATGTCAACGTGGTGCTCTCCCGCTGAGCTAACCGCCCATTTTTTCATATATAATATAATATAAAATAATAATAATAAGTATATTTAATTAAATTTACCATTTAATGAAATAAAACTTACAGTGGGCTTGGGATTGTCATTATTAAAATTTATCAGTGCTGACAAATTTGTGAGTATAACAGTACTATTATTTGCTTTTGTATGAAATTTATTTTTTATTTTATTACCACATAATTTATATTTTTTTTTGTTAACTTTAATTACTGAACAAAAAGAAATTAAATCATCATTAGTATTATTATTAATTTTAAATTTTAACATCCATTGGCATGCATCATAAATGTTTCCAAGCCTATCACACGAGGGCTTATTTCTTTTCATTACCTTTACATTACTTATTGATATATCATTATCACTACAAATTAAATATGTAGTTGAAAGAAAAAAAGTTATGACTGTAAAAATTATTTTCATTTTTAATTATTATATTACCTTTTTTTGTTTTTGAATATATTTGTTGCGAAAATAAATGAACTAAGAGTTAAAAAAATTAGGCTTAAAGAAGAAAAGAATAATACTAATGTAAAAATAGAACCAAAAAATTTTCCGTTATGTAATTCAGTTAAAATTCTAGTTAATGAAACTCCTTTTCCTTGGTGAATGTTTAAATAATATTTAGCTATCTTCTTATTTATCTTAGAAAAATTTGACCACTTAATATTTTCATCTTTTTCATTTACCAATTTAAGTAGATAATTATCGTCAAAATTATAATATTCATTATCATTTTTTAAAAAAACTATGTCTTCTGTAAAGTTA
>CACGBM010000069.1 GCA_902571315.1 Rhodospirillaceae bacterium
ATAGTATTGGCAACATTTTTTTTAATACCCTTCTTCAATCTGTCCTTATTGGTTACAAACAAATCATCTCCTACCGTTAATGTTTTGTCTCCTATTAAAGAGTTTAATGTTTTCCACCCTACCCAATCATCTTCAGCGCAACCATCCTCAATTGAAAATATAGGATATTTTTTTACAATATCAGCAAGGAATGAAACCATTTCCTCACTGCTAAAGTACTTTTTAGGTGAACCCAAATAATATTTATGTTTTTTATAAAACTCAGATGATGCTACATCAAGGGATATCATTACATCTCTTTCCGGGCTTAATTTTGATTTTTTAATTGCTTTAATAAGAAACTCCAATGGTTCAAAATTGCTTTTAAAATTTGGAGCAAAACCACCTTCATCGCCTACTGAAGTAGAATAACTATTCGATTTTAGTAATTCTTTTAGGTTAAAGAAAATCTCAGAACACCATCTTATTGCTTGACTAAAAGTTTTAGCACCTACAGGTGCTAACATATACTCTTGAATATCTAAATTGTTAGCAGCGTGAGCTCCACCATTTATCACATTTACTAAGGGTATTGGTAATAAATTTGTATTAATCCCTCCTAAGTAATGATAAAGATCAACTTTATTTAAATTAGAAGCAGTTTTTGCTACAGCTAAACTAACAGATAGTAGTGTATTAGCACCTAATTTACTTTTATTTTTTGTGCCATCTAATTTTAGGAGATTAGAATCTATATTTTTTTGATCTCTTACATCAAGTCCTTGTAAAGCATCTAATATTAGTGAGTTTATAAAATCAATATTATTTAAAACTCCTTTACCTTTGTACCTGTTTTTATCCTTATCTCTTAACTCTAAAGCTTCGTGAATACCAGTTGATGCACCAGAAGGAACTGCAGCATTACCTTTAATACCGTTATCAAGTATAACCTGTGTAAGCAAAGTAGGTATCCCTCTGCTATCAAGTATTTCATAAGCATTTATTTTTTCTATAATAGACATGTTATTTGATTATCTTATCAATTTGTTTAAGTTTTTGTAACAACTTTTTAAGATCAGTTATATTTAACATATTAGGTCCATCACTCGGCGCATTATCTGGATCCTGATGCGTTTCAATAAATATTCCAGAAACTCCTACTGCCACTGATGCTTTTGCTAAATATGGAACATACTGTCTTTTGCCACCTGAACTTGCTCCAAGCCCACCTGGTTCCTGAACAGAATGAGTGGCATCAAAAATTACTGGCCACCCTGTTTTTTTCATTATTGGTATAGACCTCATATCAGATACTAAATTATTATAACCAAAAGATGTTCCTCTTTCACAAAGAATAATTTTATTACATCCTGCGTTATTTAATTTATTAACAATATTTGACATTTCCCAAGGTGCTAAAAATTGTCCTTTTTTTACCATTACAGCTTTGCCTGTGTGCGCAGCTTTGCTTAATAAATCTGTTTGTCTACATAAAAAAGCAGGAATTTGCAAAATATCTACTATCGATGCTACTTCTTGACACTGTTCTTTTTCATGAACATCCGTTATAATACTAATATCTAGCTCTTTTTTAATATATGCTAAAATTTTTAACCCTTCTTCTATTCCAATTCCTCTACTGCTAGCAATACTTGTTCTATTTGCTTTGTCAAAAGAGGATTTATAAATAAAATTTATCTCTAACTGCGTGCATATTTCCTTAATTTTTGCAGCCATATCAAACGCGTGATCTTTACTTTCAATAGCACATGGTCCAGCAATTAGAATAAAAGGATTTAAATTATTAATTTCAAAATTTTTAATTTTTACTGATTTATTATGATGTTGCATGTCTTTTATTATATAATGAAGCGTTTATAAAAGAATTAAATATTGGGTGAGGTTTTAATGGCTGCGAAGATAGTTCAGGGTGAAATTGAACCCCTAGATACCATTTATGACCAGGAAGCTCAATAATTTCTGGCAACATTCCATCTGGCGACTTACCTGAAATTATCATTCCATTTTCTTTAAAAAGAGATTCATATTTAATGTTCATTTCATATCTATGCCTATGTCTTTCTTGTATAATGTTTTTATTATAAATTCTGCGTATTAATGATTTATTTTGTAAGATACATTTATAGCTTCCTAATCGCATGGACCCACCATAATCTGTATTTATGGTTCTTTTAATATTTTTACCATCCTTAATCCACTCAGTCATTAAACCTATTATATTCTTTGCATTTTTAATTTTGAATTCGCTAGAACTAGCATTTTTAATATTAATAATATTTTGTGCATATTCTATGACAGCTAATTGCATTCCAAAACATATACCAAGAAAAGGTATATTATTTTCTCTAGCAAATTTTATAGAACTTATTTTACCTAAAATTCCCCTTTTTCCAAAGCCACCCGGAACTAATATACCATTTAAATTTTTAAGCTCTTTTTTAATATTTATAGATTTTTCAGCATTAATCCAAATTATTTTAATTTTTGTTAAATTGTGTATACCACTATGATAAAGGGCCTCAGAAAGAG
>CACGBM010000070.1 GCA_902571315.1 Rhodospirillaceae bacterium
AAGCAAACAACCTTTCATTTATTGGTCTCCAAAAATATTTGGCAAATCAGTTATTCGTTCTATCCAATTTTGTTTTGGATTATTTTTCCAAGTAATATTTTTTAAAAAATTTTTAGCTTCGCTATTTAAACTTAACTTACTATTTTCATTTGCTAAAGTCGCTAAATTATATATCCATGCTCTAAGAGTTACCCAAGGATTATAACCTCCTCCTCCCAAAACAATAATTTTTTTTAATAAACCTTTAAATTTCTTAATAGTATATCGCATTGAATTATTAGTAAGACAGAGTTTTGACATATGATCATCTAATAAACAATCTGCTCCCATTTGTAAAATTGCTATTTCAGGTTTAAAGTTTTTTATTTTCACTTCTATTCTCTTTTCAAAAACGTCTTTAAATTCTGTATCACCAAACCCTTCTTCAACTGGAATACTTATCGCATTATCTCCATAAAAATAATCACCTGTCCTAGGCCACAAATTATTTTGATGTATTGAAATGGTTAGAATATCAGTCCTAGATTTAAAATATTCCATAACTCCGTCTCCATAATGAGCGTCCATATCGAAATAGACTATTTTTTTAATATTATTTTTTTTAAGATATAAAATACATGTAGCTATATCATTAAAATAACAAAAACCTGATGCCTTATTTTTTTTTCCATGGTGTGCACCAGATCCTGGAGAAAAAATATAATTGTATGTGTTATTAATTATTAAATCAGCTCCTAATAGTAAACTTCCAGTTGCAATAGCGTGCCTTTTATACATTTCAGGAAATATGGGGTTACTTATTGTGCCTATATTATATTTCTTTTGTTTCTCTAAAGAAACTTCTTGTTTTTTTTCAGCCTCATATAAGGCATTTATATAATCTTTTTCATGAAATAAAGATAATTGCTCAACACTAGCTATAGAACTTTCATGATATATTACATTTTTAAAATTAATTATTTTAGCTAGATCATAGACATTAGAAATTCTTTTATCTGTTATGGGATGATTTTTTCCAAAAACTGAATTCCTATAGATGTCATTATAAATAAAGGCTACTTTCATATACTTAATTAACATATTGACTTTTAGAAAAAAATAAATACATTATATTTTGCGCTGATTTGAGCTCCAGCTTGCGAGCGCATTACAAATACTGCTAAAGAGGTAATTCTTTCAGTATTATTTTTTATTCTGGGGCTTACACAGAAAAGGAGATAATATGACTAATCCAAATTATAAAAATGAAGAAACACAGGTGGTACATGCAGGTTGGCGTGCTGATCCTAGCACAAATTCTGTTGCCGTACCTATACATCAGACAACTTCCTATCAATTTAATAATGCTCAACATGCAGAAAATTTATTTGCTTTAAAAGAATTAGGAAATATTTACACACGAATAATGAATCCTACATGTGATGTTTTAGAAAAAAGAATAGCAGCGTTTGAAGGCGGAGTAGCGGCATTAGCAGTGTCTTCAGGACAATCAGCATCGGCACTGGCTATACAAAACATTACTAGAAATGGTGACAATATTGTAAGCTCTACGGATATCTACGGAGGAACTTGGAATTTATTTGCAAATACATTAAAAGATCAAGGTATTGAAGTGAGATTTGTAGATCCTAGCGACCCAAGTGCTTTTATTAAAGCAACTGACAACAAGACCAGAGCTTATTTTGGTGAAACACTTCCAAATCCAAAGTTAAATATTTTTCCAATAGAGGAAGTTTCTAACATCGGAAAAAAACTTGGTATACCGCTAATTTTAGATAATACAGCTGCACCATATATATGCAAACCTTTTCAGTTTGGAGCCTCAGTAATAATTCACTCCACTACCAAATACATAGGAGGTCAAGGAAGTGCCATTGGAGGAGTGATTGTAGATAGCGGAAAATTTGATTGGGAAAAATTTAAAGAACAACAACCTGCATTGAGTAACCCTGATCCTAGTTATCATGGAGTTGTTTGGACAGAAGCAGTTAAACCATTAGGACCTATAGCATATATTCTAAAAGCTAGAACAACGCTACTGAGAGACTTAGGTTCTGCTATGAGTCCTTTTAATGCCTTTCAATTTATACAAGGGATAGAAACACTACCTTTAAGAATTGAAAGACAATCTCAGAATGCGGCAAAGGTTTCAGAGTTTTTAAAAAATAATAAAAATATATCTAAAGTTATTTATCCAGATATCGCTAAAAATAATGAAAAATATTTTACAAAAAACCTATATGGAAATTTAATAGGTTTCCATATCGAAAAAGGCTATGAAGCATGTAAAGTTTTTATTGATAAATTAAAACTATTTTATCATGTGGCAAACATTGGAGATGTTCGAAGCTTAGCAATTCATCCCTCATCTACAACTCATTCCCAGCTAAGTAAAGAAGATCAGGAAAAAGCTGGAGTTTATGATAATTATATTAGACTATCTATAGGAATTGAACATATAGAAGACATCATTAGTGATTTAGACGATGCATTGAGT
>CACGBM010000071.1 GCA_902571315.1 Rhodospirillaceae bacterium
ATCAAAAGTCATAGATTGTGGCTTAGTAACATACTCAAATAAGGCAAAACAAATTTATTTAAATGTTCCAATGTTTGAACTTGAAAAATATGGCGCAGTAAGCAAACAAGTTGCAGAATCAATGATAAATGGCCTTAAAAATAAAAATAACTCTGATATTTTCATAAGCACTACAGGCATTGCTGGCCCTGAAGGTGGAAGTAAAAAAAAGCCGGTAGGAACGGTTTTTCATAGCTTTTACATAAAAAAAAAAAATATTTTTACTATTAAAAATTTTTATGAAGGTAATAGATATAAAATAAGGTTAAAGGCATCCATGTTTTCAATCAATGAAACCTTTAAAAAATTACATTCAATTATGTAAGTTTTTAGCCCTTAACTCAAAAGCATCTAACATTTTAATTGTTGCTTTTTTAAATAAGCTACCCATTACTTTATCTAAAAAGAATGATTTGAATTGATATTCAATCATAAAATCTACTCTGCATTGTTTTTTATCAATATTTTTAAAATACCAAGAACTATCTAAAGATTTAAATGGTCCTGAGATAGCTTTAGAAATAATTTTTTTTTCATACTCAGCTTGTATCCTGCTTATATACTTTTCATCTATAGCTTTATACCCAACTGTTAATTCAGCATCAAAGTTATTGTCATCAACTTTTTTTACTATTCTTGATGATAAGCACCATGGTAAAAACTCAGGGTATGATTCTACATCAATTACAATCTCATATAATTGTCTAGCATTAAAAGGTAAAACTATTGAATTAGAATATTTATGCATTAAGTTTTTTTAGTTTGGCAAAGTCTTCATCTGCATGATATGAAGACCTTGTTAAAGGACTACAAGACACCATTGAAAAACCATATTCCCATGCTTTTTTTTCTAACTCCTTAAACTCTTCTAAAGTATAGTATTTTTTTAACTCTTGATGTCCTTTACTAGGTTGTAAATACTGTCCAATTGTTACAAAATCCACAGAGTTATTTCTCATATCCTTCATTACTGAATAAATTTCATTAATACTTTCACCTAGACCAACCATTAAACCAGATTTAGTCCATATTTTAGGGCTATAGGATTTTATTTTTTTTAGAATTTTCAAACTATGATTGTAATTAGCACCTTTTCGAATTTCTTTATAAAGTCTAGGAACAGTCTCTAAATTATGGTTAAAAACATCTGGGTTAGCTTTAGCAATAATATTCAACGCGTTGTTTTTTCGTTGGAAATCAGGAACTAAAATTTCTATTGTTACTTTCTTATCTAACTTTCTAATTTCATTTATACAATCATAAAAATGTTTTGCTCCTCCGTCTTTGAGATCGTCTCTGTCAACTGAAGTTATGACAACATGTTTAAGTTCTAATGCAGAAATTGCTTTAGCTAACCTAATAGGTTCTGTACTATCAACTTTATCTGGAATTCCAGTAGAAATATTACAAAAAGTACACTTTCTAGTACAAACTTTACCCAAAATCATAACAGTCACATGTTTGTTTTCCCAACACTCTCCTATATTTGGGCATGCAGCTTCTTGACATACTGTGTTTAGATTTAACTTTTTTACTAATAACCTTGAATCATTGTATCCTTCAGATATGGGTGCTTTTACTCTTATCCAACTAGGTCTTTTTAGTTTTATATGACTAGTATTTTTTAAATGAGTCTTAGATATATAAGAATTATAATTAACCATTAAATATGTATTGCCTCGTTGTATGCATCTAAAGTTGATTCATGAATGGCTTCTGATAATGTTGGATGAGGAAAAACTGTACTTATTATATCAGCCTCAGTAGCTTCTAATTTCATAGCCAATGAAAATGTATTAATTAATTCAGTTACTTCAGGTCCTATCATATGTGCCCCTAAAATTTCTCCGGTTTTAACATCAAATAATGTTTTTATAAAACCTTCCCCTTCTCCTAATGCTAGAGCTTTACCGTTAGCAGATAGTGGAAATTTACCAACCTTAATTTCCTTATTAAGGCTTTTTGCTTTAGCTTCTGTTAGACCAATGGATGCTACCTGAGGATTACTATAAATACAAGAAGGTATTATTTGACTACTAACTTTAAAATTTGTATTTAATTTAGCAATATACTCAACACATT